>JAQTLP010000001.1:126571-392081 GCA_028714855.1 Phycisphaerae bacterium | reverse complement strand
GAGGATGAATACTCTGCCTGCGCAATGAGTATCAGAACTCGGTTGCTGCCCGCCTCCTTTGCGTGAGTTAATCCTGTTACCCAGTCGCCGAGAATCCCGACGTCGCTGAACGCCGGCTGGGCCAGACTTAACACAGTTAATAATATGGTTGATAAAACAACAATCCCCCGGGAGTGTGTTACACTTTTCATCATGTATCTCCTAATAAAATTGGTTACCGACTGATTATATATGATTTCCTCGCGGTTAGCAAGGTTTTTCCCCCGCATCCCTGCCTCGGCCCTCGCGGGCGAAAAATTACCCCCGACCTTACCGGACCTAACTGACTATCCGCAAACGACTAACGGTTAACTTCAATATCGGCCGGTAACCAAACCGCCTTTCACCCTTCTGCTCTTATTTTTTTACTTTTCCCGTCCCCTGCCCTCTCCAAATCAGGGTGATTAAAATTTTCGATTTTGTTAAGTTGCGAAAAAAAAGCGGCGGGTTCGAGTTAATTATTAAGGGTAGAATTATCTTGCTGTTTGGGTTTGTTTTTCTTTTTTCTTTGACTGGTCGAGTGGTTGCGGTTCGGCTACTTTCCGGTAGCCTAAGGTCTTTATCACCTCGAGAATCTCCGTCAATGTTGGGAAGGGGCTTGCATTTTTTCTTTTATACTCATCAATAGCCATAACAAATTCAAATTGTTCGTCGGACATCTGACCTTCTTCGGCAGCTCTTCGCTCTTCGCTTCTGCGCTTGCCAGGACCGCGCCGGCGGTCCAGTCCTAAACGCCTGTCAATAATATTTTTCCTGCGCTCTTCGCCGGACTGCTGCTCTGTTAAGTGTTGTTCGTCCATTTATTACCGTGCCTTATATTTTGCTTTATTGGCTGCAGGGCGGTTCGCGAACCGCCTCTGCGAGTTATCACAGAATCAAAAGTCATCCTCGAAAAGCTCACTGTCGAAATCACCTTCATCTTCTTCGTCTTCGTCTTCTAATGCAAAATCATAAAAATCATCATAGGCATCCTGGGATTCGATTACTACGTGTGCTTCATCGAGATAATCTTCCGGAACCATTACGGCTATGCCGTCAGTATCTGCCGACTCTCCGCTTTGTCCTTTTATCATAGCGGGGATACCATTGGCCGACAGCAAAGATTCGTACTCTTTGGCCTGTTCCATGTCCTCCGCAAAAGTAACAACGATAAGTTCCGGCGCCGCTGCTTTATTTTGCGAACCAAAACTGCGGGGTGATTTTCGGCGTTCCCTCGACTTCGCTCGTGATGGTGAGCCTGTCCGCCCCGAGTTTGTCGAAGGGGTCGAACTACTTTGAGATCGCTTTGCCATTTTATTTCTCCGCTATAAACCTAATTCATATTCCTGTCAGTTCCGGCGTCCACCAAAGGTGAAAAGGCCGTTATTGGAGGTATCTTCGTCAAAATAAACCTCTGAGTTATTAAAAAATTAAGGCCTATCAAAGAAAATTATCAATCACCCGGCAACCGGCTTTTCATAAGCGTTTTTTGCTATCGGCCCTGTAATCACAAAAATTTAACGTTTGGGCATATTTTTTTGTTGCAAATACTTGCCGGTTCCTGTAATAACAGCCCTCAGTAACGTTGCCTGCACCAAGGATTTGGTACCGGCCTATTAAAATTTAACTTTTTGACATGGAGGATTTTTACAAATGGCAAAGAAAGAGTCTTTAGTAGTGGCCAGCAAAATTAAGGCCTATGTCCGAAGCAAAAAGATGATGACCTCGTCCGATGCGCTCGGTGCAATCAGTGATAAGGTCTATTGCATGCTCGATAAGGCCATTGAACGAACAAAGGCCAATCGTCGCAGCACCGTAAAGCCGCAGGACCTGTAGTAGTACACCGCGTTTTGCAAAAAATTCGCAAAACTGAAACAGGCAAACTGTACGCTAACGTCTTTTGCTGACGGAGTTTACGTTTGAAGACCGGTTTTTAAAAGAAGCCGTTCCTCTTTTTTCTACTGAGGAACGGCTTCTTTGCAATTTAACATTTACGCTTGTATTAGTCACTGCGTCTTTCAATTATCACCTGTTTAAGTTATCAGTCCTTCGGCTCACTTTGCGAAGAAGAAGTCAGTCATAAATACTGCCTGACAATAAATAGCCGTATTGGGTTTCTGGCGCTTCTAATGTCGGCTTTCGGCCGGTAAAGTCCTCACTATTACCATCAAAATTCACTTTTCTCAGAAAATTTGTTGAACTTAAAACAGCAAAAACCCCGATTTATTAGTTGGAAATTACCATAAAACACGGCTTTTTCAGTATCTTGGAATTAAGAGTGCGTAATTTCCTGCCGATAGAATTTCTGCTATCTACAGGCACTTTAGAGCAAATCGCCTGTGATATTAGATTTTGGAGAAAGTGGTTATAACTTCTTGTTTCATAACCTCTTACACAGATTAGCTTGGTAGGGATAATATGCGGGTTTTTATGTTAGGCTGGGAGTTTCCGCCATTTATCAGTGGCGGACTTGGTACGGCTTGCTATGGACTTACTAAAGCCTTAGACCAACTCGGCGTAGATGTAATCTTCTGTTTGCCAAAAATGGTCGAGAGTATTTACACAACTCACGTGAAGTTGTTAACACCTACTTCCCTGCCATCCGCTGCCTCTTTTAAGCTTAGTGAGTTGAAAAATGTCAAATTTCGCACAATCCCCTCAACATTGCAGCCATATTCAACCCCGGATATTTACAAGCAGCGAATCGAAGAATTTCTAAAACAAAAACAGGAAACACATGGCGGCAATGCCGCTTCAGCTTCTATCAGTGGTATGCACTACAGCGGCAATATGTATGATGAGGTTCATCGTTATGCCGCTCTTGCCTCCGAATTGGCAACTTTCGAGCAGTTCGACGTTGTTCACGCTCACGATTGGATGACCTATCCTGCGGGAGTTGCTGTAGCGGCAAGCAGTGGAAAACCGCTGGTTGTGCACGTTCATTCGACAGAATTCGACCGCAGCGGAGAGAACGTCAACCAGATGATTTACGACATCGAGCGAATGGGTATGGAGCGGGCGGATAAAGTAATCGCCGTCAGCTATTTTACCCGCAGCATTATAATCAGCCGGTACGGCATTAGCGGCGACAAAGTGGAAGTCGTGTATAACGGCGTCGAACGCAATGGAAACGGGGCTTTCGTCGAAACAGACAACGACAAGGATGAGAAAATTGTATTATTTTTAGGCCGAATTACGATGCAAAAAGGCCCGGAGTATTTCCTCCAAGCGGCCAAAAAGGTCCTTGATGTAATGGATAACGTCAGGTTCGTTATGGCCGGCTCCGGAGATTTAATGCATCGGGCTATCGAAATGGCGGCGGGGCTCGGCATCGGACAAAAAATCCTCTTCACCGGCTTTTTATGCGGACAGGACGTCCAGAAAATTTATGAAATGGCCGATTTATACGTTATGCCTTCGGTATCAGAACCTTTTGGGATTGCACCGCTGGAAGCGATGAACAACGATGTCCCAGTCATAATAAGCAAGCAAAGCGGCGTGTCGGAAGTTTTAACGCACGCCCTGAAAGTCGACTTCTGGGATGTCGACGAGATTGCCAACAAAATTATAGCTGTGCTGAAATATCCGCCTTTAGGGATAACGCTGCGAAATTACGGCAATTTTGAGGCAAGAAAGCTGCGGTGGAAAGATAGTGCTGCGAAGTGTCTGAAAATTTACGAAGAATCGTTCGTTACGGCTTAGTCGTTGTAATACGGAATAAGAGATATGGCTTCAATATGTTTCTATTTTCAGGTGCATCAGCCTTTGCGATTAAGGCACTATACTGTATTTGATAAAAACGACCAGTATTTTGACGATTATAAAAACGCTGCCATTTGCAGAAAGGTGGCGGATAAATGTTATCTCCCGGCCAATCGATTGCTCCTGGACGTAATCCGCAGATTTAACGGCAGATTTAAAATAGCTTACAGCTTGACCGGCGTATTACTGGAGCAGTTCCAGCTCTTTGCGCCGGAAGTCATCAGCACTTTTGACGCCCTGGCGGAAACAGGCTGCGTCGAGTTCCTCGCTGAAACGTATTACCATAGTTTAAGCTATCTTTATTCGCGCAACGAATTCATAGAACAGATAAACAAGCACACCGAAACTATCGAACGCCTGTTCGGCCAAAAGCCAAAGGTCTTCAGAAATACTGAGCTGATATATAACAACGACCTTGCCGCACTAATCGAATCGACAGGCAATTTCGACGCAATAATAACCGAAGGCGCAGACCACATTCTCGGCTACAGAAGCCCAAATTATCTCTACCGGCCTAAAGGATGCGAAAAGCTGAGACTGCTGCTGAAAAATTATTCGCTCAGCGACGATATTGCCTTCAGGTTCTCCAACAAGGGCTGGTCGCAGTGGCCGTTAACGGCGGACAAGTTCGCCGCCTGGGTAAACAGTAATATCGGAAATGTCATCAACCTCTTTATGGACTACGAGACATTCGGCGAGCACCAGTGGAAGGATACGGGCATATTCGACTTTATGCGGCATCTGCCGGAAGAAATTCTGAAAAATCCATACAACGATTTCAAAACCCCCAGCGAGATAGTTCAATCATTTCAGCCCGTTGATACGGTTGATGTGCCGCATCTGATAAGCTGGGCCGATATCGAAAGAGACCTCTCCGCCTGGCTCGGAAACGCAATGCAGTCAAATGCGCTGCATGAGTTGTACCGCATTGAAAAGGACGTCAAAAAAACCGGCAACGAAAAAATCGTTAATGACTGGCGAAAATTGCAGACCTCGGACCACTTTTACTATATGTGCACAAAATATTTCGCCGACGGTGATGTGCATAAATATTTTAACCCTTATGATTCACCTTACGATTCTTATATCAACTTTATGAATGTGCTGGGCAATCTTCATGAACGACTATCCTGCGGCCTGTCGGAAAACAATGGCCTGCCCGGTTTGAAAACGCAAACAGCGGATTGTTTGTCTTAATTCGTTTTTTGCTGCTTGAAGCAGCGGGGGGCTGGATTTTACCATGATAATGTTCTCGGGAGTAAAATTGTGCTGACATTGCAAAAAACCGACAGCGAGGAAATCATCTCAATCCCAACAGACAAAAAAAACGTCGAGGGCTTGTTGACTAAAGAATGGCTGTTAACCAACGACCGCGGCAGCTACGCATCGTCAACAATCATCGGCTGCAATACCAGAAGGTATCACGGCTTGCTCATCGGCTCGACTAACCCTCCTGCCAACAGGATAATGGCCCTGGCAAACTGCATGGAAATGGTGATATTAAATGGAAACGTCTTTAATCTTTCGACCTTCGAATTCAGCGGAAAATTCGCGCCGGTAGGGTTTAACTTCTTAAAGCGGTTCCGTCGAGATACTGCCGTCCATTTTGATTACCAGCTGCCGCAGTTCAAGTTGACTAAATCTGTATATCTCCTTCGCGATGCGGATATGATTGCCCTCGTATATGATTTTACTGCCGTGAAGAAACCGCTTGAGCTCGTCTTGCGGCCGTTTATAGGATTGAGGGATTTCCACACACTGCAAAAATCCTACGCTCACCTCTATTCTGCATGGCTCGGCGACGGCTTGCTGATTCGCCACGATATACCGGGCAGTTGCGAATTGTTTTTGAGCTGCCCTTCTATGAAATTCGAAAAGGACCACCAATGGTGGTTTAACTTCACATATCGCATCGATGAACAAAGAGGCCAGGATTTCACCGAGGATTTATGGACGCCGGGCTTCTTTAAAGGCTCGATAGACTCGCCCGCCAGAATTGTTCTCTGGGCGAATTTCGGCAGCAGCGGAAAGGCGGCGTCCGACGCCGAAGAGCTTAAGCTGGATATCGAAGCCGTCCGTGAAGATTTATGCAGGCATCAAAGCAGGATAACCGCGGCCGCAAAAACCAAAGATTTGCGAAAACTCTGTTTGGCTGCTGACCAGTTTATCGCAAAGCGTTCCACTGCTGCCCCCGGCAGGGACGAACAAAGAACTACTATTTTAGCCGGCTTCCCATGGTTTGCCGACTGGGGCAGAGATGCTTTTATATCTTTGCCGGGACTGCTGCTCGCCACCGGAAGATTCGAAGAGGCAAAGTCCGTTTTGGCAACCTTCGCCGCAGCTGCTGACGAGGGTGTAATTCCGAATCGGTTCGATGACCGCAGCGACACCGCCTACTTTAATAGTGTGGACGCTTCCCTCTGGTTCATCAACGCGGCTTTTCAATACTTAAACGCCGCCGGCGATTCAGAAACCTTTACCATGCAGCTTCTGCCGGTAATCCGCCGCATTATAGATTCTTACCATCAAGGCAATCCGTTTGGTATTTGCGCTGATGCTGACGGGCTTATAACCGCGGGTAATGAGCAAACGCAGCTGACCTGGATGGATGCTAAATACGACGGAGTGGCTTTCACCGCCAGATACGGAAAAGCTGTTGAGGTTAATGCTCTCTGGTACAACGCACTTTGCTGGCTTGTTCAGTTTTATGACAGCCGTGATGATATGGATAACGCAAAACATTACCGCGATTTGGCTGATAAAGTCAAAAATAGTTTCTGCAGGTCATTCTGGAATGAACAAGCCGGTTGTCTCCATGACTGCATTTTGCCCGATGGTTCCGCTGATGCGAGCTTACGGCCAAACCAGATATTCGCCGTTTCGCTTCCATTTTCACCCCTGTCACCTCAACAGCAAAAGGCCGTCGTGGACGCGGTTCAAAAAAATCTCCTCACGCCTTTCGGCCTGAGAACATTAAATGTCCAAGACAATCGCTATAAAGGTACATATACAGGCTCCCAGAAAGAACGTGACCAGGCCTATCACCAGGGAACTGTTTGGCCGTATCTGCTCGGACCATTCGTGGAAAGTTACCTGAAGGTCTATGGTCACAGCCGAAAAAGCAAAAAAGAGGCGTCCGAATTTATCAAACCTCTGTTACAGTATATGACAAAAGATGGTTGTCTCGGACAAATCTGCGAGATATTCGACGGCGACCCTCCTCACAAACCTAAGGGCTGCATGGCCCAGGCCTGGAGTATAGCAGAACTCATAAGGGCATATCAGCTTGTCCGTCCGTAGTCCAGATGAAAGCGGGACGAAGCAAGTTTACCCTTGTCTCTCAATCGCTTTCCTGACTTCGCTTACAAATGTTGAAATTTCAGCCAGGCACTTTTCCTTCTTGCCCAAATTCTCTTCGATTAACTGCACTATCTTTGAGCCTATTATTACACCGTCCGCGCCGGCCTTGGCGACTTCGACTGCGTGTTCGGGCTTGCTGATTCCAAATCCTACACAAATCGGTACATCTGTTACTTCTTTCAGCCTTTCAACCAGTCCGCGAACATCTCCGGAGACCTTGTCCCTGCTGCCCGTTACGCCGAGCAGTGACACCGTATAAATAAACCCCGTCGTCTTGGAGGCGATTAGCTTCATTCTCTCTGCGTCGGTATTGGGAGTAACCATAAAAACGGTATCGAGTCCCGCTTCGGTTGCAGGCGACATAATTTCATCTGCATCGTCAACGCTCAAATCAGCGACCAGCACGCTGTTAACGCCTGCTTTGTGAAAATCGCTGAAAAACTTTTTCGTCCCGTACTGGTAAATCAGGTTGTAATACATCAGTAATCCTATTGGGATGTCCTTATAATCCTTCACCTTTCGGACAAACTCCCTCGCCTTTGTAACACTCATCCCGCTGTTCCTTGCCCGGATATCGGCCTTCTGAATCGTCGGCCCGTCCGCTATCGGGTCGGAAAACGGTATCCCAAGCTCTAAAATATCCGCCCCTGCATCAATAGCTGTCTTCACAATTGCAAGACTCGTATCGAAATCAGGGTCGCCGATTACAAAAAACGGTATCAACGCCGCTCTTTTTGCTTTTGCCAGTTCCGAAAAAACCTGTTTATATGTTTTCATAAAGCTTATTCCTTTTTGCCTCTGCATCGCTCGACAATCGAGACGTCCTTATCACCCCTGCCTGAAAGATTTACTACCGCTATTTGTTCCGGTTTCAACTTTCCCTTTTGGCTCATAAGATACGCCAATGCGTGCGAGCTTTCCAGCGCAGGAAGTATTCCTTCTGTTTTGCTTAATAGCTCAAATGCATCGAGCACTTTATCATCTTCCGCCGCGACATATTTGGCCCTGCCGGTATCCTTCAACAAACAATGCTCCGGCCCGACAGCCGGGTAATCCAATCCGGCGCTTACCGACTCCGTTTCGTAAACCTGACCTTCCGCGTCCTGCAGCAGATATGATTTCGCCCCGTGCAGGATACCCACTCGCCCCGCTACCAGTGTCGCAGCATGTTTGCCCTCGGCTACACTCCTGCCGCCGGCTTCAACACCGATTAGCTTCACATCTTTATCTTCTATAAATCCTGAAAAGATACCTATCGCATTGCTGCCGCCGCCAACACAGGCAACAACCATATCCGGCAGTCTGCCTAATTTATCAATGCACTGCTGCCTCGCCTCTTTGCCGATGCAGGTTTGGAAGTGTCTGACTATCGTAGGATACGGATGCGGCCCCGCAGCCGAACCAAAAAGGTAAAACGTGTCTTTAACGTGGGCTGTCCAGTAGCGAAGGGCGTCGTTGATGGCGTCTTTCAATGTCCCCGTCCCGCCTTCGATGGGTACAACTTCCGCGCCGCACAATCTCATCTTATGAACGTTTACGCTTTGCCGCTCGACGTCGGTTACGCCCATAAAAATCTTCGTCTCCATCCCGAACAAAGCGCCAATCATCGCCGTCGCCAAACCGTGCTGGCCGGCGCCGGTCTCGGCTATAAGTTTGGTTTTGCCCATATACTTCGCTAAAAGCCCCTGGCCAAGCGTATTGTTGACCTTGTGCGCCCCGCCGTGCAGAAGGTCCTCGCGTTTCAGATAAACCTTAAAGCCGACGTAATCGCTGAACCTCTTGGCGAAGTATAGCGGCGTCGGCCGGCCGGCGTAATCCCCCAAAAGCTGCGCCAGTTCCGCCGCAAATCGCTTATCTTGATAAAAGCAGTAAAACGCCCCCTCTAATTCTTCAAGTACCGGTATCAAAACCTCCGGAACATAGAAGCCGCCGTAATCTCCGAACCTGCCTTTGTATTTCATATTTTCCTCGTTTTTACTTTAATTATTCCTTCGCACCGGCTTTTTCGAGCAACTTAATCAATGCTTTATTCTTCGCCATTTTGGCAATAGAAAGCGGCGTATTGCCTTTTTCATCTTTTGCGTTTATATCAGCGCCTTTTGTTATCAGCAACTCCGCTATTTCAACAGTAATTTTCTCCGCAGCACCGCGATGTTTTTCAAAATCTGCCTTCAAAGTTCTGGCGGTTACGCCGTTTTTATGGAAAAGCATCCCTTGTATTCCAATTGGATCGACGATGTAATGTAAAGGGGTCATTCCATTCTCGTCTTTTGCATTGACGTCAACCCCGTTGTCAACAAGCAACTGGGCTGCTTCGAAAGTTCTTGAGTTATGCAGTAAACTTCCACCATTTTTCATCTTAAATTTAACATCTGCGCCATCTTCAATGAGAAGTTTTGCAGCGTCTAAACTGCCTTTGCGCACCGCCCAGAATAAAGGAGTAGCCTCGTTAAGTTTTTTTTCACGGATATTTACATTGGCGCCGTTTTCGATAAGAACCTTGATGACATCCGGATGGTCCATATATGCCGCCCAGTGCATCGCACTCCAACCGTCATTCGATGCCGTGGCGTTAACCAGGTTTGTGTCTTTCTTAAGCAATACCTTAACACCCTCAACGTCTCCTTGAGCAGCCGCAACATAGATGGTTTTCTCGACCCCATTGGCTATAAGCATCTCGGCTGTATCGTTATGATTGTGCATTATAGCCATCATAATGGGAAGCACGCCGATATTAGTTCTTACATTGACATCTGCGCCCTTATCTATAAGAAACTTTGCTGTTTCCTTGTGGCCGAAGTAAGCAGCTCGGTGAAGAGGCGTCCAGTTAGCATCATCCTGAATGTTAACGTTATATCCTTCTGCGATAAGTTTTTTGACTTTTTCTATATCACCATCCGAAGCTGCCATGTGAAGCGGAAATTTATCTTCTTTATGTTCGGTTTGCCCAGCGGGGAGGTTGCTGTCTTTCGCAGCTTGAGTTAATTGAGTATTCCCATCCGGCACGTTCACGTCAGCAAAAGCCGCAGGTATCAGAGAAATACACACTATAAAAAACACAATTAGTTTCATTGGATTTTACTTTACCTCTGTGGCTCTTAACCTCTCAAATGATGTATACTTTTGAATAATTTCTTCATTAATCTTTTGTCTTTTTTGCCCGGCCTGATTTCAATACCGCTGCAAACATCGATTCCATACACTCCCAGCTCGACTGCCCTGGCTGCGTTATCGGGATTTATTCCGCCGGCCAGAAAAATACGCTTCCCAATATGACCTATGATGTTCCAGTCGAAGCTCACTCCCGTCCCGCCGTACTTCTTGGGATTAAAGGCATCCAGCAAAATCGCATCCGTGAAAAAGTTTTCCGCGCTCTCGACGTCTTTCTGGTCTTTTACGCGTATCGCCTTCATTACCTTTACGTTATGCGAAAGAAATTCCTTGCAGAATTCCGGTGACTCGTCTCCGTGTAGTTGTATCCAGTCTAAATGGCACTGTCCTCTCGTTTCGCGGATTTTCTCCGCCGATTCGTTCACAAAAACGCCGACCATATCCGTAAAAGCCGACAGCTTGTTTATTACCTTCGCCGCTTTTGCCGGCTCTATATACCGCGGACTTTTCGGGTAAAAATTAAAACCCAGCATGTCCGCCCCCATATCTATTGCCGCCGCTGCGTCTTCGTAATTGGTAATACCGCAAATTTTAACTTTCACTATAAGCATTTACTCATCCGCTCATCTACTATTAGAAACCTCAATTAACTTTTCCAGACAGGCTAACGCCCTGCCGTCATTGACCGATGCCTCCGCCATTTTGATTGCCGATTCGAAATCATCCGCAAACCCCGCGACTATTACCGCGGCGGCGGCATTAAGGATGACGATGTCTTTGCGAGGCCCCTTCTCTTTGCCGTTTAGTATCTTTCTCAAAACCTCGGCGCTTGTCTTCGCATCGGTTACCTTCAAATCGTTTATATCGGCTGGTTGTATTCCCAAATCTTCTGCGCTTAGTTCATCACTTTCGACTTTGCCTTCTTTCAATTTTATTATTTTGGTAATTCCCGCCGTGCTTATTTCATCCATCCCGTTACTATGAACAACCATTGCGACCTTTGTCCCCAGCAGCTTCAACGCTTCAGCTATCGTTTCCATCAGACCTTCATCCGCCACCCCCAGCACCTGTCTCTGCACGCCCGCTGGATTGGCCAAAGGCCCAAGGATATTGAATACCGTTCTAAAACCAAGACCCTTGCGGATTGGCTGAACATATTTCATCGCCGGATGGAACGCCGGTGCGAACATAAAACCAATATGTGCTTGTTTTATACATTCCGCAACAACCTCGGCCCCCGCGTCTATTTTCACGCCCAATTCTTCGAGCACATCTGCCGACCCGCACTTGCTGGTTATCCCGCGATTGCCGTGCTTGGCCACATAAACCCCTGCCCCTGCTGCAGTTATAGCCGATGCCGTTGAAATGTTGCAGGTTTTAACGACACCGCCGCCCGTGCCGCAGGTATCAACTAAATTATCGATATCGACTTCTACTTTAACTGCGTGGTTTCGCAGCGACTTTGCAAGTCCCGCAAGTTCCGCCGCCGTTGCGCCCTTTATCCGCATCGCCGTAAGAAACGCCGCAATCTGCGCCTCGCTGACCCCGCCCTCAAAAATAACATCCAGCAAACCCCCTGCCTGCTCGATGCTCAGGTTTTCACCTTTCAGTAATATCTCGATATATTCAGTTATCCCTGCCATCCTCAGCGCCTTACTTTTTCTTTCTTTCAACTGCGATAGCCAATACGTTTTCAATTATTTTCCCGCCCGCTGGCGTCAAAATACTCTCCGGATGAAACTGCACGCCGAATATCGGCAGCTTCTTATGCTCGATTCCCATAACAACCCCCTCGAATTCCGCCGTCCGCTCTAAATACTCCGGAAGTTCCTGGTTATAGCAGCAGAGACTATGATAGCGTCCAGCCTGCAGCGGATTTTCCACCCCGGCGAATATCCCTTTCCCATTATGTGTTATTCGTGATGGCTTGCCGTGCATCGGCACTGGCGCATGACCGATTTTCCCGCCGAAATATTGCGCAATCACCTGATGACCTAAGCACACCCCGAATATCGGCAGCTTGTCTTTAAAATAATCTATCGCCGATAGCGAAACGCCCGCCGTATCAGGCGTCCCCGGCCCTGGCGATATCACAAGAAGGTCGGGATTGAATTCATCAACAACACGCTTGAGTTCTTTGATATCGGTATCCGCTCGATAAACCTTCGAATCACAGTTACGCTTGCAGAAATCATCCACTAGGTTATATGTGAACGAATCGAAGTTATCGACAAACAAAACTTTTCTCTTTTTTTCTGCCATAAATTTTTTACTTCCCGTAAATAGCACGCATGCAGGAGTTTGCCTTGTGCTCGGTTTCCTCGAATTCGGTTTTCGGAACACTGTCATATACTATGCCGGCGCCCGCCCGGATATAAGCCGTATGGTCCTTTACCTGTAAACTCCTTATGGTAATACAGCTGTCGAATTGGCCGTCCACCGTCAGATACCCGACGGCCCCGCCGTAGTATCCGCGTTTGGTTCTTTCCAGTTGCCGGATTATTTTCATCGCCTCAATCTTCGGAGCGCCTGTCAGCGTCCCCATATTCATCGTCGCAAGATACGCGCTTAGCGCATCGAGTCCCTTAGCCAGTGTCCCCTTAACGTTGCTTACTAAGTGCTGCACCGCAGAGTATTTCTCGGCCGTCAAAAGTTCCGTAACAATCCTGCTGCCCGGCTCTGCCACCCTCGCAATATCGTTCCTCGCCAAATCAACCAGCATTATATGCTCTGCCAGCTCTTTATGGTCGAGCTTCAGCTCCGCCTCGTATCTGAAATCGGTATCTGCATCGATTTTGTCCCCGACCCGTCCTCGCGGCTTTGTGCCCGCTATAGGCCGAATCTCCACATTGCGCTCCTTGCCCCCGCTCACCCGCAGGTTAAGTTCCGGGCTTGACCCCATCAATATCGTGCTCGGCGTATTCAGATAAAACATATACGGTGACGGATTCAGCTTCCTCAAACGCTTGTAAACATCCAGCGGCTCATCAGGACATGGCTCTATCTTCGTCCTGCTTAACAACACCTGGAAAATATCGCCGTCGATAATATGCTGCTTTGCATCGCGGACCATTTTCTCGTACGCTTCCTGGTTCGCATCAGTTGAGGCAGATGGCAATGTTCCCTTATATTTTTGTCCTTTCGGAGCATTCGCCCTCGCCATATTGAAATAGTATTCGAATCGCTCCTTCGCCTCGGATATCACCGCCTCACGGTCGCCGTTGGTTATCACGCAGTTGACAATCACGTAACATTTATTTTGTTTGTGGTCGCACAAAAAGATATTGTCGGCAAAATAAAATTCATAATCAGGATTACCGAGCAAATCCTCCCCGCTGGAGGGCAGTTTCTCGAACTGGTCTATAAAATCGTAGCTTATCGCCCCCAGCAATCCGCACGTTACGCGGAACGGCTTGCTCGCCAGGCTGAAACTGAACGCGACCGCCCGCAGCACATCCATCTGGTTCGTGCTTTGCAGCCGCGATTGCTCGTCTACCGTCTTTTCGCTCTGTTTGATTCGGCCGGTAATCGCATCAGCCCCGAACTCCGCCGATTCGCAAAAACCGAAGATTTTCTTCCTCTTGCCGGCCAAGTACCCCAACATCCGCCTGCCGGTATTGCTCAATGCTTTAATTGTAAAATCGGCTCCGGTCCCGGTAATATAAAGCGCAGGCTTTGCCGTCCCGAAGCTCATCGCATTTTCCGCTGAATAATCGCTCGCCTCCAGCAGGGCGCAATTCTTGCTCCGACCGTAGTCGCTCATCTTGGCAAAGAAATCCACCGGCTCGTCAATATCTATCTCCCTGACTATCGGCACGATTTGCCCTGCTTTGGCGCTCGTTATTATTTCCCTGTAATCATCCATATTTTCTACCTCTTATCGCAATTTTTATCCGCAAACCCTTATAAATACAAACAAAAAAAGCGGCCTGTTTTTCCAACAGGCCGCTTTCTCAAATGTATCTTAATATATTTTTACAGCAAATTACCGCCGCCTGTCGGATTTATTCCGCAGGACGCCACCAACCAAACAAATTCTCTCGGTTAATTTGCATTATACTATTCTACCACATCTTGCCGTTTCTGTCAATACCAAACCGCAAAGAAAATATCCTCTCCCCCTTTCGTTTTACCTAATACACTTCGGCAGTAGTTTTTATCGGTCCCGTTGCCGGTTTATTCCTGATACCAAATCGCTTTGCTCAGCCAGTTTTCGGCTATACGGGATAGGTCAGCAAAATCCACAATACTATCTTCAGTGAAGTCGGCCTCTAACGAACCGGACCGCAGCCATTGGTTGGCAAGCTCGGCAAAGTCGAACATATCTATACTGCCGTCGCCGTTCAGATTCGGCCCTTCTTTTCCCCCGGCAAACGGCATAACGATAGTATTCACATCAGCGGCTGTCTCATCGACAACGTTCACTGTTGTTGATGTATTACGATATTTACTGTGTACGGCGGTTGCGGTATATGTCCCCGCCGGCACGTTATAGATAACGTATTCTCCGTTACAGTCGGCATCCCCTATACCTCCAAAGCTGCTCGATGAATCCGAAAGTAATACGGTTGCGCCTAAAACAGGCTCATCGTCGGTATTCTTTACACTGCCTCTCACCGTACTCCCTTGCGAGCTGTATTCCAGCGTGATACCGGTTGTCCCAACAGCGATATTTAACGCTAAGTCACGCACTGCAATCGACCCAAAATCATCTGGCGTTTCGCCCTCTACGCAAAGATAAATATCGTAATTAACGTCCGGCGGCAGTTTGGTCAGGGAAAATGCTCCGGCATCCTCCATTCCGGTTTCAGTTACCGGCTGAACCGTATACCACATATTGGGGTCACTAAGCGCAGTCCCTGCCTTAAAGGCTATAATCAGAAAATAGCCTGTCTTTGCATATCCGCCCAGATTACTGACCTCGCCCGAAATTTGCCCGCCGTTTTCTTCAGTATAAACTATCATATCAGGGACATCTACAACCTCGTTTATATTGGTTATCGTAACTATTTTAGGCAGTGCCCCGAGCTCCTCGTCATCCGCCGCAATGCCATAAGTCCCAACAGGAAGCCGTATCTGATAATCCCCGTTGATATCGTCCGCATCGTCCCACCCGTCACAATCCCTGCCGCTGTAATAGTAGTCTATGCCAGCCGCATTGCCGCCAGCATCTTTTATATATCCTCTGACCAGTGCGCCTTTTTCTAATGCAATAATCCGCCCGGACCGGTCTTCTGCCTCGCTCAGACACACATAGTCGCTTCCCCATGGCAGGTTCCACGCATAACCGCTGTCAACGTCCGGCATCGCTTTCATCTCTGCTGCTCCCGGCGGCAGTTGCGTCAGGCAGAAAACCCCGTCAGCATCGGTAAAGGTGCTTCGTTCGACATTATACCTTTCGCTGTCATACTCTACCTCAACACCCGCCAGTGGCTCAGCGGTATTTGCATCCAGCACCTTCCCGCAAAGTATCGCTCCCTCCGGAAGCGCAAAATCGAGATTATTAATATCTCCCTCCAGTTCGAAATCACCAGTCCCCATATAGGCATAATAAGATTCAGGCTCAATACTTACACCGACCTCCTCGCCGGGCGGTAGATTGGTCAGCAAATACATTCCGTTTGCGTTTGTATCTGTCTCAGTCCATATCTCGACATCATCGTTCCATAGACCAACCCTGACATCAGCCAGCGGCAGCGTTGTTGCCTTGTCCGTAACCTTGCCCGATATTTTCAACCCTCCATTACCAAGTATGATATCTTGATTTGCGTATTCAACCGGCTGGTCGGCATATACGGTAATCCTCGTAATCATATAGCTGCTCTCGGCCAGCGGATATGCAATGACATTATAATTGTAGCCGACCGGCAGTCCTCCGCACCTGTAAAAACCGTTTGCCTCGCTCCGCGTGCCGGTCCCGTACCCGTCGTCAGCCCAGCAGTTCACCTGTAAGTTAGCTTGTCCAACTCCGCCGGAATTTTTCACCACTCCTGATATCGACGCCCCTAAATCGATTGAAAAATCAATCCCCGTTGTCTGCTGTCCCGCCGAAACGCTTACCGGCGTAGCATTTTCCCAACGGATTTCATCGTTATAATACTCCGATGCGTAAATCGTCTCATCCGCCCAAACCATCACTCTATATAGCCCGGGCATCACCCCTTCTATTTCATATATGCCGTCGGCGCCCGTTCGGTCGCCAAAACCATAATCATCGTCATATCTATTGGCGGAAACCTGTATGTTCGCAATCGGCTGGCCGCCTGAATCTCTCACTATGCCGGTAACACTGCCCCCGACCGTCAGACTAAAATCTATATCATCCACCACTCCGCTGGCCGGAACATTCACCGCTGTGGCAGACCAGTAGTCAACCTCATTATCATAGTATTCCCGTACAAACCCCGTGCCTTCCGTTGAAATACTAACCCGGTAAGCCCCCGCTGCAAGACCGCTTATAAAATAAAGACCATCGGGACTGGTACTGCCGCCGTCGCAGTATTCGCCCGTGTCATATTTCAGAGCATAAACCCACAGACCTTGTATCGGCAGACCGTTCGAATCGTTTGTTACAACCCCCACAATTGTTCCCGCGATTGCAGCCTCAGCCGCTATCGCTGCCAAAGCTATAATAATGATGACCTTTTTCATCGCCCAACCTCCTCGCTTATAACGATAAAAGTTTTGAACCGACTCCCTGAAAGGACTGTGATTGAATCAAATTCAGCCGCTTCTGTCAAGCAAAATCGCAAACAAAATATTTTAGCCTGTTGACAAAGAAGTTCTTTTGGTTTATTATACTTTGGCAGTGGTTTTTTATAAATACTGCTGCCGGGAAGGTTATTTGTGAAAGTTTTAGCCTGTATACCTGCTCGTTACGGTTCTACCAGATTCCCCGCTAAAGTTCTCGCCAAAGATACAGGCAAATTCCTCATCCAGCACGCTTACGACCGCGCCTGCGAAGCCAAACTGCCCGAAAAGGTAATTATCGCCGCCGACGATGAGCGAATTGTCGCCGCCACAGAATCCTTCGGTGCCGAGTGTATCCTGACCAGCCCCGATTGCCCCAGCGGCACCGACCGCATCGCTGAGGCTGTTGCTGATATCGATGTCGACATCATAGTAAATTTACAGGCCGATGAGCCTGAAATCGACCCTGCCAATATCGACAAGGTCGCTCAGCTTTTAATCGACAATCCCGATTGTCCGATGGCTACCCTCGCCGCCGACTTCCAAAACGCCGCCCAAATCTACGACCCTAACATCGTCAAAGTCATAATAGGTAAAAATAACCAGGCGATTTATTTTTCCCGCTCGGTAATCCCTTATGACAGAAACAAATCCGGCGTAGGCAAACTTAAAAACTATCTGCGTCATCTCGGCATTTACGCTTATCGAAAAGATTTTCTGCTGGAAATTACTAAGCTGCCGCAGACCCTCCTAGAAAAAATCGAAAAACTCGAGCAATTGCGTGCACTCGAAAATGGCTTTAGTATATTAGTCGCCAAAGTCAAACACACTTGCGACGGCATCGACACCCCGGAACAATACGCAGAATTTGTTAAACGTTACAAAAGAAAAATTTAGCCCCGCAATTTATTGCGGGGTTGCTTAGCCACAGAGGTCACAGAGAATAGAATTAAAATGGAAGAAGAAAAGATAATAAACGGCAATTGCTGGGTCGCTTATTTTGATATACTTGGATTCAAGAACGAAACACCTATGAACGCGGGGCAGTTGCCAGCTCTCACCTATATGTACACCGAAATTGTAAATCGTATAAACGAAAGACGGGAAAAGCTAACAAATATTGGAGCACCATGGTATGATTGCTTGTGGTTTTCCGATAGCTTCCTTTTCTATTCTTTGGATGATTCCATCAACTCGTATCGAATAATTTATTTAGCTGCGAAACATTTCTTTGAATATATGATAGTAACCAAAAAATGGCCTGTCCGAGGAGCTCTGACAGCAGGTGGCTTCTACGCTGATAGGAAAAGTAACATCTTTCTTGGCGAAGCGCTCATTGACGCGTATAGCTTCACAGAAAAGCAAGATTGGATAGGGATGATATTATCACCTGCTGCATATACGAAATTGGTGGCGAGCGGTAAACCGTTCACTTGGGTAGATGGCTGTTGCTTTAGGGAATACAACGTTCCGATTAAGCGAAGGAAATATAACAATGGATTGGAACAAATATCGTTAGATTGCGAGAAGCTCTGGGCATTTCATTACAGAACCAACGATTGCAAACGAGATATGATTATGGATATGATGAGATCGGCATGCAATAGAAAGAATGGATTAGCAATTAGGCACCGAAGAAAATACGAAAACACTTTAAAACTTTATGAAACACCATGTCAATGCTCTGTGTGCTCTGTGCCCTCTGTGGCAAAATAACAATGAAAACTCTGTGGCTTAAAATAAAATTGAAAATTTAACGTAATGAACAGTACCCAAAACTTAAAACAATACGATTTGGAACAGCGAACGCTCGAATTCGCGAAAAATGTCAGAAATTTTGTGGCTAAATTGAGCAAAAACTCGGCTAATTTTGAAGATGGAAAGCAGCTTATCCGTTCTTCCAGCTCTATCGGCGCCAACTACATAGAAGCCAATGAATCGCTCGGCAAAAAAGATTTTGCTATGAGAATTAAAATCTGCCTCAAAGAAGCCAAGGAAAGCCGGTACTGGCTGAAACTTTTGGATACTCAGCAGGATTCGGAGCTTCAAAAAGAGCGAATAAAACTGGAAAAAGAAGCCGACGAGCTTCTTAAAATCTTCGCAGCTATTTTACTTAAGACCAAATGAGTTTTGAAAATTAGATATTGGTGCTTGTAATTTATTTGCTATTTGTAATTTGTGATTTGTAATTTTCTTGTGATTTGTTATTTCTTAACTGTTTCGATTATTGGAATTTGGTAATTGTAATTTATTTGCTATTTGTTATTTGGAACTTGTAATTTTCTTTAGGTAAGGCATTTTATGTCAAAAGATAAGGATTTATTAGCTTCCGTCGGCGATGTTTCTGTTGACAGTGAATTTTTCTCACCCCTTCCGCCAGGCTACAAAAAAGGAAAGACCCGTTACGTCTTCGTTATGGGCACCGTGATGAGCGGCTTAGGCAAAGGCATATTTTCATCCTGTCTCGCCAAACTTATGCAGGATAAAGGCCTCAAAGTTACACCCATCAAGCTCGAAGGCTATCTTAATATCGATTCCGGCACGCTCAATCCATTCCGCCACGGCGAAGTCTTCGTCCTCGACGACGGTATGGAAACCGATATGGATTTAGGCACCTACGAAAGAATGCTCGACCAGAACCTCTCGAAGGCAAACTTCTGCACATCTGGCCAAATCTTCAATGACGTCCTCAACAAGGAACGCCACGGCGACTACCTCGGCCGCGACGTCCAGATGATTCCCCACGTCACCGGCGAAGTAAAACTCCGCCTTCGCACCCTCGCTGCCAAAACCGACGCTGATATAGTCTTTGTAGAAATCGGCGGAACCGTCGGCGATTTGGAAAACGCCTACTATATCGAGGCGATGCGGGAGCTTGCCTATGAAGAAGGCCCATTCAGTTCCTGCTCAGTTGCTTTAACTTATATCCTCGAGCCGCCAACCCTCGGCGAACAAAAATCAAAGGCCGCCCAGCTCGGCATAAAACAATTAATGCAGCTTGGCGTTCAGCCTGACATCATCGCTTGCAGGGCCACACATCCCGTCACCGAAAAAGCCAGGCAAAAAATCAGCGTCTATAGCAACGTCCCTCTCGAAAGGGTAGTCAGTCTCTCCGATTCTGCCAGCATTTACACG
Source organism: Phycisphaerae bacterium (assembly GCA_028714855.1). Lineage (NCBI taxonomy): Bacteria > Pseudomonadati > Planctomycetota > Phycisphaerae > Phycisphaerae bacterium. Next base: position 372,005 of record JAQTLP010000001.1, on the reverse strand, counting down.
ATACCGGCGATGCTCAGGGACGCTGGTCTTGATTTTCAGGTCCTGCGCCTCCTCAAAATAGAGGACAGAATCAATCTCCGCCACGAACGCAAGGCCTGGGCCAGATGGTGCGACTTCACCGACAAAATCGACTCCATAAATCGCGAGGTAGTCATCGGCGTTACCGGAAAATACACCGCCGTCCGCGACAGTTACGCCTCCATCATCAATGCCCTCGAGCACGCCGGCATTGCGCTCGGCTGCAAACCGGAAATAAAATGGATTGAAACAACCGACATTACAGATGACAACGTGGCCGCCCGCCTTGCCGAAGTCGATGGCATCATCGTCCCGGGCGGATTCGGCACCCGAGGCGCAGAAGGAAAAATCGCCTGTATAAAATTTGCCAGAGAAAACAATTTGCCCTATCTCGGATTATGCTTCGGCTTCCAAATGGCCGTTATAGAATTTGCACGAAACGTCTGCATGCTCGAAAAAGCCAACTCCACCGAAATTCAGCCCGATTGCCCGGAACCGGTAATCGATATCCTGCCAGAGCAGAAAAAAATAGAAGGGCTCGGCGGAAATATGCGACTCGGCGGAAGGGACATAGAACTAAAACCAAATACCACCGCCTCAAAGCTCTTCGGCCAGGCCCCCTCTGTCAGAATGCGATTTAGACATCGTTACGAAGTTGACCCGCGTTACATTGAGCAATTGGAAAAAGCCGGCCTGGTCTTTTCCGGAAAGGCCCCCAGTCAGCCGATTATGCAAATCCTCGAAATCCCCTCACACCCCTTCTTTATGGCTACCCAGGCCCATCCCTGCCTCACTTCGCGGCCGTTAAGACCGCATCAAATGTTTGTAGCTCTTGTCGCCGCAGCGATGCAAAAACGTAACCCCAGTGAAAAACTGCCCGATTGCGTAAAGGCCGTACAAACCGTATGTGTTCGGGATAGTTAATCCGCATGTGGTGAAGACGCAGACGCTTCGCGCGTTTCTAATTCTTTCTTGAGCTTCTCTATTTCTGTTTTGAGCGTCCCGTTTTCCTCGTTCAATCTCCCGATTTCTTCAAGGTCTTTAATGATGCTATTCGTCAAGCCATCAATGTTCTCCTGTGTCTCTTCCTGCCATTTTTTGAATTTTTCCGCGTTCTTCAGAATTTCGAGTTCTTCTTCAAGCTGTTTCACCTGCACCTTGATTGTCTGGTTCAGTTCTGAGTTTTCTTTCGATGTAGCCCTTAATTCGTTTTTTTTCGACACTTCTGCTTTTCTGAGCTCCATTTCAAGCTGTTTTACCTTGGTTCTAACTTCCTTATATTTCTGATTCAATTCCAACTTTTCTTCCGCAGCAGCCTTTAAACGGCTTTGCGACCGTGCTTCGCAGCTTCTTCGTAGCCGTTCGCCCGAAGCTCTTTCCTCCTGCAAACGTTTTATAAGCCCCTCTTTTTCTTTTTTGAGTTGCTCTGCCTCTTTTCTCAGCTGCCTGTTTTCAGCAGCCATCAATCTCTCCCTCTTTACTGTGTCTGATTGTGATATATCTTGTTCCTGCCCCCCGCATCCCCCAATTAGCATAATAACAACGCCGACTGCCAAAATAACTGCTTTGTGGATTTGTCTTTTCATTGTTGTCCTTTCGAATCCAACTTTTCTTTTAAAAGAGATAATAAAGACCTTCACCTATTCAAAAAGTACTTTCAATTTCTCCTTATCAGCCGGCTTGATTTGGCTCTGGTCCGTCCACACGGCCAAATCTAAACTTTTCCTGCACGAACAGTCTTCGCAAATAAGTTCGCCACCCGCATGCAAAACTGCCTTGATAAGTTTCAGGCAGTTCTTTGTTGCCGTCTGCAGATTTCCAATAATCTCTCTGAGAAGCGCCTGTTTGTCTATTTCTTTTCTGTGCGGCCGCCAGCAGTCATAATCGCTCGGCAGCGCAATCAAAGCATAGCAGATTTGCGCCTCCCTGGCCAGTTTCGCCTCCGGCATACCCGTCATGCCAATCAAATCTCCGCCCCACTTCCGGTGCATCAGCGATTCAGCCCGCGTGGAAAATTGCGGCCCCTCCATACATATATATGTGCCGCTCGAATGTGTCTTTATATCGATTGTCTCAGCCGCCTCGCAAAGCAGCCCCCTCACCCGCCCGCAGACCGGCTCCGCCATCTCGCAGTGCACCGCGCCGTACCCGCCGAAAAAGCTGCTCTGCCGCCTGAACGTCTTGTCGATGAACTGGTCGACAATCACCAAATCACCCGGCGCAATCCCCTTGTTGAGCGACCCTACCGCTCCGCTGCTGATTATCGTATGAACGCCTAACTTTTTTAATGCGAATATATTCGCCGCAAATGGAACCTCGCTCGGCGAAAGTCTGTGCCCCTTCCCGTGCCGGTTGAGAAATGCGACCCTTCTTTCTCCTATCTTGCCGACCATAACTGCTGCGCTTGGTTTGCCGAACGGCGTCTCGACCTCGCGCAGCTCCGCACCGCTTATTTCCGCCTCCAGCGCATCCCCAAGCCCAGACCCGCCTATTATCCCGATTAATTCTTCTGCCATTCTTGTACCTCCTTGAATTATCGGCTGCTATAATAACGATTTTGCCCTTTGTTTACAATTGTTTTGTGATTTACGCCGCCGGTTTTGGTATAATCAAACGTTATGGGTTTGGCAGAGGACATAAAGCAAAAAGCTTTTCAATCGGGTTTCGACTTGGCCGGCATAACCGACGCCTCACCTCTGGATAGCGACCAGTTCAAATCCCTCACCGACTGGCTCGCCTCTGGCTGCGCAGGCCGAATGGACTATATGCGGAACAACCTCGACAAACGCACAAACCCTGCCAAACTGCTTAAAAATGCTCAATCGATAATATGCCTCGGCTTAAACTACAACGCGCCAAAAACACAAAATGAAATTACAGACCCGTCAGTCCCGATGGGTACAATAGCAAACTACGCTCGATACGAAGACTATCACCCCTTTATAAAAAAGCAATTGCGAAAACTAACTGATTTTATAAGCTCTGTTGCCGGTGCCGGCTTCAGCTTTAAAATCTGTGTCGACTCAGCCCCGCTTGCTGAAAGAACATTCGCTGCCCGTGCAGGCCTCGGCTTCATCGGCAAAAATCGTATGCTCATAAATCCGCGGCTCGGCCCCCAGCTTTTCCTCGCTGAAATAGTGACAAATCTCAAACTGCCGGCCGACAAGCCTGTTAAATCCTCTTGCTCGAACTGCAGCAAGTGCCTGACTGCCTGCCCGACAGGTGCTTTGACCCCCGATGGCCGCTTTGACGCCAATAAGTGTATCAGCTACCTGACAATCGAATACAAAGACCGGTTCCCCGCCGATTTAGCACCAAAAATCGGCGCTCGCCTCTTCGGCTGTGATGAATGTGTCCTCGCCTGTCCCTACAACGCCGGCGCACCCGTATGCAAAAATAAGCAATTCAAGTTCTATCCTGACAGGGCCAAACTTAATCTAAATGTTATTTTGAATATGAGCGAAGATGACTTTGAGACTAAATTCGCCGGCTCACCTCTTAACCGTTTGCCTCTCGATTGCTTGAAAAGAAATGCGAAAACTTGCCTTGCGAACATAGCGGGCTGAAAGGATTTGCTGTATATTTCTTCGCCTCACAAATCTTGTGCCCGAATGTTTGGAATGCTAACATAATAATATGAGCAAAATATCTAAAAAACATACAAGCAAACCGCACGGGAAAATCATATCGTCGCGGGAATTTAAAGTCGCTCTGAAGATATTCCTCTTGGCGGCTCTTGTCAGGGCAGTTTACCTCTATGACAGCAGCGACAATCCGACTTTCTCCGCGCCTATAGTGGATTCGCTCACGTATGACCAGATGGCCGCAGGCCTGACTAAAACCGGTTCGCTGACGCAGGAGTTCTTCTGGCAGCCCCCGTTTTATCCTCTCTTCCTCGCATTGATTTACAAATTGACAAATTCGTCAATCCTCGCCGTAAAGATTGTTCAGGCGCTTCTTGGCTCACTGACATCCGTCCTCGCGTATTTCCTCGGCAAAAAGCTTTTCGATAAATCTGTTGGTGTATTGTCAGGCGTTTTTGTGGCCTTATATATGCCCCTCGTCTTTTACGATGGTGAGCTTTTAGCGGCCGGCTGGTCTGCGTTCTGGGTACTGACTCTGATGCTCGCCCTGATTAAAACCGCCGAAAAACCAACTCTCCGTTCCTGTTTCGCTCTGGGATTATTCGCGGCCCTTAGTATTATCACAAGACCCGAGTTTCTCCCGTTCTCTGCGGCAGCGTTTATTTGGCTGCTGCTCGTCTGGATTCGCCGCCGCACAAATCCGAAAAAGATTGTCCCCTGTCTCTCGCTCCTGCTCGCCGGTTTCTTTACAATCGCCGCCCCGGTGGCTTTCTTAAGTTACCGCACCGTTGGCAAGGCAAGCTTCCTCCCCTTTTCTGGCGGTATCAATCTTTATATCGGCAATAATCCTGACTATAAAGAAACTATCAATATCAGGCCCGGACTGGCCTGGGAAAAACTTACAAAACTGCCCGCCGAACACGGCGCAAAAAACAGGTTCGAAGACGAGAAATTCTTCTCCGATAAACTTCTCAACTACATACGCACTCAGCCGGCAGGTTTCCTCAAAGGCTTGTTCTACAAATCAGCCCAGTTCTTAAGCTCCCGTGAGACGCCCCGAAATTTCGATATCTACCTTTTCAGAAAATGGTCCCCGCTCCTGAATATCGGCCTCTGGAAATCGGGCAAATTTGGTTTCCCCTTCGGCGTCCTCTTGCCCCTCGCTGTCATTGGATTGATTTTCAATTGGCGGAAAGTCCCCGCGCCGGTATGGCTGTTCCTCATTCTTTACCCAGCCTCTGTAATATTAGTCTTTGTCACCTCGCGCTACCGCACCCCGGCAATCCCCCTCATAGCAGTCCTCGCCGCCGCGGGCTGCGCCGCTATATGGCGCCTCTTTCAGTTCCGAAATTGGACAAAATTAACTGCCGCTCTGGCTATCGTCTTGACCGTCGCGATATCAACCAGCCTCGCCGGCCCCTTCTACGCCGAGCAGCTCGACTACGAACCGGAATTATATTATGGCCTGGCGGACTCACTCGATAAGCACGGCCATACCGCCGAAGCCGTCGACGCTTATTCCAGGGCCGTTACTCTAAGAAACGACTACGTCGAGGCTCACCAGAATCTGGCCATACTGTTGGTAAAGGCAGGCAGTCTCAATGACGCCGTCGAGCACTACCGCACCGCTCTCAAATTCGACCCGAATAATGCCTCTCTATACGAAGGCCTCGGCGAGGCCCTTTTCAAACAGGGAAAGAGCAACGATGCTATTGAGCTTTACCGCAAAGCTATCGAAATCGCCCCTGATAGTGCAACCGCTTATGATAAGCTCGGCACCGCTTTCTTCTTCCTCAAACGCATACCGGAAGCGATGCAGTACTATCTCAAATCCATCGAGCTTGACCCGAACGATTCCGCATCGCAAAACAACATCGGCAACGCCTTTGTCATGCAGGGCCAATTAAGCCAGGCTGTTGAGCATTACGAGATATCGCTTAGCTTAAAAGAGGACGCCGAGACGCTGAACAATCTGGCTAATGCCCTTGCCGGCTTGGGAAAGTTTCAGGAAGCTGTCATTAGCTATAACAAGGCCCTGCGAATCTCGCCCAACGATGCCGGCATATACTGCAACCTGGCGGTATGTTTTGAAAAGCAAGGCAAAACTGATGATGCTGTCACGACCTATCGAAAAGTCCTCTCCCTGGACCCGCAAAACATACATGCCAAACAAGCCCTCGAAAGATTATCCACACCAAAACTTTCTAATCCTTGAAAACGGCATTTTGTCCCGCCGATGGCGGACAGTTGTTTTGATAGATCCCTCGACTGCGCTCGGGACAAATTAGTCGCTACAGGCCCTTCGACTTCGCTCAGGGCAATTTTACCCACCAAAGGGGCGGGTAAAATTGGCTTTGTTTGGGTTTGTTTTTGCGAGTTCATAGTTCGTAGTTTGTAGTTGTTAGTTATTGCTGCCAATAGAGTTATAATCATTTTGGGGGTTTTGGAAATTGGGTTCGTTTTGCATAATTAACTTCATTTTGATTGATTTTTCCACTCAAGGCAGACAACCTCTGCTTTCTTCTTCGCTAACGCTACGAAGAAAAATTTATTATTTATGATTTACAAATGTTTGTTTGAACCGCCTTAGGCGAACAAGATTTTAGCCGGATGGCATTAGTAACCCCATTTATTATTTATGATTTACTATTTACGATTTAAGGGAAATTGGGTTTGCTAACCCTGAAGACTTGCCCTGCTGGGCGATATGTGTTCGTCTACTGACAAACTGGCGGGAATTTTAACATATTTTTGAAGAAAAGTCAAACGAAAATTAACCACAAAAAGACGCAAAATGGAATCTTGACAGTTAATTATCATTTTAATAGTCTTAACAACTTCAGAGACAATCTCTTATGTCGAGTGAAAAAGCATGATTTCGTTAATTGAGGTGAGTTATGGGCAACAGTTTTGTTCCTCGTCCTGCAACGATCGGCTCGTTATTAGGAAATAATGAACGACGGAGTGTCGTCCTTCCACGTTTCCAGCGAGGATTTAGCTGGGAGAATAGCCAGATTGCAACTTTTTGGGATGATCTTCTTGTCTTCAAAGGTTTGTTTGATGCAGATCGTGTCTCTGCAACCTACTTTCTAGGCCCCATCGTACTGCAAGAAGAAGACCAGACAATCACCCTACTAGACGGCCAACAAAGACTTGCTACTGCGACCATTTTACTGTCTTGCCTACGTGACATAGCAAGACAACTCGACGATAGTTCCAACCACACAGGAGCAGACTTGGCGAGAGATATACAACGGGAGTTTGTCGAGAAGGAAGATACCTTACCAGTGCAATACTCGCTTAATCTTGGAGAACTAGACGAGACATTTTTTATGCAGACGGTTAAACTGGATTCCCCCATAAATCTTACTCCTACACTTAGATCACACCACTTAATTCAGTCTGCATACAAATTTTTATATGATAAGGTTGCGTACTTAGTAAAAGATAAGCCACTTATAGAATCCATACAGATTTTAAAAGGTCTTCGTGACTGCTTGACAAAAGGAATGAACATGGTCGCCATCGTTGTTCAGTCAGAGGAAGATGCCTATAGTATTTTTGAAACACTGAACGATCGTGGTTTACGATTATCCGTCCCTGATTTATTGCTAAATTTACTTATGCAAAAGGCTGGTAACCAAGGCAATCGTGACCGAGTTAGGGAAAGATGGAACTATATGTTGCAACAAATGGGTCGCAGAGATATTTCTCGTTTCCTGCGGCACATGTGGCTTTCCATGTATGGAGATCTTAAGGCCAGAGGATTGTTTGCTGAGATGAAAAACCATCTAATCAGCCAAGGAATCGAAAGTCTGTCTTTTGCAGAAATGTGCGCCCAAGAGTGCGATAATTATATTTCCATTCTCGATATTGATAACGATATCCCAAAAGATGCTCGTGAGTCTGTAGAAGGTTTAGTGAAAAACCTGAACGCAACTTCAAGCTTTCCTTTATTATTGGCCGGTTTAGCTTGTCTTAACGACAACGATTTTGTTAAATTGTCAGAATCAATCATTGCCCTTTTCATCCGTCACTCGGTACTCTCAAATTTGAATCCGTCCGATCTTGAGACAGCACTTTACGCAGCTGCACGCGAATTACGAGGAAAAAAGTCGACAAAAGAGAGAAGCGCAAAATGCCTTTCAGCTGCAAAAGATATATTGGCCAGAATAAATCCACAAGATGCCACAGTCCAAGAAAATGCAAAAGATGTAGAGCTAAATAGAAAGCAGGCTATTTGGCTTATGACTAATCTCGCAAAGGCAATGCAAAGTGAAACAAAGGAGATAGGGTTTGATAGAGTAAATCTTGAGCATATTTTCCCGCTCAATGCTGGTGGTGATTGGCCTAATCGTAAAAACCTTGCGCCCTTCGCTTGGAAAATTGGCAATTTAACTATTTTAGGTACGAAACTTAACAATGATGCTAAAAACAAAGGATTTGCTGAAAAGTGCAGAAATTATTATTCTGTCTCGGAGGTTACCATAACTAGTGAATTGACAAAATATTCCCAATGGACGGAAGGCGAAATCATCGCTCGTGGCGAGGAATTGGTTAAAAAGATGACACAGATCTGGATTGGTCCCTGATAAACAACTTTTTTCTCCGCCCCCTTTCCCCGACTTTCTTTTTTCGGCTTATCCTGAACGAAAGTGAAAAGTCGAGGGGTTGGAATCTTGATAGTTAAGCCCATACACCAGACAGCCATAAATATTGTATTAAAACTAAAATCGTAAAAATTATGCAAAAAATGCTTGAATTAAGATTACTTCTAAGATAAATACTATAAAAGGTAGATGGGAGACTCAGAAGATGGCTTGGGACACTTATGCTTATCATAATGAGAAATGGAACAGACTTCTCGATAGTATAAGTACCGGTCGTTTTTGGAGGTATCCTTGGGAAAGCATAAACCTTATCGCTTCCGTTATTACTATATCCCTCTTTTTCCTTGCGACCACAAAAACTACGAACCCCGAGTTTTGGCACGTGATCATACTTTTGGTATACTTGGCGGCGGCAATTATCTTTGCTTTCATTCAGTCTCTTAGATATGCACGCAAAGCTCGTTATGCAGATGCAATTAGAATATTTCATCCTATTGCCCATATTTTGCGAGACGCGATGTATCATATCAATACAATGAATGAATCCGAATTCGGGATCACTCTAAAGAATATTTTGTCTGCTCTCACCTCTGGATTCGAGATCGTTACGGGCACAAAAGTAAGGGCTTGCATCAAACTCTTGAAAGTCGACGGTGGAATCGCAGGTCTGCAAGGACTAGACATCGACCACCGAAGAGAAAAAATTTATGCAGAACTTTTTGTGCACGACTCCAACTCAGACTGGCCTAATAAGAATTATTCTACTTACCCCAATGATAAAGACCGGCTTTCGTGTAATTCGGCATTTTGCTCTCTTTTCCGTGGAGACTGCAACTTTTATTTGGAGAATAACATCCCGAGAGCTTATCGCTATCGCGCGTACGAGAATTCCAGTTTTACAACGTATGGAAAAGGGATACAAGGTAGTAGGTCATGGGTATTACCATATCGCTCAACGATACTATGGCCCATTCGTAAACTCTTAAAGCCTACTGAAAGTACCCCCCACAGAAAGACTCTTATTGAAACACATGATGTACTTGGTTTTTTATGTGTAGATTCAGCCTCAAGAAATATATGGACGAGTAGATACGATGCTGAAATCGGTGCAGCCGTAGCGGATTTACTATATCTCTTCATGGATAAATGGCTTGAAAATAATTTGAAAAATTGTCATCCCGCTGAACAAGCCATAAAAAGCGTGGACGCTACAAAAAGTCAATAAAGTAAACTTGATTTAGAACTACTTAATAGGTAATATCGTAGTCGTTAAGGACTGAAAGGATAAGGGATGAACGAACAGAATAACGAACAAAAGAAAAAAGGATGTTCTAATAATGCTACGACTGCATTAAGAATAACAAAGGTGGAGCAACTCAATAATAGGGTTGCGCTTACGGTCGATAATGGCCGTGTAATCCATATAAGAGATTTAACTGGATTCCCATCCAAGAGAAAGGCCGAATAATCAGCAGTAGTTTCCACTTCACCTGACAATTTTTTTTCAGAGTGCAGCGCAGACCTCGACATCTTTTTTATGATGGCTGGCGCGTCCAAAATTGTCTCACTTTCACGTACATTTGTACCAATTTCCCGTACATTTTTAGCAATTTCTACCACTTTCTACCCGCCAAAAAACGCGAACTTGCGCGTTTGATGCTACCCCAAATTACCCTTATTGCCTAAATTAACGAATTGAGATTTGATGAACGCCGAAGAAAAATTGAGTTATGGTGCGAGGAAATCGTCTGTTTCGTGGGCCGGCACCTCGACGCCTTTGTATGTAGATGTGTCCTGCAGTGTGAAGATATCATCGCCGGAAGTATCTATCTGGCGGGACTTTAAGAACTCTGAGCTGCCGTCGCAGAACAAAACATTTTGGCCGCGATTGTTATGATTGACGCTATTAGTAAGCAATGAATCTATGCCCGGCTGGAGCTTTAACGGCTTGGAATAATCGTTCGGCAAACCTTCAAAAAGCGGATTCGCATCCGCCGCCAGCACTTTTCGCCCCTGCGAAGCCGCGTCCGCGGCTTTATTGGCTCTTATTCTGAAACTGTAGGCTACGCATTTTTTGGAGGGGAAATCGTTATAGTTTTGCATTTCTGAAGGGGTTAACTGCGCCGTTTGGCATTGGCTCCTGCCGGGACAGACAAAATCGGCGGGTTGAACGTAATCGCCTTTTACCAAAAGCCATATATGCCGGGTATTAGACTGATTTTCCTTGCCTTGATAGCCCACCTTCCACCACGGTGCGCCCATCGCGGTCGCAACAGCAGGCAGTTTGCCTTCGTGGTCGGAACTGTAGGCATTTATGCCCTGCCCAATCCGCTGCAATTGCATCAGGCAGGCCTGCTGGCGGGATTTTTGACGTGCCATATTCAAAGGACCAATTGAAACCCCAGCGACAAACAGTATCACCGCCGCGGTCGCCACTATTTCGCCCAAGTTCTTCCAGAACCGGCTCTTATCGGTAATGCCTTTGGCCTGTTCGTCGGAAAGCAATTGCTCCAGCCGAAGCTGGCTCGAACGCGCGGCATTTTTTAGCCGCCAAATCGTGCCCTCTGCCAAACTATCAGGGCAGGACTCAGATTCGAGGGTTTTAAGCGGTGAAAGCGCGGCTTTGAGTTTCGAGTGAATCTCGGCGGCCTGCTTGTTCGAGGCGATTAGCTGCTCGGCTTCGGCGGATACTTGCTCGGAGGTCAAACCCAAGCAGTAGTCAAATAATAATTGCTTCTGCTGGTTATTTAGCTCGGTCATCTGGTTTTTTGCTCCTAAAAGCTGTTTTCCAGTCTTTAGAGAACCGTCCAACGGCTGTGTGCAACCTGCTTTTAACTGTTCCAATAGGTATACTTAAGACGTCAGCCATTTGTTTGTAAGAAAATTGGTTAAAATAGGCTAAAATCAAAATTTCCCGCAGGTTTTCCGGCATATCCGCTATAACCTGTCTGACCTGCGAGGCAACTTCGCCATCCTCCAATTTTTCATAAGGCTTTGTGCTGTCGGAAGTAAGGCTGTCCAGGACGTCATCGAACGACATTTCCTGGGCATCGGCGAAGGTCCCTATTGTGGCGGTGGGCGTTCGCTGCTGTTTGCGAAGGGCATCCTTCGCTTTATTCGCGGCGATAGTGAACAGCCAGGGGCGCAGAGGCCGGTCGGAGTCGAAACTTTCCCGGCTGGTGAATAGCTGTAAGAAGGTCTCCTGAAAGACGTCTTCGATGAGGTCCTGGCGGTTTATAAAATGGCGCAGAAACGCATAAAGGCCGTTTTTGTAACGATTTACGATTTCACGAAACGCGGCTTCCTCGCCGGCAGAGAAGCGAGCGAACAGTTCGGCGTCGGTCTGGTTTTTCGAAAAAGGCGTCATAATCGAAGCTCTTAAACAATTTAGGGCTAAACCCTCTATTATAAATGATTTAGAAATAAATTAAACTTTTATTTTAGGCTATGGGGGACAAGAGTTGTCGAAAAAGTGGTACAAATTGCTAAAAATGTACGGGAAATTGGTACAAATGTACGGGAAAATGCTGCAAAGCAGGGCAAATTACAAAATTTAAAAATAAGGGTAAAAGCTATTGAAATTTTTTGTCATTAATGCCAGGAGGTTTGGGTGAGCCAGTCCTCGACAAGCAAAGCAAGGTCATCCATACCAATCAAGCTATCGCGACTGAGGTCACCCGGCTGGCTGTCGGCGGAATTGAGCCAGTCGGCGGCCTGATAGGCGAAATCAATCAAGTCAACAAGGCCATCGTTAGTCAAGTCAGCAAGCATCGCCCAATCATAGGGCGGGATGGAAGCTTCGGCTGTTCCGCCGAAGGCGCCCATATCGATGCGAAGATTTTGTCCCCAGATATTGTTCGGGTCATCGGGGACAGAAAGGGACTCATCGCCGAGCGGTGAGCCGGGATTGCCGGCGTCGATGCAGCGGCTAGTGACATCATCATAGGTCCAGCGGTCGCGTTCGGCGTCCCAACTCCAGCCCTCGCTCTTTAGATGATAATCACCATTGGCAGGGTCAACAAAGCAGGGGTCGGCATCGATATTGCCAAGGCCGGGGAAGCCGCCCTGAACATCGGAAAAAGTAACAGCTGAAAAGCTTGTCTCAATATTATATATCTGCGCCCCGGCTGGAGCGGTATTGCCCCAGAGTATGCAGTTGGTTATATTCGGGTTGCTGTAGTAGTCGTTGACCATTCCGCCGCCTTCGGTATTCGCCGAGTTCCCGCTGAAAGTGCAGTTGGTCAACGTGGGGCTGCTGTAGTAGCCGTTGTACATCCCACCTCCACCACCATTGAGAGCCGAGTTGTCGCTGAATATGCAGTTGGTTAGTGTTGGGCTGCTGCCGTTGTTGAATATCCCACCAGCGTAGCCATCTGCCGAGTTTTCGCCGAATATGCAGTTGGTTAGTGTCGGGGAACTCGAATTAATAATTGACATCCCACCTGCGCCGGTGCTGATGCCAACGTTTCCGATGAATGAGCAATCGGCCAGCACCACATAGTGCGATTGATATAAATCTATCCCGCCGCCGTTATTGCTTGCTGCGTTTCGTAAGAAGGTGCAGTCAGTTACGCGCAAATAATCGCACCCTGAATTGCCAGCCAGTCCTCCACCGAATCTTGAGGTGTTCTCAAGAAAAGTACAGTTATTGACCGTGCAATTTGCATTATAATAGCAGAACATTCCGCCGCCATGGCCATAGGGCCACGAGGTCATGGCGTTTCCACCAGTTATGGTAAAGCCGTCGATGACAGCCGTTGCATCGGAGTAACTGCTGACTACAACGTGGTAGCTATTTTCGGCTCTTGTCGGCTCAGTAATTAAATCACGTGGGTCGTTTACATAAACATCGTTAGCGTCGAGGTCGCCACTGAGGATTGTCTGGTATAAATTCGGTTCTCGGACATTAGGGTCGGGCATTCCAAGGCCGGCAAAGCCGCCATATAAGGTTACGCCAGACTGCAAATCAAATGAGGCGGTTCTATCGCCGGGTGTTTGGTGTTGTCCGCGGTCGGGCTCGTATGTACCCTGAGCGACCCTGATGTTGTTGGCTTCACCGCCGGTATTTGCCGCAGCATACAAGGCATCCTGCAGATAATTGAACGCATCATGCCAGCTTGAGCCATCATCGGCGCCATCGGCATCGTCATCGACATAAATAACCGGCGGGACTGGGTCGTTGTCAGCTTCAATGGCGGCGACATCAACAGAAATATAACCAACTGCACTTACCCGGATAACGGCTGTCTCATTAAGATAATCATCATCTTCCGCTGCAACAAGGATAACCGATTGCGGCACAGCGTAATTGGTTGAGTCGAAATGCAGAGTCGAGCCATAGAGGACAGTAATATCAGTATCACCTGAAAGGGGAGCCACAGAAACTTCTACCGGCTCATCCGGTTCCCAAGCAAGAGATATATGGAACCATCCGATATAACCTTCGGGCACCGTGACCGGCGTGCCTTCAATAATGAAAATCTTATTCATTACCTGCAATATCTCGGTCTGTGACAATGAGCGGTTATAGATTCGGACATCATCTATTGCACCGTCCCATGCTTTCAAGTAACCTGGTCTTATTGCTCCAATGAATAGCCGTAACGGCTCATCAAACGCACCCACGTCCTGTGTATTTGAACCCACTTCTTCCCCGTCAACGTACAGCAATCTGCTGTTATTTGAATCTCTTACCGCTGCTATGTGATGCCACTGGCCGATGCCGTATGTGTAGGGCGTGCTATAAATACTATAAGTGCTGCCCGCGGCACCACCCGCCGCAAAAGGAAACAGATGAGAATAACGGATCCTGCCTGCCTCGTCGCGGTTAAGCGATATCAGCATTCCATGCCATGCGTCGTCCCAGTTTCCCTCCGCGTTGGGTCTAAAAAGCGAAAAGACGCTTCGCTCATCATTGTCCGTATCCCGACGAAACCACATCGATACCGTGTATCGCGGAAGTAAAAAGGCATCTTCAGAGACATAATTGACATCGACGTAGTCGTCCGTCCCGTCAAAATCAAGAAACCCGCTTCCATCATATCCGCTGCCCTCGGCAATCCAAGTCGGGCCGCCGACAAGTGTGCCGTCGTAGCCGTTGCCGCTTGAGTCGCCGGCGATATCGCCGCCGCCGTCATCGAAGTTCCACCAGCCGATAAGATTCGGGTCAGCAAATGCAATTGGAACTGAAATTAGAAATGCCGCCCCCAAACCTACCAAGAAAACCACGGAAAATGCCAACTTCCTCATTTTTGCGACCTCCTAAATATATACGGAACAGGTTATATGCTTTAGGCGGAAATGTCAAGAAAAAAGAAGGGGAATCAAACAGGATGGGGGTATTAGGATTAAATGACGGGGGACGCACTTAATTATATTGAAATTTTCCGGTCAATAGAGTATAAAGTCCTATTCGTTTTTGAGGGCTAATAAAGCCCAATTTGAGCAGAAGATTTAGTATAAGTTTGAGGTGTTTAAACAATGAGCGACCATTCAGTAAGTCCGGAAGGTAAAAAGTTTGCCCTGCCTGAAAAGGGCGAATACGTCAAAGAGTTTAAACGCATAGAGTCCATGGCAAAGGCGGCGCGCGACGAAGGCAAAGAAGTCGTCGTAGTGATGGGCGTCGGTTTTGTCGGCGCGGTGATGGCGGCAATTGTCGCCGATACCGTCGATAAGAAAAGCGGCAAGGCCTCTAAGTTTGTCATCGGCTGTCAGCGTCCCAGTCCACGAAGCTACTGGAAGATTCCGATGCTTAACAAAGGGCTGTCACCTGTGAAAGCGGAAGACCCTGAGGTCGAGCCGATGATAAAGCGCTGCGTGCTGGAGAAGAAGACGCTCGTAGCCACCTACAACGACGACTGCCTGACACTTGCGGACTGCGTGGTGGTGGACGTTCAGTGCGATTATACAAAGAACGACCTCGGCAACATGCGGACCGGCAGGACGGAAATGGCCGCGCTGGAGGCGACAATAAAAACCATCAGCGAAAAGGTGTCGGCAAAATGCCTGACACTGATTGAGACGACTGTTGCGCCCGGGACGACGGAGTTCGTGGCCTGGCCGATTATGAAGAAGGCATTTGCGGCGCGCGGCATAAAGTCGGAGCCGCTTCTGGCGCACAGCTTCGAGAGGGTGATGCCGGGCAGGAATTACGTTTCATCGATACGGGATTTCTGGCGGGTTTGTTCCGGCTGCAACGCGGAAGCGAGAAAACGCGTCGAAAAATTTCTGCGGGAAGTACTCAACACAGAGAAATTTCCGCTGACAGTTATGGACCGGCCGATCGAATCAGAGACCACAAAGATTGTCGAAAATTCCTATCGTGCGACGACACTGGCATTTCTCGACGAGTGGAGTTTGTTTGCCGAGCGCAACGGCGTTGACCTGATTAAGGTCATAAATGCAATTAAGGTCCGGCCAACACACAGCAACATGATATTTCCGGGGCCCGGCGTCGGGGGGTACTGCCTGCCGAAAGACGGCGGCTTAGGATACTGGGCATACAAACACATACTCGGCTTCAATGACGATATATTCAAGATAACACCGATGGCAATCGATATCAACGACACCCGCGGCCTTCGCGCAGCGACATTGGCGAGAGACGCGCTTCGGAATATAGGCCGGCAGGTAGCGGGAGCGCGCATACTTTTGTGCGGGGCCAGCTACCGGCAGGACGTTGCCGACACCCGCTACAGCGGGTCGGAAATAATCGTTCGTAAGCTGACCGAGATGGGAGCAGAGATGCGAGTGCACGACCCATATCTCGAACACTGGTATGAGCTGGAAAGTCAGGAGACATATCCGTCAGCAGGACACTCGCTGGCAAGATTCTTCCGCAATCAGGACGAGCTGGTTAATATCCGCGTTCAGCACGACCTTGCATCTGCGCTTAAGGGCGCCCAAGCAATTATACTTGCTGTCGGGCACGAGCCATATTTGCAGCTCGACCCGGAGAAGATAGTTAAATGGGCAGGCGCACCTTTAGCGGTGATTGACTGTTTCGGCATACTGGACGACGAGAAAATCCGGCGGTATTTTGAACTCGGCTGCGAAGTAAAAGCCTTAGGCCGGGGACATATCCAGCGAATCAAAAAAGAAGTGAGAAGAAAAGCAGTGGGCTAAACAAAAAAAACAAATCCTCTGCCGATGAAGCAAGAGCGCAACAAACTTTATGCCATTCTAATTTGCGTGGTATTAGTCCTGACCACCGTTATAGCTTATGAGCAAGTTCGATACAATGACTTCGTCGGCTATGACGACTATTCATACGTTACTGAAAACCCGAATGTTACCGGGGGAATAACCAGTGAGTCAATCCGCTGGGCATTTACCACACCTTACGCTTACAACTGGCACCCGCTGACGTGGCTTAGCCATATGCTGGACTGCCGGCTTTTCGGGCTGAATCCCACAGGGCATCACATAATTAATCTACTTTTTCACATCGCGAATACTTTGCTGCTGTTCTGGGTTTTAAAAAGGATGACGGGGGCGATTTGGCAAAGCGCCTTCGTGGCCGCGGTTTTTGCTTTGCATCCGCTGCACGTTGAATCTGTCGCGTGGGCGGCTGAACGCAAAGACGTATTGAGCAGTTTTTTCTGGATGCTCACTATGATAGCTTACGTGCGGTATGCGGAACAGCCCAGCATAAAAAGATACCTGCCGGTAGTTCTGGCATTTAGTCTGGGACTATTATCCAAGCCAATGGTGGTGACATTACCATTTGTTCTGCTTCTGCTGGACTGGTGGCCTTTAGGCCGGGGCAAGTGGGGCCGTTTGATTGCGGAAAAAATACCATTGTTTGCACTCGCGGCAGTATCAAGTTTAGTTACATACATTGTTCAACAACGGACAGGAGCTATGGCCGGGGCAGATTTATTACCTGTAACTATCCGCACAACCAACGCCCTTGTTTCTTATATCAACTACATAGGCAAGATGATTTACCCAAGCGGGCTGGCGGTTTTTTATCCCCATCCGCTTAAACTACAGATTTGGCAACCGATAGTTTCTGCCGTGATGTTAACGGTCATATCGACGATTGTGATTTATATGGGCAGGCGACGACGTTATCTCGCGGTCGGCTGGCTATGGTATCTCGGAACTTTAGTACCTGTCGTCGGCCTGGTCCAGGTCGGCTTACAAGCGATGGCCGACCGCTATACTTACCTGCCACTGATTGGAATCTTTATTATGGTGAGCTGGGGAGCAGCCGAGCTTACCGCAAAATGGCGATATCGAAATGCAGTGCTCGGAATAACAGCAAGCGTAATACTCGTTGCGATGCTGATTTGTACCCGAACGCAGATGCACTACTGGCAAAACAGTCTAACTCTATTCGGACGCGCGCTTGAGGTGACGGAAGATAATCAGGTTATGCAAACTAACTACGGGAACGCGCTGCTCGAAAAGGGGCAGTTTGAGGAATCTATCACACACCTTAAAGAAGCACTGAAGCTGAGGCCGGAAGACTTTGAAGCGCGCTATAATCTCGGCTTAGCGTTTCTCAATCTGGGAAAGATTGACGAAGCTATTGTGTGTTTTACAGAGTCACTTAAAACCAGCGATAAAGTATACAAGGTGCACAGCGATTTAGGTTTGGCTTATGCTGAAAAAGGCAATCTTGACATGGCCATCGGACACTACAAGGAGGCATTGAGACTACAGCCGGATTATGTCAAGGCCATAAATAATCTCGGCTCGGCCCTGAAAAAGCAGGGCAAAATCGATGAAGCAATAAAACAATGGGAAAGGGCGCTGCAACTGCAGCCTGATTTCGCCAACCCTCATTACAATCTGGGCGTGGCGATGGCCGAGCAGGGAAAATACGATGACGCTGTTAATCATCTTAAGGAAGCTTTGCGGATACGACCGGGGTGGGCCGAGGCACACTATGAGCTCGGCGGTGTTTATATCCGGCAAGGCAAACGCAAGCAGGCGGCTGAGCAATTCGCCGAGGCGCTAAGGTTAGACCCCAACTACGTTGAGGCACGAGTCAGTCTTGCCCGTATTCTGCTCGAAGCGGGCCAAGTTTTGCCGGCCATCGGGCACTACTACAAGATACTGCAATTAGAACCAGACAATATTGATGCGCTTAATAATCTCGGCTGGTTTTTGGCAACCACGAAAGATACGAGCATCGCGAATTCGGCTGAAGCTATAAAACTTGCTCAACATGCCTGCGAGCTTACCAAATATGAGCAAGCCGAATTGCTGGACACGTTAGCCGCTGCTTATGCTTCGGCGGGGAAATTCAACGAGGCAGCAGAAACCGCAGAGAAAGCGGTCAAGTCGGCCGAGGCCGGCGGTAAAAAAGAGCTGGCAGATGAGATTCAAAAGCGGCTGGAGCTTTATAAAGCAGGCCAGCCGTATCAGCAAAAATAAAGGGTAAAATGATTAAGCAAAAAAAGGTTTTGTTTTTTATAAGCTTAGCACTCGCTGCATCGACGCTTATTGCGTATGAGCAGGTGCGCCTAAACGGGTTTGTCAACTATGATGATGATTTATATGTTACCGAGAACCCAAATGTTAATAAGGGCATAAGTGGCAATTCAATTATCTGGGCATTTACCACCGGCTACTGCAATAACTGGCACCCATTAACGTGGCTGAGTCATATGCTGGACTGTCAGGTTTTCGGGCTGAAGCCAGCGGGGCATCACATAGTCAATCTGTTCTTTCATATAGCAAATACCTTGCTGTTATTCTGGATTTTGAAAAAGATGACAGGGGGAATTTGGCAAAGCGCATTTGTAGCAGCGGTTTTCGCTTTGCATCCGCTGCATGTTGAATCCGTCGCATGGATAGCTGAACGCAAGGACGTGTTGAGCGGGTTTTTCTGGATGCTGACTATAGCCGCTTACGTGCGATACGCAAAACGACCGGATATAAAAAAGTATTTATTGGCAGTTCTATTTCTTTGTCTGGGTCTAATGTCGAAACCAATGACAGCGACTCTGCCTTTTGTACTGCTTCTGCTTGACTGGTGGCCGCTGGACAGGTTCCAAAGCAAGGGGGGAATTTCGCCAAAATCCAAGTCAGCAAAAGCCGGCTACCAAAAGGCATCTCTCGGGAGTCTAATCAAAGAAAAGATTCCTCTGTTTGCTCTTGCAGTGATTCTGAGCGTAATTACCTTCGCTGTTCAACAAAAGGGAAAGCCGACAGAAATATCGGCAGCAGTCCCCGCGAGCATTCGCATAACGACCGCCCCTTTAAATGTCCGCATATCAAACGCCCTTGTTTCTTATGTCAGCTATATGGTTAAGACGGTTTATCCGAAGCGATTGGCGGTTTTGTATCCCCATCCGACCGACAGCCTGCCGAAGTGGGAGCCGATAGTTTGTTTTGTGTTACTGGCAGCTATAACAGCAGGAGTAATTTATCTTGCCCGACGGCAACGATATCTGGCAACGGGATGGCTGTGGTATCTCGGAACTTTAGTGCCGGTAATCGGGCTGGTCCAAGTGGGGGCACAGGCAATGGCTGACCGTTATACATATTTACCGTCGATAGGGATTTTTATTATGGCTGCGTGGGGCGCAGGTGAACTTTTGGCCAAAAGGCGATATCAGAAACTCGCGATGGGAACAGCAGCGGGGATAGTGCTTGCTATATTAATGATATGTACCCACAAACAAGTAAGCTACTGGCAGAACAGCAGCACGCTATTCGGTCATACCCTTGCGGTGACAGAAAAGAATTTCATAATGCACGACAACTATGGAGTGGAACTGCTTAACGCAGGCCAACTCGACGAAGCAGCCAAGCAGTTTGACAAGTCGCTGCAAATTAATCCGGAGTACTTAAAGGCCCTCAGCCACAAGGGAAAAGTTCTTCTCGAACAAGGGAAATTTAACGAAGCAATCACCTGGTTTACCGAGATGGTGAGGACTGTACCTGACTATCCCGATGTACAATATCTTCTGGGAGTAAGCTACGCCCGAAAGGGTGAGTATGAAAAGTCTGTCCCGCTATTCGAAGCTGCTCTGCGTCTGAAACCTAACTGGCCTGATGCATACAACGACTTGGCGCTGGCATATCTGCTAATTGGCAAATATGAGCCTGCGATTCGAAACTACAATGAGTCACTTAGGCTTAAACCTGACAATCCGGCGGCGATTAACAATCTGGGAATAGCCCTGAAGAAGCAGGCCGATATTGAAGCTGCTGGAAGAAATAAAAAATAGCCGCTGAAATCTGATTATTTGTTTCTTTTCCATAAATAGGATAATTCTATTATGCACATTTACCAGCAGCGCGGATATATCCGCGCTGCTGGTATTATGTTCAATCTTTAATACTGCGTTATTCGTAAAAGGTCAATGAAGTCCGCAGAAACAACCGCAAACAGAATGGTCGCCTATGTTAGTCCACTGACCATTCCAATTATCACTGCCGCACACTCCCGGGCAAACGGTCTGGGCCTTTGCATTATCCATAGGAGGGCCAGCCGTTTTGTCACAGTAGCATTGCAGTTCGTCGATAACCATGTGCTTAATGGGGTCTTTCATGCTGGCAAGCCAAGTTTTTGCATTCGGGCCCAAATCAAGCAGGATTGGTTCTCCTGCAGCTTCCACGGCGGCCTTTATGGAGACATACATAGGATACATAGAGGCAAGCTGCATCATAGCGGTGGCGCGAACCGGGGTGAGATACTGGGGCCCATCGGATCCCTGGGCCTTGAAGCAATTTACAATGACCGGGGCAGAGGCCATAAGATTTGCCAGCTTGACGGCAAGGTCAGTGGTTCCTCGCTGTGAGGTCTTCGGATTCACAGCAATGGCATCGCAGTAAAAGAGAGGGTGCTGCAAACCTGCTATGTTGTCGGCCCAGGGCATAACCTTCATCGCCAGGGCGGGCAATTGCCCTGAAGGGATTCGCGTCAAAGATTCGGAAAAACCTACATAGGCACGGCCGTGATTCTGGCCGTACCAAAGTCCACGCTGATAGTCATCGCCGCCGGAGAACCAGGCGTTACGCAGACTGGCTGTCGCCAAGATGGTGCGCAGGTTACGCATAGCGGTCATATTAACATCACCCGTGCCGGCCGGCAGTGGCACCGGAAAGGTATTGTTTATCACCTCCAGACTCTTCACATAACTGATGGCATTTGTCGTACCGCCGGAAAGGTCAATCATCAACCCAACTGTCGGCGGCGGTGTATCCGCGTGGTAGGTACATCTTGTAAGGGCAGCAATGACTTCGGTCATAGTAACGGAGCTGGTTAAAGACTGGTCGCTTCCTCTGTAGATCAGGTACTCTGTGCAGCCTAACTGCGGAATGGCCCAGACTTTATCCTCCTTAAGTACACCGTTCCTAGCAAAGGGCAGAAAATCGGCAAAATTGTCAACCTGAGCCTGATTCAGGCCCATAAGCCAGCCCTGATTTTTGAAATAGGTAAGGTAGGTAGCATCGAAAACAAACAGGTCGTAACTGTCCTGCGGGTTATTGTTATAGCCGCCATCCCAACCGTCGACCCAGACGATTGGCACATCGGGCTCAACCTGCTTCCAAGCATCTTCTATAACAGTTCTGAACTGTTTAATGCGCGGTACATAGGGATACAACGCCACATTCAGACTGGCAGCTATGGCTATGGATACCCACTGCGTTAAGACCGCGACAAAAACACATAGCAGAAAACGTTTCCGGAACATAATATTCTCCTGTATTAAAAAGTTTACTTTGATTTTTACTCTTCTTACGTAACCTTAGTACGGATTATGTGTTGTCATAATATCCCGAACTTTTAACAGACTACGAGGTAACAAGGACTCCTGATACCTTGGCCGCCAACGTTCAGGATATGAGCGTGTATCACTTCGACAGTTCGCGTTTTACGAATGACGGCCTTTATTGCCCTGCTAATAACAGGCACATCTGTTTGGTGTCCTCTCTGTCCGCACATTCTAAAATTTGCCCCCGGTTTTCCAGCAGAGAAATCCTCTGCAAATGCCATTTTACAGCATCACTGGCATATTCTTTCCAATACGTAAGTATTAGACGCGATTGTGCTTTTCTGTCAACCCCATGTTTACGGGGTATTTTCAACTTTTTTCCGGCGTTAACCTGAGGGACTTTATCAATTGCCGCTCTGGCGTTGCACATCAGGTTTGTACAAAAGCCTGCGAGGCTGTTTTGGCATTCTGTCCATCAGCAGAATAATCTTCCGGTATATGCCGGCGGGCAGAGTCTCCTTAAGCATCCTGCGGATTTCGCTCATAGGAGTCCGCTGCGTGGTGTGAGTGATAATAATATGCTGATTGTTGAGCTTGCTGACTAACTGGGCGAACTCGGCGATATGCATATGGCGGCCCGCCAGCGCCCTGTCGGCGTGCTCGTCGATATAGAAGGTGCACTCGGCGATAAGTATTTTGCTGTCGGCGACGTAATTGAGCTGGGAGAAATCGACGTACTGGGTGTCCCCGAGGTAAGTAACGATTGGAATCTCAAGGGGATAGTCGATTTCAACGCCCTGCTTTTTTAACTCGACGATTTGCGGGGCAGTAAGGGCGGCGTATTCTGGTTTAATTTTTTTTCGCTTTTCAATTACGCAATAGCCGACAGAACCCCTGCTGTGCTTTGTTGGAAATACCCTCGTGAAGAGATTCGGCTTTATCTGGAACTCATCGCCTGGTTTCACGCCAACAAGGTTAGCAGGTATTTTATTACCGTCCAGGCGAGACCAGGCATCTATAACTTCTCTCATCGGGCCCAGCAGATTCTCCGGGGCCAAAATCGTTCCCGGCGACTGGCCGCAAAAATTCCGGTGGGACAGATAATACGCAATGCCGGCGGCGTGGTCCATATGCCCGTGCGTGAGCAAGACATTGTTTATGGGAATAACCTGGTCAGGGGCCTTGCCGATGTCGAAGCAAACGTCCAACTGCGGCATCGCGACGACGGTCTCCTCGGCGGCGACCGAATAGCCGAGGATTTCCAGCTCATCTATTTTGATATACGCTAAGTTATGGCTCGGCATTAGTGATTGACTATTTACAATTTACGATTTACAATCGACCGTTAAGAAACAAACCAGACGTCAATAGTAAATAGTTAGTAGCAAATAGTCAATTTAATATGCCCGATAAACGAACTCACAGAGGGCCGCATCCGGCAGACGCCAAATTATTTGCCGAGGCTGTAATTTCGGATTTGCGGTCGGCCCTTGCCGATTTTTCACTTTTATTGACAAAAGATTACGCAGCAAAAAGCGCCCTTAAATTAGTCGGAGACAAGTTTTCGCTTACAGAAAGACAGAGAACAGCGATTATGCGAAGCGCCTGCTCGGACCAGCAGCTAATAAGCCGAAAGAGCCGGGAGGTTAAGTTGGCCGAGCTTGGCGGAAAGCCCATAGCCATCGACGGATACAATGTCCTGATAACCATTGAAGCAGCGATGAGCGGCGCCTTTGTTTTTAAGGGCCGTGACGGCTGCTTCCGGGATTTGGCAAGCATACACGGGACCTACCGCAAGGTTGCCGAAACGATACCGGCTGTGCGACTCATAGGTGAATTTCTGGAAGAGCACAATGCGGGCAATTGCCTGTGGCTGCTGGACAGCCCGGTCTCGAACAGCGGGCGACTGAAAACATTGATCGGCAAGCTGGCACAGAAAAACAATTGGAACTGGGAGATTGAACTTTTGCCAAGCCCTGACGCCAGACTGATAAAGACCGACTTAATCGCAGCCAGCAGTGACAGTGTCGTGCTCGATAGGTGCAAGATATGGGTCAATCTGGCGAGGGCGATTATCGAGGAGAAAGTACCCAAAGCCCGCCTGGTAGATTTGTCATAACCTTGTTAGATTTGCGCAAAGGGTGGCCGTAGGTATCCGATACCCACGGCCAATATTATATACAAGCCCCCCTCCTGTCTCCGACTTGTATCAGGTACTTTTCAGAAGCCTTTATCCGTTATCCATCATCAAACTTTTCTTTCAGGTAAGTGTTCATACGCTTAGCAGCGTCTTTGCTGTAATCAAGGCACTTGTGCATTTTAACGTTAAAAGATTTTGCGAACTCATCCGATTTTACCGCTGAATGTGCAAAGCCCCTGTTGGAAGACCGGCGGATGTGTTCATCGGAAACGGGCACAATGCAATAAATCGCGGTTGCAAAACCAGCGAAATAGACTATCAGCAAGAATATGAGCTTACCTCTCCAGCCCCACATAAAATCCCCCCCGTATAAAGGAATTATCGGCCGTTTCTCCAGCGACCGTCCTTATATCCCTCATTACTAAACTTAAGATACAAAACCACAGATGCCAAATAGAAAATGAATGAAAAAATGGGTTTTTGAGGCGGCGTTTTTCCCCTGCACTTTTTAGTGAATAAAATCAAACTTTATTTATACTAAAACAAGAAGTATAAGCGTGTTATTGGTAAACAGCAGCTGTTATCAAGTAGTTCAACCGGTGCCGGATGATAGAAGATGAAATTTTGAAATGGCGGTTCAGACAAGGCAGTAAAGAGGCGTTTTGCCGCATCTATGAGAAATACCTGGATTATCTGCTGACGCTGGCGATAGGCCTGTCGAGTGATTTCAATACTGCCGAAGACATTGTGCACGATGTCTTTGTTCGGCTCGCATCCTCGCGGGGAAATTTCAGGCAACGAGGAAACCTTAAAAGCTATTTGACAACCTGTGTTGTGAATCAGGCGCGCGACCAGATTCGCAGAGACGTGCGCCAACGGGACAGGCTGAATCAGGCCGCCATTGCTATCTCTGAACGAGACCATCCCGAAAAGGCGATAATAAGCGATGAGTTATCGCAACGGCTGAACAAGGCGGTATCCGAACTGCCATACGAGCAGCGCGAAACGGTGGTCCTGCATTTGAAAGGCGGGATGAGATTCAGAGAGATAGCAAAATTGCAGGGCGAGTCAATCAATACCGTTCAGGGCCGATATCGATACGGATTAGATAAACTGCGGTCAATGTTAAATGATGAGGTGTAAAAATGAGGCCGTCAGAGAACATAGAAAATACGATTAAGAAGATGAATTTTACAGCCGGCGCCGAACTGCGGGAGCAAATTTTAGCCGACGCATTGAAGGCACACGAGCAAACAGAAACACAACCGGCTATTGAGAAGCCGAATATATGGAGAACCATTATGAAGAACAGAACAACAAAATTAGCCGCTGCTGCGGTGATAGTTATAGCTGTAATAGCAGGCGTTAGTCAATTTTTCGGCGGGACGGTGACATTTGCGGATGTTATTAAGCCGATACTTAACGCCCGCACGGTGGTTTTCGATTTCGTTATGGGCAAAGAGGAAACTGGGATTGTCGTTCACGATATAGTTGTCGGCAACAGAATCAGAAGAACATTATCGAACATCGATACTATCATGGTAATGGACCTCGATAACGCCAAGATGCTCACATTAGACCCAAAGCACAAAGGCGCTATGTATATGGACATTGGCGGTATGATTCAGGAAGGGACAAAAAACATCATCGGGCTTGTCCGTAATATCGTTAATGACATAGAAAAACATCCCGATTGGCCGATAGAGGAACTCGGACAGCGGGAGATTGACGGTCAAAAGGCCATCGGATTTATGGTCCGCAGCAAAAATGAAGAGCTTACGATATGGGCTGACCCGGTTACGGCCAAGCCTGTCCGCATCGAAGTGCTTTTTGGCCAGTTGTCTGCCATAATCAAGAACATCGAGTTTGATGTGCCGGTCGATGAATCGCTTGTCAGTATGGAGCCGCCTGCCGGTTACACGCTGGGCAATATGGAATATAAAATGAACCAATTCACCGAGGAGGACTTCGTTGAAAGCTTGCGTACATGGGCCGAGATTCTTCGCGATGGTAGTTTCCCCGAAACCCTCACCGCAGAAGGCTACCTTAAAGTTACCTCTCTTTTCACAGAAAAACTCGATCAATTAAATCTATCCCCGGAAGAAGGGACGCACATCGGTATGACCTTTGGGAGAGGATTGATGTTCTTCCAAGTCATCGCAGGAAGCAACTGCGACCTGCACTATGCCGGTGGCGGCGTGAAACTCGGCGACGCTGAAAAGGCGATATTCTGGTATCAGCCTAAGGGAGCGGAGACTTATCGCGTTATTTACGGTGATTTGCACGTCGAAGACGTTAAAGCAGACCAACTGCCGAAGTAATCATCGCAACTAAGATACGCCGCCGGGTATTTACCCGGCGGCGTTTTTTTTATAAATGGCTGACTGCCTTGCGAAGCTCGTCGCAGACGAGGGCGATGTCGTCTTTTGTCAGGTTGTTGTAGAAAGGCAGGGCGATTGTCCTTTCGGCAACGGATTCGGTAACAGGAAAGTCGCCTTTTTTGCAGCCGAACTGTTCGGCCATAAACGGCTGGAGGTGGACGGGCGTAAAATAGACAGCGACCTGAATGCCTCCGGCTTTCATCGCTTCGATAACTTTATCGCGATGTTTCTGGGAGAAGCTGCCGGCCAACCGAACAACAAATACGAACCAGCTTATATCGCAGCCGGGCGGTTCTGTGGGGACAACCAAGCGGTCGTCGCCGGCGAGCATTTCCTGATACCATTTCGCTACGGCAGCGCGTTTGGCTTTTATTTCGTCGATTCGAGAAAGCTGGACGATGCCGAGGGCACAGTTGATGTCACTGATGCGGTAATTATAACCCAATCGTTCGTGGCTGAGCCAGGCGCCCGTTGTTCCTCTACCCTGATTGCGAAGGGAGACGCACATATCAGCCAAATCGTCGTCGTCGGTCAGAATAATACCGCCTTCGCCGGTGGTGATTTGCTTATTCGGATAAAATGCGAAGGCCGACATTTTTCCGAAGGTGCCGGCTTTTTTGCCGTTCAGTTCGGAACCAAGGGCTTCGCAGCTATCTTCGATGATAGTTAGGTTATTCTTTTTGGCGATTTGGCAGATTTTGTCGAAGTCGGCTGGGCTGCCGAATGCCTCGACCGGCATAATAGCTTTGGTCTTTTTGGTGATTGCTGGTTGGATTTTCGTAGGGTCGATATTAAGCGTCTTCGGGTCGATATCGACAAAGACAGGTTTTGCGCCGGTCATCATAATAGTATTCGCGGAGGCGATGAAGGTGAAGGGCGGGACAATGACCTCGTCGCCGGGGCCGATTCCCAGAGCGGAGGCACATAGAAACAGGCCGCTTGTGCCGCTATTGACGGCAACGGCGCGTTTTCTGCCGATGTATTTGGCGAAGGCAACTTCAAATTCCGGGACCTTGGGGCCGAGCGAAAGATTAGGGGTGCGAAGCACCTCACAAACCGCTTCGATTTCTTTTTCGGTGATATCCGGCCGGGATAAATGTACACGCATAAGAAAAACCTTACAAAAGAGCATAAGTGCATAAGAGCACAAGTGCATTTTTTCGTATTGTAATGCCTGCGGGAGGTAAATCAAAGGATTTTCTTGCAGCGGTGGCGAGTTGACCTTAAAATGCGGCTTTTTGGATTCCCGCGTAAGCGGTAATGACAGGGAAAAGCGATAATAACAAATTCAGGGTAAAGATATGTTGGCCAGATTATACAGCGTAGCACTGGTTGGGATTGACGGCGTTATTTGCGAGGTTGAGGTCGACGTCGCACGGGGCGGATTCGAGAAGTCACTAATCGTGGGGCTGCCGGATGCCGCAGTAAAAGAAAGCACCGAACGGGTAAAGAGCGCGATTATCAATTGCGGCTACAAATATCCCAAAACCCAATCGTTAATAAATCTGGCACCGGCTGATGTCAAAAAGGTGGGACCTGCATTCGATTTACCCATCGCATTAGGTATGCTTACGGGCGCGGGCGCTTTGGTCAGCACTGTATTAAAGGATTTTGTTATCGTCGGTGAATTAGCCCTGGACGGGCGCGTTCGAGAAGTCAACGGTGTATTGAGTATGGCGATGACCGCTGCTGCAAACGGTTTTAAACGAATGATTGTTCCGATGGAGAATGCTGAAGAGGCGGCGGTTGTCAGCGACGTAGAAGTTTACGGCGTCGGCTCGCTGACGCAGGCGGCGAGTTTTCTTTCGGGGCAGCTTGCACTTGAGACAACTACGGTCGATATAGACAAGCTTTTTGACGCAGCATCGAATTATGAAGTTGATTTTGCGGATGTTAAGGGACAGGAAAGCGTCAAGCGAGCGCTGACAATAGCGGCGGCAGGCGGGCATAATATAATGATGATAGGTCCGCCGGGGGCAGGCAAGACAATGCTGTCGCAAAGATTAGCAACAATCCTGCCCGGACTGAGCCTGGAGGAATCACTCGAAACGACCCGTATATATTCGTCCGTGGGCCTTTTGGGTAAAGGCAATGCGCTGCTGGCGACCCGGCCTATCCGGGCACCTCATCATACGGCCAGCGGGCCGGCATTAGTGGGCGGCGGGACAAACCCACGGCCAGGCGAATTGTCATTGGCACATTTCGGGATATTGTTTCTCGATGAGTTTGCGGAATTTCCCAGACACATTCTCGAAATGATTCGCCAGCCGCTGGAGGACGGATTCGTTGCGGTCTCACGCGCCAAAGGCACGATACGCTTTCCCGCCAAGTTTATGTTAGTCGCGGCGATGAATCCATGTCCCTGCGGTTATTTCGGCACAGATGCGCGAAGATGCAAATGCACACCCAGGCAAATCGAACGGTACCTGTCAAAAATATCCGGGCCTTTGGTGGACAGAATCGATATTCACATCGATGTGCCCGCGATAAGTTTCAGCAAGCTGCGCAGTAAATCAGGCCAGCTTGATTCGGCCACGATGAGAGAGGACGTTATCCAAGCAAGAGCTATCCAGGGGAAGCGGTTCGGCAGTGACAAGCCTATGACAAACGCAAGGATGAGCCATAAACAGGTCCGCACATTCTGCGAGCTTGACCAGGCCTGCGAGATGCTGCTCAAGCAGGCGATGACCGAGTTAGGCCTGTCCGCCCGCGCGCACGATAAGATTTGCAAGGTTGCCCGAACGATAGCGGACCTGTCACAAGCTGAAAACATTCAGGGTGAGCACATTGCAGAGGCCATAAGCTACCGGAAGTTAGACAGGAAATTATAAACGCACTTCATTTAGTCTTCCGGAGGGACACTTAATTCTGTCGCAGCCTGAATTCCTTTGGTAACCACGGGAATAATACCTTTTCTCGCATAAACCGGATGTATCATTTTTCTTAATGCCGGTATTTTTATCGCAAATAGGACAGAACCCAGCATGCAAAAAGCACCGTTTACCAACAACGTATTCGCGGCCCCTATCCTGTGCGCCAAACCGCCGGCCAACAGGCTGCCAAACGGCATTACTCCTATAAAAGCCATTATATAAAAGCTCATAACCCGACCACGGACGTCATCATCCACCATTGTCTGCAAAACAGTGTTGCACGACGCCATTTGCACCATCATTCCAAGACCTGCCAACAGCATAAAAAACATAGAAGTCCATATCGAGGCGGAGAGGGAAAAGCAAATAAGCCCGATTCCAAAAAGCCCTGATGATATTGCTATTATTTTTTCCAGGCCTAAAACGGTTTTTCTTCCCGCAAGATACACGACGCCTGTTAAAGCACCGATGCCCGAAGCACCCAAAAGAAACCCCATGGTGCGAGGCCCTCCATGAAGAATATCTTTGGCGAAAACGGGCATAAGAACTATGTAAGACATTCCAGTCAAGCTGACTAACACCAGAAGCGCTATAATGTATTTGATAGGCGCAAAACCAAAGGCATAAACAAATCCGCCCTTCAATTGCTGCCAGGCGGTGGTAGAGCTTGATTGGGTTTTAACTTTGTTCACTTTCATTAAAAACAGAGAGGCAATCACCGCCAAGTAACTGACGGCGTTAAGAAGAAAGCACATACCTTCGCCGACTGCGGCGATGAGGATTCCGGCTATCGAGGGACCCAACATCTTGGCAGTATTTACCATAGACGAGTTCAAGGCAATGGCATTGCCTAAATCCTCCCTTTTTTCAATCATTTCAACAACGAAGGCCTGACGTACCGGCATATCAAAGGCATTTATCGTACCGAGAAAAATATTCAGGAAAACCAGGTGCCAAATAGCGACACTATCGGTTAAAACAAGCAGCGACAAGATGGCGGCCTGTATCAGCGACAGAATTTGAGTGATAATAAGCAGTTTATGCCTGTTATACCTGTCAGCTGCCACGCCGCCAAACGGAGTTAAAAGAAAACCCGGGATTTGACCTGCAAATGCGACAACACCCAAGACCAATACAGAATTGCTCAGACGATACACCAGCCAGCCTATGGCAACTCTCTGCATCCATGTGCCAATCAATGAGATGCTCTGGCCGCCAAAAAACAGCCGGTAATTTTTGTGTTTTAACGAACGAAAAATATCATTCGCCCCCCTGCCTGCCAGCAGAGACGAAAGCAAACCCATTTTTTTGACTTTCTTTTTAATCAAATGACTCCGAATTATAAAGCTTACAATAGTACTGAGTTAGCTATAATAATCAATGATTTGCCGGAAAGGGCAACTTGACATACGAGCATTGACAAAGTATTTTAATTGCATATTAAACTGATTATTAAGGTGAAATATGAAAGAGCTATTTGATTTGACAGGAAAAATCGGGGCGATTACAGGTGCGGGCGGGGTGCTTTGCGGAACGATGGCAAAAGCGCTGGCCAAAGCCGGGGCAAAAATCGCCGTGCTGGATTTGGGAAAAGAAGCAGCTGAGAAAGTAGTCAATGAAATCAAGGCCGGCGGAGGTGAAGCAATTGCCATCAAATGCAATGTGCTCAAGAAAGACGACCTGGAAGCCGCCAAAAAAGAAGTGAATGACAAATTCGGCAAAATAGATTTTTTGATCAACGGCGCAGGCGGGAATAAGAAGGAAGCGACGACTTCGCCTGAGATGCCGTTTTTTGATTTGCCGGCGGAGGCTATCCGGTTTGTTTTCGAGCTGAATTTCATCGGCACTTTGCTGCCGTCGCAAGTCTTCGGCAAAGAAATGGCGGAGAACAACAACGGCATCATATTGAATATCTCCAGTATGAATGCTTTTCGGCCATTGACTAAAATAGCCGCGTATTCAGCAGCAAAGGCGGCCGTGAGTAATTTTACACAATGGCTTGCGGTGCATATGTGCCAGAACTTTTCGAAGGACATCCGTGTCAACGCGATTGCGCCTGGGTTTTTCCTGACAGAGCAAAACCGATTCCTATTGACTGAGGAAAAAAGCGGCCAACTGACCGCCCGCGGCAAAACAATAATCGAACATACGCCGATGGGTAAGTTCGGCCAGCCGGATGAATTGGTTGGAACGGCATTGTGGCTGTTAAGTGACGCGGCGAAATTCGTTACCGGCATAGTTGTCCCCGTCGATGGCGGGTTCTCTGCCTTCAGTGGTGTATAGCCACAAAGACACCAAGGTTTTTTAAGTCAAAAGATAAAAACAAAAAGATGCTGTATTTCAAACGAGGACATAAAGGAGACAGTTTATCGGCGCAAGACCTGCGGGAGGGGCTGTTTGCCGCCTTTGAGAAGCTCGGGGCGAGAAAGAAGGTCTTAGCGGTCCCGCCTGATATTACCCGATTTCATTCGCGGGCCGGGGAGATTACAAACCTGGCGTGGAAATACTACAAAGATAAGCTTACGGACATTCTGCCTGCAACGGGCACACATTACCCGATGACGGATGATGAAATCAACGTGATGTTTTCAGATACGCCACACGGTCTTTTTAGAAATCACAATTTCCGGGGCGATTTAACGGTACTCGGCAGAGTTCCGGCTGATTATGTTAAAGAGGTAAGCGGCGGATTGGTAGATTACGACTGGCCCGCCGCGACAAATAAGCTGATTGCGCAAGGCGGATTCGACCTGATACTATCCATAGGGCAGGTAGTCCCGCACGAAGTCATCGGGATGGCCAGTTATAACAAAAATATTTTTGTCGGGGCAGGCGGAGCAGAGGGAATAAACAAGAGCCATTTTTTAGGCGCGGTATATGGGATGGAAAATATAATGGGCAGAGCTGATTCGCCTGTGAGAAGAGTTATAAATTATGCCTGCGACCATTTCGCAAAGGACTTACCTGTTGTTTATGTTCACACAGTCGTCGGCACATCGGATAACGGACAGCTCGCGATACGCGGGCTATTTGTAGGAGATGATATCGAGTGCTTCAATTTGGCGGCGAAGCTGTCTCTCGAAGTTAATTTCCAGATGCTGGATAAGCCGCTTAAAAAAGTTGTGGTCTATCTAAGCCCAAAAGAGTATAAAAGCACGTGGCTCGGAAACAAAAGTATATACCGGACACGAATGGCGATAGCCGACGGCGGCGAACTGATTGTTCTGGCGCCGGGGCTGGCCGAGTTCGGAGAAGACCCGCAAATTGACAGGCTTATAAGAAAATACGGCTACGTGGGAACGCCGAGGGTGCTTGAACTTACAAAGGAGAATGATGACCTGAAAGAAAATCTTAGCGCCGCGGCACACTTAATTCACGGCTCGTCGGAAGGACGGTTTTCGGTCACGTATTGTCCGGGCAAAGTTTCAAAACAGGAAATCGAATCTGTTAATTTCAAATACGCAGATATGAAAAAGATGATGGAAAAATACAACCTGCAAAAATTAAAAGACGGGTTTAATCCCGTCGGCGGCGAAGAGATATTTTTTATTTCCAATCCCGGCCTTGGATTATGGTCGTGGAGAGAAAAATTTAAACAGTCATAATTTATACGCAGAAAGGAAGATGTAATGAAGTACGGACTTAATATTCCGCAGAAGGGCGAGCTGGATATCGTATCGCTGGGCGCGATGGTAAACCGGCTCGACCCAGGGATTGTGCCATTTCGAAAAGCGACGAGATTTGATATTCACGTCAGCGGCGGAGAATTTAATGTCGCGGCGAACCTGTCGGACTGCTTCGGGATGCGCACCGGTATAGCAACAGCGATGGTAGATTATCCACTCGGCGATTTGATTGCACAGCGGGTGCGAATGATGGGCGTTAAGCCTTTTTATAAACATTTCAAACATGACGGCGTTCAGGGGCCTAATATGGCGACTGTTTACAGCGACCGCGGCGGCGGAGTGCGGGCGCCGGTGGTATTTTATAACCGCTGCAACGAAGCGGCAGCACAACTTAAAAGCGGCGATTTCGACTGGAAGGCCGTTTTTGCCGGCGGCGTGCGATGGTTCCACAGCGGCGGAATCTTTGCTGCGCTTTCGCCGACGACGAGCGACGTGATAATCGAAGGAATGCAGGCCGCGAAGAAAGCAGGCGCTATTGTATCGTTCGACCTTAATTACAGGGCGAAACTGTGGAACATATCCGGCGGTCACGAGCGGGCAGTCGCGGTTCTCGACCGCATCGTGAAAAACGTCGATGTGCTCGTCGGCAACGAAGAAGATTTGCAAATGGGGCTGGGTATGCCTGGGCCGGAAGTAGCGGCTAAATCCAAACTGGACCCAAGCGCATTTATCAGTATGATAGACAAAGTCATCAAGAAACATCCGCAGATTAAAGTTCTGGCGACTACGCTGCGTCAGGTCCATTCGAGCAACCGGCACAGCTGGAGCGCGGTCGCGTGGATAGACGGGAAAACACATCAGGCGCCGACGGCAGAGCTTGACGTATATGACCGGGTCGGCGGCGGGGACGGTTTCGCTTCCGGTTTCTTCTATGGCCTTCTGGCAGGTCTCGAACCGGAAGAAGCGGTGAAAATGGGCTGGGCGCACGGAGCGCTTTTAACAACCACACCCGGCGATACTACGATGGTTACGTTAGACCAGGTAAAGGCATTTGCCGGCGGCGGTTCGGCGCGAATACAGAGATAATCAGAAAATCAAAGGCAATTTAAGAATCGAGGAAAAACACAATGGCACAAGCAGATATTGGTCTGGTGGGTCTGGCGGTGATGGGTGAAAACCTGATACTTAATATGGAAAGCAAAGGATTTACGGTCGCGTGTTTCAATCGCACCGTTTCAAAAGTTGACGATTTTATAAACGGCCGTGCTAAGGGCAAAAAAATCATCGGCTGCAAGACAATCGAAGAGTTTGTCGCATCGTTAAAGACGCCTCGCAAGATAATGCTGATGGTCAAAGCCGGGCAGGCGGTAGATGACTTTATCGAACTGCTCTTGCCTCATCTTGGAAACGGGGACATCATAATCGACGGCGGCAACAGTCATTTCCCCGATACCATTCGGCGGACACAGTATGTCGAGAGTAAAGGCAAGCTATATATCGGCACGGGAGTCTCCGGCGGAGAAGAAGGCGCGCTGCGAGGGCCATCGATTATGCCGGGCGGTTCGCCGGCGGCGTGGCCACATGTCAAGCCGATATTCCAGGCGATATGCGCCAAGACAGACGACGGCAGCCCGTGCTGTGACTGGGTCGGTGAAAACGGGGCAGGACATTTTGTGAAAATGGTGCATAACGGCATAGAATACGGCGATATGCAGATGATATGCGAAGTCTACAGTATGATGAGAGAGGGATTGGGCCTATCTAATCAGGAAATGCACCAGATTTTCGCAGAATGGAACGAAGGCGAGCTGAAATCATACCTTATCGAGATTACAAGGGACATCCTCGCATACAAGGATGAACAGGGCAACGAGGTTATTGATACTATTCTTGATACAGCCGGCCAGAAAGGCACGGGCAAGTGGACGGTTGTCGCAGCCCTTGATGCAGGCCAGCCGTTGACGCTTGTGGGCGAGGCGGTTTTCGCGAGATGTCTTTCGGCCATAAAGGAAGAGCGCGTCGAAGCGTCGAAAATTCTCAAAGGGCCGAAGGCGAAATTCAAAGGGGATAAGAAAAAATTCATCAACGACCTGCGAAGCGCCCTTTACGCGTCGAAGATTGTAAGTTACGCACAGGGCTATCAGCTGATGCGTGCGGCGGCGAAGGAATACAAGTGGAACTTAAATAACGGCGGCATCGCGCTTATGTGGCGAGGCGGGTGCATTATACGCTCGGTATTCCTCGGCGATATAAAGAAGGCCTTCGACAAAAATCCAAACCTCGTCAATTTACTGATTGACCCGTTCTTCAAGAGAGCGGTAACGAAGACACTGCCAAGCTGGCGACGGGTTGTTTCCGCGGCGGTCAAATTCGGCGTCCCGATGCCGGCCATCAGCTCGGCCCTTGCATATTATGACGGTTATCGCCACGAGCGACTGCCGGCAAATCTGCTGCAGGCACAGCGGGATTATTTCGGCGCACACACATACGAACGAGTCGATAAGCCAAGGGGCCAGGTCTTCCACACGAACTGGACCGGACGAGGCGGCCAGACAGCGGCGTCAACTTATACGGTTTAAAAGAAACAATTAAAAAGTCAGAGGAGACGATAATGGAACTAAAAAATGTCAAAGAACAGGTAGCTAAAATCATCAAAGAAACCCAGATAGCCGACATTCATACGCATACATACAGCGAGGCCTTCGGCGATTTACTTTTATGGGGCATCGATGAACTTCTAACATATCACTACCTCATCGCGGAGCTGTTCAGGTATAAGCCGGAGCTGGATTACAATGAATTCTGGAATATGCCGAAGCAGAAACAGGCGGAGCTTATATGGGAAGAGATGTTTATAAAAAATTCTCCGATAAGCGAAGCCGCACGCGGGGTGGTGACAGTACTGAACTCGCTCGGGCTGGACGTGAAAGATAAAAACCTCAGCAAAATACGCAAGTATTTCGCAGGGATTCCGACCGGTGAATATGTCGATAAAGTTTTCGAACTCGCCAATCTTAAGTATGTCGTTATGACAAACGACCCGTTCGATAAAACAGAGCAGAAGGTATGGAACAACGGCGGCAATCCGGACAGCAGATTTAAGGCGGCGTTGAGAATAGACAACATACTCAATAATTTCAAACAGTACGGTAAAGAAATAAACGGGCAAATAACAGGCGACAAGGCGGACGCAAAAACGGTAAGCCTGGTTAAAGATTTCCTCAAGAAGTGGATTGAGAAGATGAATCCGATGTATATGGCGGTTTCGCTGCCGCCTGATTTCCGCATAGATGACGGCGGGACAAGGGCGAAACTGATTCTCGAATGCGTGCTTCCGATTGCGCGTGAACATAAGCTGCCATTTGCAATGATGATAGGGGTCAAGAGGTCGGTAAACCCGGCATTGAGGGTCGCAGGCGACGGCGTAGCGAAGGCGGACGTCGAGCAGGTAGAGAAGATTGCGCGTGACTGGCCGGACGTGAGACTGCTGGTGACGATGCTGTCTCGTGAAAACCAGCACGAGCTTTGCATTGTCGGCCGCAAGTTTAAGAACTTGATGATATTCGGGTGCTGGTGGTATTTGAATAATCCGAGCATTATCAAAGAGATGACGTACGAACGCATCGAAACTCTGGGACTGACGATGATACCGCAGCACAGCGACGCCCGCGTGCTCGACCAGGTCATATATAAATGGTCGCACTCGCGGAAGGTCATTGCCGAGGTTTTGGGCGAGAAGTATTCGGACATTGCCGGGGCGGGATGGCCTGTTACGGAAGCGGACATTAAAAGAGACGTGAACCGGATTCTCGGCGGTCAGCTTCTGACTCAATAAACTTGTCCGGACGGCCAAACAATCGGTTGCATAACGCGAGGGAATGTGGTATAGACGGGTGCGTGGAAACCGCAGAATTAAAATCTACGATAGCAGAATTGTTGGCCCGGGTGGCAAAAATCCGGGACTGGCTTTGATTTGCCCGGCAAGAAGGCGCAACGGGGGCAATTAGAAGAGAAGATGAGCAAGCCGGGGTTTTGGGACAATTCTGATTCGGCACAATCGGTAGTCACACAATTAAGCGCACTTAAATCAATCATCGAGCCGGTGGAGGAGCTTGCCCGCGAGGTCAAAGATCTGGCGGAGCTGTTCGAGCTGGCGGCGGCGGAGTCGGACAAAGAAGAGCTGGCACAGGTAGAAGATGATTTAGCGGCACTGGTAAAGCGATGCGAACAAATCGAGCTGCAGGGGCTATTATGCGGGCCTGATGACGCGAAGAACTGCTTTTTCAGCATTCACGCTGGGGCGGGCGGGACAGAAAGCTGCGACTGGGTCAGTATGCTGCTGCGGATGTACGGGCGATATTTCGAAGCAAAAAAATACAAGGTCGAGGAGCTGGATATTTCGCCGGGCGAAGAGGCGGGGCTGCGGTCGGTGACGCTAAAGGTAAGCGGGCCGTTCGCGTTCGGCAATCTTTCATGCGAACTGGGCGTTCACAGGCTGGTGCGAATAAGCCCATTTGACTCCAACAAAAGACGGCATACGAGCTTCGCAGCGGTCGATGTCGTGCCTGAAACCGATGATATTGATATTGACATAAACGAAGAAGACCTCAAAATAGATTTCTATCGCGCGGGCGGGGCAGGCGGCCAGCACGTCAATAAGGTAAGCTCGGCAGTAAGAATTGTGCATATACCCACAGGGGTCGCGGTGCAGTGCCAGAACGATCGGAGCCAGCACCGCAACAAGGCGGAGGCAATGAAGATGCTGAAGAGCAAGCTGTATATGCTTGAACAGCAGAAACGCGACGCAGAGCTTGCGAAAGTGTACGGCAATAAAGGCGAAATAGCGTGGGGAAACCAGATACGAAGCTATGTGCTGCAGCCCTACCAAATGGTCAAGGACCATCGAACTGATATTCAGACGGGCAATGTGGATTCGGTGCTGGACGGAGACATCGACATCTTTGTTGAGGGCTATTTAAGATACAGGGTCAAAAACAAAAATAAGGATTAACAAAAATGAAGGAAATTATCGAGATCGAACTAAAAACACGCAAGATTGATTTCAGCAAATGTAAAACAGATTTGCTCGCAACAGGACTATTCAGCGACGTTAAAGGGCTGGACAAATTAAACGCAGAACTGGATGAAAAGCTCGGCGGCGCAATTGAGCAAGTAATGAAACTCGGGGATTTCAAAGGCAAAGCAGGGACAAGTGCCGTCGTTTACGGAAACGACAATATAGGAGCCAAGAGGGTACTGCTGGTCGGCTTAGGCGAGAAAAAGAAGGCGACGCTTGATACGGTCCGCAAGGCGGCGGCCAACGCGGCAAAGAAATCGGTGGAACTAAAAGCAGAAAATCTAAGCTTAGCACTGCATCGGGCATTCGACGGCAAATTTGATTTGGCAGCGGTGGGCAGAGCGATGGCTGAGGGGACATATCTCGGCAGCTACCGGTATGATGAGTTCGTTACTGGTAGCGAAAACGGACGATTGAAATCGCTGAGCGTTGAGGTAATCGATTCGGATTCAGGTAAGGAGGCGAAATTAAAGAAAGGCCTTTCGATGGGTATCATCATCGGCAAGGCACAAAGTTACGCGAGGACGCTGGCGAATAGGCCGGCCAATGTAATAAATCCTGAGACACTTGCGGCGGAAGCAAAGAAAACAGCAAAGGTAACGGCGGGACTGACGTGCACAATTTTAGATGAAAAGCAAATGGCCGCGAAGGGGATGGGCGGAATTCTCGCGGTAGGTTCGGGGTCGAAGAATCCTCCGAGATTTATCGTTTTGAAATACAGCCCAGCAGGTAAAGCGGCGAAAAATAAGCCTACAATCGCACTTGTCGGCAAAGCTATAACTTTCGATTCCGGCGGGATTTGCATTAAACCATCGGCCAATATGGATGAGATGAAATTCGACAAAAGCGGCGGAATCGCAGTGCTGGGAACAATGAAGGCGGCGGCGGAACTGAAGCTGCCGATTAACATTTACGGGATAATACCGGCGGCGGAAAATATGCCCAGCGGGACAAGCTACCGGCCGGGGGACATTATTACCACGTTCAGCGGCAAAACCGTCGAGGTGCTGAACACCGACGCCGAGGGCAGAATGATACTCTGCGACGCCCTTGCATACGCCGTGAAACAAGACTGCGATGTTATCATTGACATAGCGACGTTAACAGGGGCATGCGTGGTCGCTTTAGGAAAATATATGGCGGGGCTGATGGGAAACGACGAGAAACTAATGAAACAATTACAAACAGCGGCGGAAGAAAGCGGAGAAAAAGTCTGGCTTATGCCGAGCGGCGATGAATACGCGGAAGAAATGAAGAGCAAGATAGCCGACCTGAAAAATACCGGCAGC
Source organism: Phycisphaerae bacterium (assembly GCA_028714855.1). Classification (NCBI taxonomy): domain Bacteria; kingdom Pseudomonadati; phylum Planctomycetota; class Phycisphaerae; species Phycisphaerae bacterium. The sequence goes on along the minus strand of JAQTLP010000001.1, from coordinate 332,728 downwards.
AAATGGGGCGGGGCATGCACGGCGGCGGCTTTCCTGCGGCAGTTTACAGGTGATGCGAAATGGGCCCATGTGGACATCGCAGGAATGGATATGTTCGAGGCGGCCACGGAGCATACGACGCAAGGCTCAAGCGGGTTCGGCGTGCGGCTGCTGACTACTTATCTTATGAACATTGCCAAATAACAAGGTAAAAATATGAACTCGAAAGATAAAACGAAAGTAGATATCGAACGGATTGAGAAAGCGGTCAAAGAAATACTCTTGGCTGTAGGCGAAGACGTTGAGCGTGAGGGACTAAAGAAGACGCCGACGCGCGTAGCAAAAATGTACGCCGAGCTGCTGGCCGGGATGAATGAGGACCTCAAACAGCATATCCAAAGTGTTTTTAGCGAAGATTACGACGAGATAGTTCTGCTGCGTGACATACCTTTTTACAGTGTTTGCGAACATCATTTAATGCCGTTTATAGGCTCGGCCCATGTTGCATACCTGCCTGCAGGCGCGGTGCTTGGAGTCAGCAAACTAGCCCGTATTGTTGATTGTTTTGCCCGCCGGCTGCAGGTGCAAGAGCGGCTTACGAGCCAAATAGCTGATTTTATAATGAAAGAGCTAAAGCCGCGGGGTGTTGCGGTGGTGCTGGAGGCGTCACACAGCTGTATGACTATCCGCGGCATAAAAAAGCCCGGGTCGGTAATGGTAACTTCTGCGCTTCGCGGGATATTCAGAAGAGACCCAAAGAGCAGAAGCGAGATTATGAGTCTGATGCACCAGGGTAATAAGTAGAAGATTTTTATTTATGCATAATCTATCAAGACTTGTGCGGTTTTCGATAAATCCTTTTCTGCCGGAGGACAGTATCGGTTTTAACTCGTTCGCATCAAAACCGGCAGGCGAAGGGCTGTCAATATTTTTCGAATTGACTGTTGCGCTGGCGGGTGAGGTCGAGCCGACTACGGGATTTGTCGTCAACGTAAGTGATGTTGACAAGAAAGTGCAGGAATACGTTGTGCCGATTTTTGCCCGGCAGATAAGAGAAGACTTTCGGCAGGGCAGACATATAGGGTTTGCCGGAATAACAAAACTTTTAAACTCGGCGTGGGGACAATTAGCCGACAAATTCGGGACGGCAAGATTGAAAGAATTGAGCCTGGCGATGAATCCTTTCAGAAAGGCAGCGATTGACTGCGAAGACTGCAAGATGAGCTATTTTAGCGAGAAATTTGAATTTGCGGCGACACATAAGCTTTGGAACTACGATTTTTCAGATGAACGCAACCGGAAGGTCTTCGGCAAATGCGCAAACCCGGCCGGTCACGGGCATAATTATGTTGTCGAGGTTACGATAAAGAGGCCGACAGGAAAAAATGATTTTTGTATCAGTGATTTTGAAAAAGCAGTGGATGACGAGCTTATAAAAGTGGTTGACCACAAAAATCTGAACGCAGATGTGCCGTATTTTGCCAAAGCGATTCCGACCGTAGAGAATATCGCAGCTTTTGCGTGGGAGAAGCTGGCGGGCAAATTCGGCGAAGCGGCGCTGCATTGCGTAACAGTCTGGGAAACCGATAAGACATCCTGCTCATACTGCGGATAGCGATTATAAAGAAAAACCACGCTTAGAGAGGAGATGCCGAGGCAAGTTATGTTCGGTAGTAAGCGAAACTTAGCTATTCTTGTTGTTTTACAAATTGTTCTGGGGCTGGTGTATCTTAACTCTGTTCCCCGTACTCACATAGATGAAGTGTGGGATTCATCACTGGGCTATAACTTGGCCCATCAAGGCAGCCTTAAACATCCATTTATTGAAGGCTTCGGCGGGATGGATATACACTTTATCCAAAGTCGTGTTGTGCTGCCGCTGGTTAACGCCGCAATTTTTAAGATTGTTGATTACAGCATTGCAACCAGTCGCATAGGTTCGGTGCTATTTGGAGCACTTGCTGTTGTTAGTATCTATGCGGTTACGCGTCGCTGGTTCGGAGAAAAGCAGGCTTTCTGGATTGGCCTGGCAACCATTATTCATCCATGGTTCTTTGACGCCAGCCGGCGTGCCCGACCTGAAATTTATTACACTGCCTTGGCATTAGTGTTCTTATGGCTAATGGTAGTTTTTTTTGATTCCGGCTCAAGACGAAGCGCTTTGTTTGCAGGAGTCTTCGCCGGTTTATCCAGTCTGGCACATCCAACCGGTTTAATCATAGTTTTCATAATTGGCTGCGTTATTATCGTCCGGCAAAGAGGCAAGTTAATTGGGCGTCTGATTCCATGGGCAGCCGTTGGGTTTGTTGTAACTATTCTGCCGTATGTCATCTATGTTTTCTGGGCTATACGAAACCCGCAAGTCAGTTTCACGGAACAAATGCAGATTGGCATGTTACATAAATTGCTTTTACGCGGTGAAATCAATCGCTGGAAAAGTTTTTTACAGTGGCCCGAGGGGGCTCCGCTTGCAATCATTATGTTAGCTTCATGGGTCCTGGCGTGGTATCGGTCAACTGCTGCAGATAAAATTCTCGCTTCTATCATTGTCTTACTCGCACTGATTCTACCTTTTGCTACTGTCAGCCCTACTGCACGGTATCTGGTAGTGATTACTCCTTTGCTCTGCGCTCTGGTAGTTCGCCTGATATGGCGAGTTATAGAAGATAAGGGTGTAATTCTGCAGAACTGGTATAAATTGCGTTTCGCGATTAGTGTTGGTACTGCGGTTATCTATTTGTCAACAGGCGCTGTGTTCATTGGACTAATGTTTTATTGTCTGCACGGAGCTGATTTTAACAAGGTAATAAATCATGTGGCATCGGCAGTCGGCCGGGAAAGCCGCATCTACGGCAACCCGATTTTCTGGGTGGGTCATGACAAATACAAGTATGGTCCTTATCCAGTAATCTATAAAGACTTTCTACTAAAAGATGGTCTCAAGATGGCCCGCAAACATCATTTTGATTATGCAGTAAGAACCGCCTGGTTAGTAGCCCCCCCTGACGCGTTTGGTCGGCCATCTGAAGTAATGCCAATGTTCCGGGACGATTGCCTCGGCGACTGGATTTGCCGCAGATTCGGCACCAAAATAGATGAGTTCTATGACCCTTATTACGGACCGATTGAGATATACAAGCTTAATTGGGAAAGTTCTCCTAAAATTCTGAAAGTGAAATAATGACAGAAAGACCTTTCGTAAATTTAGCCGGAACCACATGTTGTGTTACTATTCTGAAAGCCGATGAAGCATTCTATTCCCATTAGGGGTAACATTCAGATAACTGATATACTCAAAAGGCAAATATAGGGACAAAGAATGTTGGGTTGGAAGCGTAATATAATTTTTCTGGTTCTACTGCAACTTTTGTTGGGGTTGGCCTATCTGGAAAGAATCCCGCGTATTTATATAGACGAAATTTGGGATTCCTCGCTGGGTTATAGTTTGGCAAATGAGGGGTCGTTAAGGCACCCCTCTATCGAAGGTTTTGGCGGGTCGGATATTCACTATGTTCCGCCTAGAGTAGTTTTGCCTGTGGTTTGTGCTGCAATTTTTAAGGTGACCGGCTACAGTATTACAGCCAGTCGGATTGGCTCGGTACTATTCGGGACATTAGCAACGGTAAGCTTTTACGCAGTTATGCGTCGTTGGTTTGGCGAGAAGCAGGGGTTCTTTATTGTATTGGCATTCATTATTCATCCGTGGTTTTTCGAAGTTAACAGGTGTTCCCGGCCTGAAATTTATTGCACGGCGCTGGCATTAGTGTTCTTATGGCTAATGGTGGTTTTTTTTGATTCCGGTTCACGACGAAGCGCTTTCTTCGCAGGAGTCTTTGCCGGTTTGTCCAGCTTATCGCATCCAAACGGTTTAATTCTTGTTTTTGCGATTAGCTGCGTTTTAATTGTTTGGCAGAGAGGCAAACTGTTACTGCATCTAATTCCCTGGGCAATTATGGGCTTGGCGATAACAGTTTTGCCGTATGTCATTTATGTTCTTCGAGCTATACAGGACCCACAAGTTAGTTTCACAGGGCAGATGCTAATCAACGCATTACATAAATCTCTTGTTCAAGCTGAAATAACTCGCTGGAAGATTTTTCTGCAATTGCCAGAGGGAATTCCCCTTGCAATTATTATGTTAGTTTCGTGGATTATGGCGTGTTACCGGTCAACTGCTGCGGATAAAGCTATTGCTGCTATCGTTGTTATTTTCGTTTTAATACTGCCTTTTGCTACTGTTAATTATATAGGACGGTATCTTTTTGCGACAATTCCATTCTTTAGTGCTTTGATAGTCCGTTTGATTTGGCGGTTAACAGCAGACAGGAATTTACTTTTACAGAATTGGTGTAAATTACGTTATGCAATTAGCACGGGTATAGCGGCAATCTATTTGTTAACGTGCCTTACGTTCATCGGATTAATGTTTTATTGTTTGCGAGGAGCTGATTTTACCAGAGTAATAAATCGCGTTGCATCAGTTGTTGGTTCCAAGAGTAGTGTTTACGGCAACCCGATTTTCTGGCTTGGTCATGACCAATATAAGTATGGTCCTTATCTAATAACCCACGAAGATCTTCTCTTACAAGATGCTATTAAGATGGTCAGCAAACATCGTTTTGATTATGCAGTAAGAACCGCCTGGTTTGGGGCGCCACCTGTAGGGATTGCTCGACCGCCTCTTGCAATGCCTGGCTTTAGAGATAATTCCATTGATGACTGGGTGTGCCGTAAATTTGGCACCAAAATAGATGAATTTCAGGACCCTTATTACGGACCGATCGAGATATATAAGCTTAATTGGGAAAAGGGACCGCATTGAGATAACGCAATGACAAAAGCACACGAACTATCCAATATAAAAAATGATGCTGTAAAGAAACGTCCGGTTCTTCGTAAAACGGTCATAATTGTTCTTGTTCTGATTGTTCTCACAGCCATCATTGGTGTCGCGGCGTTAATTCATAATAATGTATCTTTCACCAGTGATGAGGTCTTTGCTGAACAGATGGACACAGCGATAGCATCGGCAGAGAAATGGGTAAGCAGCAACAAGATGGATATACTGGAGAGGAGAAATATAGGGCTGCTGAAAATGCTTCGTGAATGCGATGCGATGAAACCTAATCCGGTATTCGAGGAAATAGTCAAAAGCTTTTTGGCAGCAAGGTGCCAACCAGAATGCTGGAAGCGTTTGATAGACCCAAACTGGCCTGTGAACGAGATGGAATTGAATCAAACAATTAAGAATGAGAACACAGATAATAAGTGGGTTTTGTACGCGATGGCGCCAGATAAAGCAAAGATTACCCCCGAAGAGATGCACTTGTTTGAGCCGGAGCGATGGAGGGGACGGAAGCTTGCACATCAACTCGACGCATTGACTGCCTTGAGAAAAACCAAGGGCGCGACCAAACAGCTGGATGAGCTCATTGAGCATCTCTCCAATAGGGTAAGCAACGAGCTTTTTTTTGACGTGCTGAAGATAGATATTGGGCAGGTTGCGTTTGTTCTAAGGGCGGGCTTCCCGGAGAAAATTAACAGGCGATGGGTTGAGAGGATAGTCGCCAGCCAACTGCCTGACGGCGGCTGGAACAACAGGTGGTGTTATTTTGTTTCAGAGAGGAGGTCTGTCTTTGATTTTAGCATCCCACCAAGTAACCAACACGATACACTTCTAGCGCTTACAGTGTTGTACCTGGCAAGATACGAGTATCCGGAACACTTCGGCTTGAAATAAAGCTCATCAATTATGTCCATGTAAACCAGCTAAACGGCTTTTGGCCACAGCTCCTCCCGAAAAACATTCTCCTAATATCGTCCATTTTGCGTGCGTTTTTGTTGCATGGAACACGGTGGCCGGTATAATTCAATAGCAAAGGTGATTTCTAAGTAAAGACCTATAAAAACGGCCTTTTTAGCATTACAAAGAGGGGTCGCAGCGGCACTTTGCCCAAGGGAAATAGATGTGAACCCATATGATGTTAAACACGTATAATTTTTGCCGCAAAACTCGGCTGATAATACTTGTTGGAGGAGTGTCTTACTAAAGCTATCTCCTTTATTTGCCGATACTTATGTTATAAGAAGACCGGCGTGCAAAGTTGCATGCTCTGCCTTCCATAAGAGGCCGTCCCAAAGAAGGTTGCCCCAGCACTAAGGGAGTACTTGCTGTTACAGCGCAACCGACAGGGACGGAGTCTATAAAAGCTGATTACATACCATTGAGGCCTATATGAAAGCACTTATTACAGGAGGGGCGGGATTTATAGGCTCCCATCTGGCAGAACGGTTACTAAAAGACGGGCACAAGGTCGCGGTTATTGATAACCTCAGTACCGGCAGTTTAAAAAATATTGCCCCCCTGCTTTCCTGCGAAGGCAAGAATGGGGGCAATTTTAATTTTGTAGAAGGCGATATCCGCAATGCCGAATTGATGGAGCCACTAACAGAGCAATGCGACGTAGTCTATCATTTAGCTGCGGCCGTCGGCGTCAAGTTGATAGCTGACAGACCGGTCCATACGATAGAAACCAATATCGGCGGCACCGAGGTGGTGTTAGAGACAGCCAATAAGTTCGGCAAAAAAATTCTGATTGCCTCAAGCAGCGAAGTTTACGGAAAAAATGAAACAGTGCCCTTCAGCGAAGATGACGACATTGTTCTGGGCAGCACACGAATGTCACGATGGTCATACGCCTGCAGCAAGGCGATAGATGAATTCCTGGGTCTGGCTTTCCACCAGCAGTATAAACTGGACGTGATAATCGGCAGGTTCTTTAACACAATCGGGCCCAGACAAACAGGTCAATATGGAATGGTGGTGCCCCGTTTTGTTCAAAGAGCATTAAAGAACGAGCCAATTTCGATATACGGCACAGGCCAGCAAAGGCGCTGCTTTTGTTACGTGGAAGACCTTATCGACGCTGTCACGGGTTTGATGAACTGCAAGGAGGCGGCGGGACAAGTGTATAACATCGGCTCAAGTGAAGAAATTACCATCGAAAGTCTTGCTGATAAAATCATCGAGATGACGAACAGCAAAAGCAAAAAGGAATTTGTATCATACGAAAAAGCCTACGGCAGGCCCATCGAAGACATGATGCGGCGCGTACCCAACCTCGAGCGGATAAAAAATATGACCGGCTGGGAGCCCAAAACAAGTCTGGACGAGGGGCTGCGGGCGATTATAGAAAATTTTAAACAGGCAAAATAGAAGAATTGTCAGAGAGGCAAGATATCATGAAGAAAGCACTGGTTACCGGTATTACAGGACAGGACGGCTCATATCTTGCGGAACTACTGCTGCAAAAAGGATATCAGGTTTGGGGGATTGTTCGTCGAAGCTCCTCGTTCAACACGGACAGAATAGACCATCTTTACAAAGACCCACACAATCAGCCGGACCTTCGGCTGATTTATGGAGACCTGACCGACGGCAGCAATCTTCATTCGATATTAAATGATATTAATCCTAATGAGGTTTATAATCTCGGCGCACAAAGTCATGTCCGAGTAAGTTTCGATACGCCTATTTATACAGTCGATACAGACGCAGTTGGTACGCTTCGGATGCTTGAGGCGATTCGTGCCACCAAAAAGCAGGTGAAGTTTTACCAGGCCTCCAGCAGCGAGATGTACGGCAAGGTTGTCGAAACGCCGCAAACAGAAAAGACGCCGTTTTATCCGCGGAGTCCCTACGGCTGCGCAAAGGTGTACAGTTTCTGGCAAACGGTGAATTATCGCGAGGCTTACGGCCTGTTTGCATGTAACGGAATCCTGTTCAATCACGAATCGCCGAGGCGCGGCGAAACGTTCGTTACAAGAAAAATCACACGAGCGGCGACGCGAATCAAACTGGGTTTACAAGACAAGCTGTATTTAGGCAACCTGGACGCAAAACGTGACTGGGGATTTGCAGGCGATTACGTCGAGACGATGTGGCTGATGCTACAACAAGACAAACCCGACGATTATGTTATCGCCACAGGCGAGACACATTCAGTAAGAGAATTCTTAGATGAAGTGTTCGGCCATCTTGATTTGGACTGGCAGAAATATGTTGAGATTGACCCGCGATATTACAGGCCAAGCGAAGTTGATTTTCTGCAAGGCGACTCGAGCAAAGCCAGAAAGGTTCTAAAGTGGGAACCAAAGGTAACATTTAAGAAATTGGCAAAAATGATGACCGATGCTGATATGAAGCTCGCCGAGAATGAAAAGATTTTGAAAGACCACGGCAAGAGACAATGAGTGAATTTTTCGAAGACAAACGAATTGTTGTTACCGGCGGAGCAGGTTTTCTCGGCGGGTATGTTGTCGAAGGGCTTCAAAAACGGGGCTGTAAGAATATTTTAGTGCCGAAAATCGAAGACTATGACCTAGTTAAGATGGACGACATCGTTCGGATGTACGACGATATGAGACCTGACATTGTTATCCATCTTGCAGCGGTTGTCGGCGGCATCGGAGCCAACCGCGAGCATCCAGGCGAGTTTTTTTATAAGAACCTGATGATGGGTACCCAACTAATAGAGCAGGGACGAATTCATAACGTCAAAAAATTTGCGGCACTTGGGACGGTTTGCGCATACCCGAAATTTACGCCGGTGCCGTTTAAGGAAGAGGACCTCTGGAACGGATACCCGGAGGAGAGCAACGCGCCATACGGATTAGCTAAAAAGATGCTATTGGTGCAATCACAAGCCTACCGGGCCGAATACGGTTTTAATTCGATATTCTTATTGCCTGTAAATCTATACGGTCCCGGCGACAATTTCGATCCTAAAAGCAGTCACGTAATACCGGCGCTAATAAAAAAATGCGTCGATGCAATCGAATCTGGCGCCGACCATATTGATTGCTGGGGCACCGGCAAGAGCTCCCGAGAATTTATCTACGTTGCTGATGCTGCTGAGGGAATCCTGCTGGCGACAGAGTATTATAATGGAGATGAGCCGGTCAATATCGGGGCCGGATTCGAAATAACAATAAAGGAACTGGCGGAAAAAATCGCAAAAATAACGGGCTTTAAGGGAGAGATTCGCTGGGACAGCTCTAAGCCGGACGGTCAACCAAGGCGATGTTTGGATATTTCAAGAGCCAAAGAATATTTTGGTTTCGAAGCCAAAACCAGCTTCGAAGAGGGTCTTAAGAAAACAATTAAATGGTACAGGGAAAACCGCCCGCGAAAGATGGCTTAAAGATGGCTAAGCGTTTGGAAAAAACAAAAGGGAACTATTTCTTTCACTGTAGCGAACTGTTTTGGGAGGTGAAATTTCGAGGTCTTTTGATGAACTCGACCAAGCGGTGCGCACCAATGAAAGGGCCATCTGTTTGATTGGTGTTTGGGTTTTCAACATAATGAGTAGGATAATAAGTAACGTTGTAGCGTTTGGCAAGTTCGGGCTGTTTATCGACGTCAATAAGAATTGGAATAAAATTGGCCACGACATATTTTTGGACGTCGGGTTTGTTGTAGACCCCCTGCCACATATCTGAACTAAAGCGCGTACCTTGTCTAAAAAAGCAAATCAAAGCAGGTTTGTTTTGTTGTTTCGCCAGCTTGATGCCGGTGTGATAATCTTTTTCCCACCAACTAGTCGGGTCTCCCTTGTTTTCGGTCAAAAAGACAGCTACTACGAATATGGCAAAAACCAGAATAATTATCCATAAAGATCGAGAATGTTTTTGGCCGACGGGAGACGAAGATTGGTTCGGCGTCAAGCCTGTCGAGTCATCGTGATTACCGGCCTGTGTCTGTGCCACATAGACCTCCATATAAGACTGTTAGAATAAGTGTTTATTATAGGTAAAGCTGTCGACCAGTCAAGCTTTGCCGGCGTATTTTTTTCTTTAGTTTCAGAGGAGATAATAGTATGAGTGAGAATGTTTTAACTGTTGCAGTTGTCGGCGCCGGATATTGGGGCAAGAACCTGGTCCGCAATTTTGCCACAGCCAAAAGATGCAATTTGAAGTACGTCTGCGACCTCAACAAGAAAGTTCTGGCTTCCCAAAAGAAAAGTTTTCCTGCCGTTACAACCACATCCGAGCTGGATGAGATTTTAAACGATGCCGAAGTTAATGCGGTGATAATTGCTACTGAAGTGCCCACGCACTTTGAGATTGCGCGAAAGTCTTTGGAGGCCGGCAAACATACTTATGTTGAAAAGCCAATGACGTTAAAAGCTGCTGATGCGAAGGTGCTGGTTGAACTTGCAAAAGACAAGAAATTGAAATTGATGGTTGGCCACCTGCTGGAATATCATCCTGCGGTCAATTACCTCAAAGATATGATAGACAAAGGCCAGGTGGGTCAGCCTTATTATATGTATACTCAGCGGGTTAATTTGGGTATTGTTCGTAAAAATGAAAATGCCTGGTGGTCGCTGGCACCACATGATATTTCGATTATCTGCTACTTGCTCGGCTCCGAGCCGGTATCGGTGACAGCACACGGACAGTGCTATTTACAGAAGGACATTGAAGACGTGGTATTTGCCACGATTAAATTTGCAGACGGCAAAGTGGCAAACGTCCACTGCAGCTGGCTCGACCCTCACAAAATCAGGAAGATGACGGTTGTCGGCTCCGAAAAGATGGTAAGCTTTGACGATATGGAAGCGACGGAAAAAATACGAATTTATGATAAGGGTGCGGCAATAAAGCATGATATAACTACATCATACGCAGAAGTAATATCGCTCCGGTTCGGCGACATAGTGATGCCGAAGGTGCCGGGCGGCGAACCGCTCTCGCTGGAATGCAAGCACTTCGTAGATTGTGTACTTGACGGAACACCGATACGAAGTGACGGCATCGAAGGTTTAAGAGTTGTCAGGGTATTAGAGGCCGGGCAGAAGTCGTTAAAGAATAACGGCGAGCCCATTAATCCGGAGGATTTCTAATGAGCAAAGAAAAAGATTATTTCGTTCACGAGTCAGCGTATGTTGATGAACCTTGCGAGATAGGCAAAGGGACAAAGATATGGCATTTTTCACACATAATGAAAGACGTCAAAATTGGTGAAAGATGTATATTCGGCCAGAATGTCAATGTGGCCAATGAAGTTGTAATCGGCAGTAATGTGAAGGTCCAGAACAACATTTCAATTTATACAGGCACAATCATTGAAGACGATGTGTTTCTCGGCCCTTCGTGCGTCCTGACAAATGTTACGAACCCCCGCTCGCAGGTTATTCGGCACAGCATTTATGAAAAGACAATCTTTCGCCGCGGAGCAACTGTAGGTGCGAACGCAACTATTGTCTGTGGAATCGAGCTCGGACGTTACTGCTTTATAGCTGCCGGCGCCGTGGTGGCCAAGGACGTTCCGGATTATGCGCTGATGATGGGCAATCCAGCCAAGCAAAAGGGATGGATGAGCCGACATGGAATCCGTCTGCCAAAGCCGGATTCGGACGGCATTATGGTCTGTCCGGAGAGCGGCTATCATTACAAAGAAGTTACCCCCGGGGTGGTCAGGTGTCTCGATTTGGATGAGGAAGCACCCCTGCCACCAGAAAAAGCAATCGGCAAAATACCGTATGATGATTTTAAAAAACCTAATTAGCAGGAGACAATACAATGAACGTACCACTTTTGGATTTAAAGGCACAGTATGCAACAATTAAAGACGAAGTTTTAGCAGCTGTTTCGGAAGTGCTGGAAACTCAAATATGTATAGGCGGTCCGAAAGTTGCTGAACTGGAAAAGCAAGTAGCAGAAATAAGCGGATGTAAATTCGCAGTAGGAGCCTCCAGCGGCACCGATGCTATTTTGAACAGCTTAATGAGCCTGGATATCGGCCCCGGTGATGAGGTTATAACCACACCGTTTACTTTTTTCGCGACCATCGGCTGTATCTCCCGCACTGGCGCAACGCCGGTGTTCGTAGATATCGACCCGCAGACTTACAATATCGATGCCGAGCTCATCGCTTCGGCTGTTACAGAGAAAACCAAGGCGATTATGCCCGTCCATCTGTACGGGCAGATGGCGGATATGGATCCTATTATGGAAGTTGCCAGGAAACATAATCTTGCAGTGATAGAGGACGCCGCCCAGTCGATCACGAGCGTCTATAAAGGTAAAAAGGCAGGCAGTATTGGGACCGTGGGGTGCTTTAGTTTTTTCCCGAGCAAGAACCTCGGCGGCGTCGGGGACGGCGGTATGATAGTTACCAATGACGAGCAGCTTTATAACCGCCTGGTTATTATGCGTAATCACGGCAGCAAGCCGAAGTATTACCATAAATACATCGGCGGTAATTTCCGCCTTGACCCAGTACAGGCGGCGGTGCTTTTGGTCAAGTTGCCGCATCTGGACGACTGGTCTGAGGCCCGACGGCGCAATGCAGCCTATTACGATAAAAAATTCAAAGGAACCGTTGTAAAGACTCCTTATATCAGTCCTGACTGCGTGACCATTTATAACCAATACTGCATCCGGGTACCGAAACGCGATGAGCTGCTGGCGCATCTTCAAAATAATAAAATCGGCCGCGAAGTCTATTATCCCGTGCCAATGCATGTTCAGGAGTGCTTCAAGCACCTTGGTTACAAAAAGGGAGACCTGCCGGAATCTGAAAAGGCAGCCAATGAGATTATGGCTATTCCGATATATCCCGAGCTTACGGATGAAATGAAGGATTTTGTGGCAGAGACAATACTGGCATTTCTGGGATAGAAGCAGCAGATTTTAAGCAAATTGATTGTCGAAGAATAAATTTCGCAGATGACCAGGAGCCGGTAAGAGTAATATGTTGACCGGCTGGGAAATGGTGGGGTGATTATGACAAAGAAATCAGCAAAAATTTTGCGGGATGTTAGAATTACAGCAACGATAACGCTTATTTCTGTTATTCTTTTGAAGTCCGCCGCAGGGACAAGCACCGATTCTTCAGTGAATGATGTCGCGGACAAGACTTCCACAGATAAAGTTTCAGATTCGCAGACGGCCAACTCGCCCCCCAACCTGCCTTCGCCGAATCCTGGCTATCTATCGCCGGATGACCAGAACAAGGTCGCCCGGCTTTACCGCTTAACTACGGCATTTGACCAATACTATCAGGACAACTTCGATTCATCACGCAACTTTGCGAAGGACAACAAAGTTTATGGTTTACGCCGGGAACTCCAAGCCCTTCTCGATATGTACCGTGCAACAAACAAGCTCGACTATCTTGAAACCGCTAAAGGGCTGGTTTTAAAAGCAATAGCAGATGCCAAATCAAACCAGCGTACATTACTATGGTATGGCCAGGAGAGAGGAACTTGGCCCTGCTTCTATGTTAAGGAGGTTGCTGGCATGGGTGGTCACAACCAACTTAACGATTTCCAAGGTTCACACGGCTTTATGATGGTTGCCTCTGTACTTAAACAGGCAAATGTGAGCGGCTGGCAGGAGATTGCTGATTTTGTTGAACAGAAAATCATCAAAAAATGGTGGTACTACAATCCAAATTTAACTTTTGAAAAGCTCACTGGTTCCCAATCCAATATATACCTGCTTGCGAACATAGCGAGAAGTCGCGACGTACGAGAACAGTTCGCCGGCATCTGCCTTGACTTGAGTGAACTGGGATATCAAAAATACCCCTACCGCAACTGGTCAAAGTTATTGTTTGACATTTATCTTACAGAAAAAACCAGTTTGGATGAACCTTACCCAGATGCTCTTTACCGCAGTAAAGTGCCTAGCGACTGGGGGCTTTATCATCAGGCAGATGGTACTCTTATATGGTCATGGGGGGCAAGCGATTTAGTAAAATACGGTACTTTAGATACCTCACATGCCAATCGAACCATCTGGGCAGCCTGCCAAGCCTTTGAAAAGGGGCTGTTGCCCCAAAAAATAACCTTAAATAATCTGATTGTATCCTTTAAGAAAAACATCTGGGTTGCCCAGAAAGAGCCCCTGTTTTACTTTAACAACATGATAGATGGAACAGACCCCACACTAAGTATGGGGCCGGGCCGACAAGGTAATGTGTGGTTTGGATGGCATCGGCTCGCTGCTTATGATGAAAGCTTAAAGGCACTGTTTATCTCACTGGGGGAGGACCTAGCCAATGGCGGCCTAAATGTCATCGGTCAGAACAAAGGGATGAAAGAAGCACCTATCTGCCTAATCGCCTGGGCCGCAAGACTGATTTCTTCGCAGGGCAAACCAGAAGTATTCCCGTAAATAGCTTCAAGTTGCGACCAATATTTGAAAAAGTCATTGTAGCAACGAGAAAATATTTTGGCGGATTAACTAAATGATGAAAATTATCTGTGTATGTGGCGCCAGACCTCAGTTCGTAAAGGCGGCGGCTGTCAGCCGAGCTATCGTCAAATATAATACCGAAAATCCCAATTGTATAATTGACGAAAAGATTGTGCATACCGGCCAACATTACGATGAGAACATGTCGAAAGTATTTTTCGATGAATTAAAAATTCCCAGACCATATGTTAATCTTGAAGTTGGCTCAGGGCTACACGGAAGGCAAACGGGGCTTATGCTGGAAAAGGTCGAAGAAGTCCTTCTGGAGTTAAAACCTGATATTGTTTTAGTTTATGGCGACACGAACTCGACCCTGGCAGGCGCTTTGGCGGCAGCCAAGCTTCATATTCCGATTGCTCATGTCGAAGCCGGTTTAAGGTCATTTAACCGCAAAATGCCGGAAGAGATTAATCGTCTTGTAGCAGACCATTTGTCGAGTATTTTGTTTTGCCCGACAGATACTGCGGTTGAAAATCTGCAAAAAGAAGGCATCACCGATGGTGTGCATCAAGTAGGTGATGTTATGTATGACTCGGTACTGTTCAATGTCAATCTTGCGGAACAGTCCAGCCAAATAATGTCGAGGCTTGAACTGCCGTCCAAAGGTTATTATGTTGCCACAATTCACCGAGCAGAAAATACCAATGACACCAAACGTATGGATGACATCTTATCCGCATTCGGTCAAATCGATTTCCCCGTTGTCCTGCCGATGCATCCCCGAACCCGCAAGATATTGGGCAAAAAATTGACCAATATCAGTAAAAACGTCCGTGTCATTGATCCGGTTGCATATTTTGACATGCTGATGCTCGAAAAGAACTCTCGGCTGATACTGACCGATTCCGGAGGCATCCAGAAAGAAGCCTACTGGTTTAGCGTTCCCTGCGTTACTTTGCGTGACGAGACTGAATGGGTTGAAACTGTCGAGGCCGGCTGTAATATTTTAGCCGGGGCGGAGCGGCAAAGAATCGTAGATGCGGTCAAGCAAAATGAAAACAAGTCAACCGCTTATAACAGTATGCTTTATGGAGATGGACACTCAGCAGAACGAATCTGCAGGATTCTCCTTGAATCACAGGTAAATCAGATCTAAGGCCGTCCGGGCCGTTAATCACTCACTTGAGAAACAAGACCAAATGATAAAAATTATCTGCGTATGTGGCGCCAGACCCAATTTCATGAAGATTGCGCCGATTATACGGGCGTTTGAGGCAGCAGGCAATTTTGAGACACTGCTGTTACATACAGGCCAGCATTACGATAAGAATATGAGCAGGTTGTTTTTTGATGAGCTCCGGATTCCCAAACCGGATATAAATCTGGAGGTAGGCTCAGCAAGTCACGCCATTCAGACGGCCGAAATTATGAAGCATTTTGAGCCCGTTGTTCTGGATTTCAAGCCGGATTATGTGTTGGTGGTCGGTGATGTAAACAGCACGATTGCGTGCGGACTTGTTGCGGTAAAGCTCGGAGTCAAGTTAATTCATGTAGAGGCAGGATTGCGAAGTTTTGACCGAACGATGCCCGAGGAAATTAATCGTCTCCTTACTGACTCCATCTGTGATTTGCTCTTTGTAACCGAGCAGGCAGGTCTTGATAACCTCGCCAGAGAAGGAATTGATTCGAACAAGGTGCACTTTGTCGGCAATGTTATGATCGACACCCTGATGGAAAATCGTGAAAGGGCAAAGAAATCAGATATTCTGAGCAGGCTTGGGCTTATGAAAAAAGGTTATGCAGCAATTACGCTTCACAGGCCAAGCAACGTCGATGACTTCGATAAATTTGCTGAGATTATAGCCGCATTTGAAGAAATCCAGAAGGATTTAAAGCTGGTTTTTCCGATGCACCCTCGCACACGAAATAATATCAGACGTGGTAAGCTTGAGAAGCGGATAGAAGCAATAACAAACCTTATTCTGCTTGAGCCGATTGGCTACGTGGATTTTCTGCATCTGATGAGCAACGCTGCTTTGGTCATAACCGATTCCGGCGGCATTCAGGAAGAAACCACAATACTCCAAATACCGTGCATGACACTGCGTGAAAATACGGAACGGCCTGTAACTGTAACCGAAGGCACAAATTGCCTTGTACATATCGAGACTGAAGACATACTTAAACATTACAATGAAATAAAAGCTAACAACTTCGAAGCAAAAGGCAGAATTCCGAAATTCTGGGATGGCAAAGCAGCTGAAAGAATTGCGGATATACTTCAGCGGTTCTCCCTTTGATTTTTTGAAATCGTCTTTGGCCCCATAAGCATCTCGGGGTGAAATTGTGGATACAAATAAAATTATCAATATTATGATCGTTGGCGGTAATTATATCGGCAAAGGTGCCGAGGCAATGATGCTTGTTGTCAGGGATCAGGTAAAAAAGGTATTTCCGAATGTAAAGTTTTGGACGACACCAATTAATGAATCCGAAGCTGAAAAACTAAAAAAAGACGGGTTCAATCTTATATACCCAGAGCGCAGAAGCCGCTTGAACAAGGTGTTGAAATTGGCTGCAGCTGTACTCGGAATGAAACAACGTAAGAAATATGGAACTATCGAGTCCCGAGATAAGCTCGATAATATCTTTCGGACAACCGATTTTGTAATCGATATTGCCGGTTTCGTCTCAAGTGACCAGTTCGGTCCGCGTGCGTCCTTCCAGCGATGGTTAAATTACATGTGGGCTTATTATGCAGACAATAAGGTTATTTTTATGCCACAGTCTTGGGGACCGTTTAGAAATATATGGGTTAGGGTGTTTACCCGCTGGACTCTGAAAAAAGCAAGCTTTATCTGTGCAAGAGAAAAGGTTAGCTACGACTATCTTGTCAATGCACAATGTGCAAAAGCATCGGATGTTCATTACTGCAATGATATTGCCTTTCTCTTTGAAGTAGATAATACCCAAGCTGTTAGTCGTCAGTTATTAAATGGGATAGGCCTGCGAAGTAGCGAGTTGCCGGTAATTACTATAACACCTAATATGCGAATTTATGAGAGAGTCGAAGGGGAAGATGCAAACAATCGCTATGTGCGAATCCTCCTGGAAGTCATTCATTATTTCCTGGAAAATACCGACTGTAATGTCGTGTTGATTCCCCACGAGGCATCATATAATCGCCGCAATGATCCGCAGTTATGTGAATTACTGCTGAAATTGATGGGACCTAATACCCGTTTGGGAATGTTTTCCGGCAGTGAATCTGCACGACAGGTCAAATCGGTGATAGGAAATTCTGAACTGTTGATTGCAAGCCGGTATCACAGTCTCGTAGCTGCCCTCTCCATGCGTACGCCGGTTGCTGTTATAGGCTGGTCTCACAAATATGACGAGTTGATGGAACAGGTTGAATTATCTGATTTTATAGCCGATCCAGTCAGAAAAAAAGATGACGGGAAAACTCTTGAAATGATAATAAGAGCTTGGAAGCAGCGGGAACAAATCCAAAAAAAGCTCCAAGAGAAAGTTCCTGAGATAGAAAACAGCATGCAAAATACTTTTAAAAAAGTCATTAATATCATAAAACAGAAATAAGCTATCAGTGTCAAAAAATATCTTAACAGTTGTAAATAATCATATTTGCACTGGTTGTGGAACTTGTGTAGGGGTGTGTAGTAATGTTGCTCTTCGTATGGTAGAAACTCCACAGGGTTCGCTGGTTCCGCAAATAACAAAAGAGCTTTGTAATGAGTGTGGTCTTTGCAGCAAGGTATGTCCGCAACTTCATACTCTCAATAAAATGCGTGAAAACATCGGATGTCCCTATGTTGGTCAATTTAACTATGCCTGTCTGGCTAAGAGTCAAGACCAGACGTTTATTTCCAAAGGGCAAACCGGCGGATTTGTCAGGAGCATGCTTGTTTATTGCCTTGAAACGGGTTTTGCCAAAGCTGCCTTGTGTGTGTTGGATAACCCCGAAAAGCCATTGAGGCCGATGGCTCAAATAATTACAACACCTCAGATGGCAATGAACGTCTCGCAAAGTAAATACTGTCCTGTTCCAGTAAATCAACTCATCGCTCAAGTCCGCGAAACTGAAGGCCCTATTGTTTTTGTAGGTCTTGGCTGCCATATGCAGGGACTCGAACTCGCGACAGAAGTAATCAAACCGCTTGGCCGTAAAATTATTTTGAAAATAGGTTTGTTTTGTGATCGTGTTTTGACGTATGCGGCCGCCGATTATTTAGTTCGAGCCGCAAGAATCCGCAGCGAAAATGTTAAAACCTTTGACTATCGAAACAAGCAATGGAAAGGATGGCCCGGCGATATTCGTATAGAAGATAATACCGGTCATATCTTCAATGTTCCAAGAAACAGACGAACTAGTGCAAGAGAATTTTTTACACCTATCCATTGCCGTTTGTGCCTTGATAAACTAAATGCTCTCAGCGATATGTCTGTAGGTGACCCTTATGGACTTGTTGCCGACAAAACTGTGCCAAGTGCGGTTATTGTTCGCTCGCAAACCGCTCATGAAATATTGTTGCAAGCAGAGAAAGCTGGTAAAATTCACATTGAAAAGGCCGATGCTGATTTAATAATACGGGGCCAGCGACTAGATTTGAACACAAGCCAAGCATTTTCTTTCGCCAATGAAATGCAACGTCGTAACTTTATTTTGCCAAATTATTTCAAGCTCAAAGAATTTCGGTCCTTTAAGAATCATAGATCTCTCAAAGTCCGTTTTTTATTTGCTTTTACCTTATTTACCGATAAACCTCTTGGTTCCAAACTAATCCCAAGAGTCCCCCTCTGGCTGCCTCTTGGGATATCGCATTTTCGTAACTTTATCCGGTTGTTTCCACGGGCTATTTGGAAGATATACCGGATGCTGAGGGGAAGGAAAAAAATTTGTTCGAAATTTCAAAATGAGGGTTTGAATTAAACGTGCGAATTAGAACACGCAGTATTCTTATAATGTTGTTTCAGGGTCTTACCCAAGCCACTCAGTTGATAATAGGCATTGTTCTTGTCCGTCTTATCAGCAAGGAAACGCTCGGAAGTTACCGACAGGTACTGCTTGTGTATGGTCTGCTAACGGGCATATTAACCATACAAATTGAAAGCAGCCTTTACTACTTTCTTCCAAAGTATGGGCCAGAAAAGCGGCGAAATCTTGTAGCCCAGACTCTTCTGATAACAGGTATCATTTCTTTGTTGACCGGACTAGCAATGTTCTTTTCAGCAGGTCTATTTGCAAAACAGTTTAATAATCCTGAGATAGCGCCGCTGATAAAGATTTTTGCCTGTTTTCCATTTTTCGATAGAATTGTTCAGTTGATACCTTCCTTCCTTATTAGTTTGGATAAAGCGCTATTCTCCGGTCTTTACAGCATGTTTAACTCCATCTTAATGATTCTTACTGTCGTTATGATTTTTGCTTTGGGGTATGGGATAGCCGAAGCTCTTTGGAGTAAAATACTGATTGGAGCAATATTTGCGGTTATCGGTACCCTGATGATGATATACTTTTCGCCGTTCGGGCAGTGGCATATCAATAAGAGTCTATTGCTTGAACAGTTGAACTATTGCTGGCCGTTGATGGCTACGACGACCATTGGGATTGTGAACCTTAAATTAGACGGTATATTGATTTCATACTATTTCTCAAAAGAAGTTTATGCGGTTTATTCCACAGGCGCATTAGAGCTGCCGCTTATTGCACTGTTTACCGCCAGTCTCAGCTCGGCGATTATGCCCAATATGGTTGTGGAAGCAGAAAAGGGTCGGCTCCTGAATTCTCTTAATCTTTGGCATGAGGCTACTCGCAAGAGCAGTCTTCTGATTTTCCCGACCTTTGCTTTTTTTCTGGTCTGCGGCTACGATTTCATCGTTTTAATGTACACACAAGCTTACTCTCAGGCAGCCTGGCCGTTTTTGATTTATTTGGCAAGATTGCCGATTAGAGTGGCGATTTACGGGGCTATTTTTCGGGCAATCGGATACACAAAACCAATTGCTATTGCCGCATTGTTATCTTTTATTGTGAATGCGTTCGTTAGTGTAATTCTTCTGTTCGCAGGCAGGCACGGATTTCTTTCCTATATCGGCCCAAGCATTGGCACTTTTTGCGGTTCTTTAGCTGCTGTCTTGTTTATGCTCGTTGTTTTGCGCAGGAAAATTAATGTGGGATTTGGAAACGTAATGCGATGGAAAGACCTGGGGCGCATACTTGGGCTAAGCCTTTTTTGCGGCGTGCTTTTATGGCTGATTCCTGTTCCCGTGTCAAATTTGCTTATTAAGCTTATAATTAGATTTATTATTTATGTGGGATTATTTTTTACTTCTTTAGCGCTGACGAAAAGCATCCACGCGGACGAATGGGAACTATTGCGGATGCCACTGGCTATGATACGAAAAACCATAGGCAGAAAAAAACCTTTAAAATGAAGAAAAACAGGGATTACCTACAAAAAAGAGTTCTGATGATTTGTTATTATCTCCCACCGGCTCCGACTGTAGGGGCACTGAGGTCGGGGAAGTTTGTTAAGTACTTAGGTCGGTTTGGATGGCACAGTGAAGTCTTAACCGCTTACAGGGGAGGGACAAAAGAATACGAAGGTAATCAGGGTGTAAAAATACGTCCTACAATCCGAATCAATTTAGATGAAGTGATATCGAAATTAGCTTCGGCATTTTACTTATGTCGAAATCTTCTGGTAAAATATGTCCATCTTTTTAAGAGCGGTAAACGTGCGGACAAAAATATATCTACTCGAAGCAACTTGCAGCCAGAAAATACCTTGGGGATAGCCACTTATATACAACGGTGGCTGCTGTTGCCTGATGGTCAGGCTATCTGGATACTTTTGGCTCTACCAAAGGCGTTGTGGCTAGCGCGTAAATGTGATGTTATCTACAGCTCTTTGGTGCCGTATTCTGCACATATTTTGGGGCTTTTAATCAAGAAACTGACGCATAAGCCGTGGGTGGCCGATTATCGGGATGAGTGGACGATGAATACCCAGTGGTTTCCGCCGACGCGGTTTCATCGTTGGCTGGGTGAAAAACTCGACGCCACCTGTGTCCGCAATGCTCGATTTGTCGTCAATACCACCGAAGTCCGTACCCAAAATTTTATTGATAAGTTTGGCGGCAACCCTGACAAGTATCTGACGATTCACAACGGCTATGACGAGCAGGACGTTGCGCCGTACCGTAAGCTTCGTCCACCGACCGAGACGTTGGTTATGACGAGTATCGGCTCTCTTTACGGCGGGCGCGATGCCAAGCCATTCCTGCGTGCTGTGGCTCGACTGGTCAAGGGTGGTGTTATAGAAAGGCAAAAGTTGAACATAAAACTGATAGGCGGACAGAATCCTGACTTGATAAAGGAAGTGGAGAAGCTTGAAATCAACGATATAGTTCAGATTGTACCCAGGATACCACAGGAGGATGCATTTATGACACTTGCCCAAAGTCATATTGCGGTTTTGGTTGGCTCGGGTATGGAAAAAGCGGCGATGACGACAAAAGTTTATGAATACGCGGGTATGGGCAAACCTATTTTGGCTCTGGTTCCGCAGGGCCCGGTACATGATTTTGTGAGCAAGTGCGGCGGGTGGTGTGTTGATGGTTCGAATGAAGAAGAGATTCTAAAGATGATTATGGCCGCTTTCGAGCAATATAAGCGCGGTGAGTTACAGAGTTATAATTTGCCCGAGTTTATCAAGAAGTATGAGCGTTCTGCTTTAACAGGGCAATTGGCCTATTGTTTTGATGGTTGTATCAAGCGGGGTAGTAACCCAAGAGAAAAGAGTAATCTATTTGGAGGTTGAAACCTCATTATGTATACCGGATATGCAAATGAAATAAGCACAGAGGGCTTGCTTTACGACAGGAGGTTTTGGGATGGATCCTACAAACAAACTCATCAGTAATTTGTATTCAGAAGATGAATACATCGCCAAGAATCCGTTGCTTCACAAAGAGGATTCCTCTTGGAAAGTCAGCAAAATTATTCCTTTTATCGATATATTTGCTGCTGCAATTGGTAAAAAAGAAATTAATTTACTGGATGTGGGAGGGGGAGCAGGCTTAATTCTGAATGCAGTTGCAAGGTATATTAAAGAAAAGCATCAAATTAAAGTTAATAAATTCGCTTTGGATCTGAGCCCTGGTATGCTCGAACTTCAAAAGAAAGAGAACCCTGATCTTCAGCAAGCTTTAAATGAAAATATTAACAAAACCTCTTTCCATGATAAACAAATAGACCTCACTCTAATGATTGACGTACTCGAACACGTCCTCGACCCGGAAAAAGCTCTCGAAGAGTTAAGGAGGATCTCCGCGTTTGTTTTGTTTAAAGTTCCTTTAGAAAATAATCTTTTCCTTGAAACATTAAATCTGTGCAGACGAGGCGAACAAAGGAAAAAAGGAATGAGCTCATCAGGGCATATCAACTTTTACAACTTTCGCAAGCTTAAATGCCAAATCGAACAGCATATGGGGCAGGTGACAGATTTCTGCTTTACAAATGTATTCGACTATTATCTAAAATCAGATGACTACAAAAATAAGTTAAGCAGAAAAATGAAGCTGTTGCATACAATTGCATCGAACATGTTTAAAATATCCCCAAAATTGTGCTCTTTATTCTTCACTGATTTCGCAATGATGCTGGCCAAATGTGATTAAACTAACTTTTAATCCAAAGTTTGTCTAGTCCTGTATCTTTTGCCTTGAAAGGTTAAAAGAAAAATAATTCTTTTCAAGATAACCTTAAGTTAAATAATGACATTATTTATACTGGTGAATGGCAATCTATTCAGAGGTTTGAGGTAATTATGTATACCGCATATACAAACGAAACAAGCAAAGAAGACTTGCTTTATGAGCCGTCTGAGCGGACTTCGGATATCCAATTGCCGCCGATAATAAATACACTGCTTCTTGTGACTTGGACTGTAATATCTTTGTTCGGGCTCGCGATAATTTACTTTACTAAAAGTCCTTTGCTGGGAGCATTGATTATAGCGATACCGACTTTTATCGGAATGGTGATAAAGCCCACGTTTGCGCTGTGTATGATGATGCTGGTGCTGCCGACTGGGGCTGGAGTCGGTTATGCAACAACATTCAGTCTTGACCGAGGAGTTGGTATAGCTCTTGCTGTTAGTTTTTTGTTAAACCTAATGATAAGTCAACCCTCCCTGCATGTTCGAAATAAAGCGTTATGGGTGTTAGTCATATACACAATCTGGATATTTTTCTCATCGCTGGCAGCACCCTACATTGGCTTGGAATTACAGCGTGCCTTTACCCAGTTCCAGTCTCTGACACTTGTATTTATTGTATATTGGATACTACAAACAAATGGTGAAAAAACCTTTCACTGGGCACTAAGAGCATACATTGTTGGGACATTAGGCACGATTATAATAGCATACAAAAGCGGCGCAGCGATGATAGCAATGGAAGAAGAAAGCGGAAGATATTCAGCGACCGCTGGGGAAGCAATTGGTGCGAATCTGATGGCAGTCTTGCTTAGCATGGCCTTTTTTGCTACGCTCTATCTGCTCATTCGTGACAAACATATATTCTGGCGAATTATATATCTCATCGCACTGGTATCTCTGCCGATTATGGTAATAAGAACCGGTTCTCGCGGCGGTTTAATTTCCCTGGTTTTTACGATTTCGTCGCCGCTATTATTCATCAGGCAGGTATTGCGCAGGCCTGCACTGGCGGCACTACTATTAGTGATTATTTTGATAGCTTCCGCCTCTACGTCGCTGCTGATTAAGAAAAAAGGACTAGAAACAACGGTTGCTACCCGATTAACAGATATTTCATACGCAGAGCAAAGT
Source organism: Phycisphaerae bacterium (assembly GCA_028714855.1). Lineage (NCBI taxonomy): Bacteria > Pseudomonadati > Planctomycetota > Phycisphaerae > Phycisphaerae bacterium. Next base: position 308,666 of record JAQTLP010000001.1, on the reverse strand, counting down.
CTTGGTTACAGAATCAATCTTATAAAGAAAGCGATTGAAGCTGCTGGAAAATACCCAACAGGAACAGGTAGTGTAGGATGGTTTGAACGAACGGGCGAAAATCACATTCCACACAATGATTTCTTTTATGCCCTCGGAATTTATGGAATACCTGCCGCTATGCTTTTTACGGTTTTTGCAGTTATAATGATGCTAACTGTAAAGCGTATGCCGCTTGGAATAGAAAAACTATATGCCAGAGCGGTATTAACGTTTTTGTTAGTAATGGGTTTGGATATGGTGCAGTTGTACCAGAAGGACCTTTGGATATTCCTGGCAATCATTATGGGCATTGAACATATAAGTAGGCTTAAAAGCAATGTAACCAAATATATAGATGAGCAAATAGATGAAGAAGCTGCGGATATTAACTATTAGTCATATGTTTCCGAGTCAGCAGTTAAAACAGCACGGGATCTTTATATGTCGCGAGGCCCAGCAACTGGCTAAATACAATATTGAATGTGACTTCCTAGTCCCGAGACCCTGGATACCCTGGCCTTTGTATCGCTTGTCCAGATGGGAAAAATACGGTCCTGCAAATCCGCTATCCGGTCCAAAAGAACTCCAGGCCAAGCTGGTCGGATACATCCGGCCACCAGGGATGTGGTTTCGCAGATTTGAAGGTCTTTCAATGGGCACAGCTTTAAGAGCTACAGTCCGAGACTGGCATAAGCAAAATCCTTTTGATGTTATCTTAGGTGTTTCTATGATACCAGATGCCGAAGCAGCGGTAATTCTCGGCAAGAAATTGAATCTACCGGTAGTCAGCTTGGCTATTGGCAGTGACATAATGATGTATCCGGAACAGTTGCCGGCGTTGTGGCGGAAGCTCGGGGATATTTTGGAAAGAGTTGATCTGCCTATCGGCGTCAGCGAATCAACTTGCAAAAAACTGACCGAAATAGGAAAGTGTAAGCGAAAGCCACTATGCGTGTATCTTAGCAGAGATAGCGAGAAATTTTCACCGCCCAAGAACAAAAGAAAACTTCGCCAGGAGCTAGGTTGGGCAGATGGTGACATTGTTGCAGTGTATGTTGGTTCTATTGCACGTACAAAGGGTATAAACGAATTGACGACGGTTGCAGGGAGACTCTTTGAGAAATATCATGATTTCAGATTGGTCTGTGTCGGGGCGGGTCCTGCAATGGAAAAACTTGTTCAGCTTAGGACAAGGGCAGACAAAGATGGAGCGGTAGTACTCCCGGGACTGCTTTCGCCGGAGGAGGTGCCGAAGTATTTGCAAGCATCAGATTTTATGGTTTTCCCATCGCACAGCGAAGGTATGCCCCAATCAGTTCTTGAGGCGATGAACTGTGGTTTGCCCGTTGTGGCTACACGGGTCGGCGGTACTCCAGAGGCTGTGGTTGATGGAGAAACAGGTTTGCTTATTGACGCAAAGGATACCGGTCAGCTTCGGCAGGCAATGGAGAAGATGATTACTGATAAAGAGTTTCGATTATCATCCGGACAAAACGGCCTTGCTTATGTACGTAAGCTCTTTGATGCTGAACAAAATGCGGAGAAACTTGCAAAGGCCTTGTGGTCATTAGTGGCGTAATATAAGGTGCTATACACTTTAGCAAATCTCATACCGTGGTCGGCTTTTTAACGAAAGAAATGGAGGTATCAGACGAATGAAAAAATGGAAAGGTGTCTTAAAGAGGATAATATTAGCAACCTTTGTTTTTCTAATTCTTTTTACCGCTCTTGTCTTATGCATCGAAATCAAGCGTATACCTATACCGAAGCCATGGGCACTCAATGAAGAATTTCATCTACAAAACTCTTCTTTAGGGCGTTATTTCATTGACCTCAGCGAGAGAAAATACCTGATAGGAACAATACCCTTAGACAGAAACGGTGTGCCGCTACATAGAGGCTGCTATCATCCGGTATACATCAGTCAGTATGCCCTGGGGGCTTTCGATTACTATCTTAACACAGGGAACAAGGAAGCTAAACAGGCCTTTCTAACGTGCGCGGCGTGGTTGAGAGATAACTTAGTCAAACGAAATGGTTTCTTCTATTGGGAATACACATTCGAAATTGACTATCCTGGTGGATTATATAAAAATCCATGGTACTCCGCTATGGCCCAAGGAGAAGGGGTTTCGGTTTTATTGAGGGCATTTTGTGAAACGAGACAGCGAGAGTATCTAAGTGCAGCCAAAAAGGCAATAGAGCCGATTTTCCATGACCTTTCCGAGGGGGGGATTAGCGTTGTGAAACAAGATGGCTATGTTTTCCCACAGGAATATCCGACAACTCCCATCTCTTCTGATATCCTTAACGGAGCAATATTCGCATACATCGGTGTTTACGAATATCACAAAGTTACAAAAGAACCAAAAACGAAACAATTTTGTGACAGAATTGCCAAAACATTCTTGTCCGTTGTAGATGAGTATGATGCCGGCTATTGGTCGTTGTATTCCCGCTGGCCCAGAAAACATTTAGCATCTCCCAGCTATAATTCTCTGCACATAGCTCAACTGAGAGCACTATATTTGATCACTGGAGAGGAAAAATTTCTGGAATATTCGAAAAAATTTGAAAGCTATCAAAGCAATTGGACTGATAAAGCAAAGTATGTCTTTCTAACCAACTGGAGACAAACAAAAGAGTTCGGATTAAAAGATGTTAGAAAAATACCTACGTTTTTAAAAAAAATATTATTTTAAGATTAAGTTGATACAGAGAGATTTGCTAAAGTCTTGTTGTCCTTAGCAAAACAAGCTTGATAACTTTCAAATAGAGATTCAACAGGTAATTTTGGTGAAGATTAGAGCGTAAGGTAAAGTGAACTTATGGGAACCTTTGTGGTTGACCATTGGGTGAAAGTAGCCTTGCCGCCCATGCAAAAAGGCACAGCGGTGCACTTTCCATTGTTTTGTTCTGGGCACCCTTGGGTATATTGGGACCGTCATTAGTCAAATCATACGCAAGAGAAATAAAGAGGCTTTTCATAGCCTGCTTAATCTCCTGCTTAAAAGCCTGCTTATGAAACACGGATAGTAAGGCTACACCACATACAGTTTAAATATTATGCGATATAATGTCGAGTTGGTTCTTACAGGATAAAATGCAAATTAAAGTTTGTCATCTCAGTTCCGCCCATTCAGCTTTTGATGATAGAGTTTTTCACAAAGAAGCAAAAACTTTATCGCGGGCAGGATATAATGTCACTATTATTGTCCAGCATAACAAAAAGGAAACTATTGATGGCGTAGAGATTGTTCCGTTACCCATGCCCACGAGCAGATTTGAGAGGATGACAAAAATAGTATGGAAATCATTTAGACTGGCGTCGAAGCAGAAAGCGGTGATTTATCACTTTCACGACCCTGAGCTTATACCTATTGGATTAGCATTAAAACTTTTTGGCAGAAAAGTTATTTACGATGTACACGAGGACTATCCTGAACAGATATTGAATAAGGAATGGATTGGCAGCTATACACTCAGGAAAATTATGTCCGTGCTTTTCAACATATTTGAAAAACTCTCTGTTAAGATATTTGATGGCGTTGCAACAGTAACACCTGATATAACAGCAAAATTTCCTGAAAATAAAACCATAACATTGAGAAATTTACCTATTTTGGAATTGATAGATAAAGCTAAGCCCTCTAATCGGAAGAAAAATAAGCCAACTGTTATATATAGCGGAGGATTAAGCAGGATAAGAGGAATTAAAGAAATTATCCAAGCGATGGATTTCATTGAAAATAAAGCGAATTTGTGGCTTTTGGGGGAATGGGAAAGCGAAAAATTTAAGCAGGAATGTGAAAATCTCACAGAATGGAATTATGCCACTTATTTGGGCCAAATTCCTTACGGGCAGCATTATTCTCTGATAAAGACAGCGGATGTAGGACTGATTAACTTTTTCCCAGTACCTAACCAAGAAAGAGCGATGCCTAACAAACCTTTTGAATATATGGCTTGCTCCTTACCAATGGTTATGTCGAATTTCCCATACTGGCAGGAACTTTTTGGGGAATGCGCCCTGTTTGTAAATCCTTATGACGCTAAGGATATTGCGGAAAAGATTCTACATCTTTTGGACAATTCTAATGAAGCAAAAAAGTTAGGTGATAAGGGCCGAGAGTTAATTGAAGAAGAGTACAATTGGGAAGCAGAAAGTCAAAAACTAATCGATTTATACAAAGGCCTTCTTAATGGAAATAAACCTTCTTAGCAATAGTGGAAAGTCCAGATACGATGAACTGGCGGAAAAACATGGAACGGTTTTTAGCCGCCTTGATTGGCTGAAGATATTCGCGGATAAGGTGCGTATATACGGCATCTACGACAAAAACGGCGGCATAATCGGAGGTTTTCATATATATACAGAGAGAAGATTGGGTTTTAAACTATCCCGTAACCCGCTTTTTACACCCATGATAGGACCATTTCTTGAGGTAAAAGCCAAAAATCCCGTGGCGATTATGGATTACTGGAAAGAAACCTTGTCTTTGCTGGCGGATTTTCTGGATAAGCTGCCCTGTTCGATTGTTTCGGTTTCTCTGAGTAAAGAGATTGTGGATACTCAGCCTTTTGTGTGGAAAAAATTCAAAGTGGTTCCGGGATACACCTATGTGCTGGATTTGGAGAGCTCTGTCGACGATATTCGCAGTGATATGTCTGCCGAAAGGAGAAACGATATAAACAAAGCTTCGCGAGACGGTCTGGTCGTCAGACAGGTTAATGACTTTAAGATAGTCAAATCTTTGGTGTTTAAGACTCTATCAAGACAGGACCTGGCTGTTGATGAGGTTTATCTGGACAGGGTGCTTTTTGAGTTTGCAAACAAGAATAACTGTTTTGCCTTTGCCGCCTTCAGAGAAAATATTCCCATAGCGGTCTCTTTTTGCATCCGCGACAGCAGGACCGCTTACTATCTGCTTGGCGGCTATGACGATAAAAATAAGCATCACGGAGCAGGTGCTCTGGCTGTGTGGGAGGCGATAAAGCATGCTCAAAGCTTAGGATTGAAACAATTCGACTTTGAAGGCTCTATGGTACCGCAGATTGAAAGGTACTTTAGAGGATTTGGCGGGAAATTGACACCATATTACCGGGTAAACAAGGCAAAATTACCCTTAGAAATTCTGTTAAAGTTATTCAAGCGAGAGCTGTTCTGATGAAGATTATAATATCTCATGATGTTGACCACATTACAGCATGGGAGCACAAAAAGGACTTAATAGTCCCTAAATTCATAATTAGAAACTCTATAGAATTAGTTATCGGCAAAATAAATTTTACGGAGTATTTTTTAAGATTCAAGGAACTCACAAAAAACAAGTTCCATAATTTGGAGGAATTAATGGGATTTGACAAGGAAAACAAGGTGTCTTCTGCTTTTTTTGTTGGAGTAAATAATGGTTTAGGTCTTTCCTATTCACTTGAGGACGCTGACTACTGGATAAAAAAGATTAAAGAGAAAGGATTTGATGTAGGTGTGCACGGGATAGAATCTGACAATTTTGACGGAATAAATAGGGAACATGAAATTTTTAAAAATTTATCAGGCTTGAAAAAATTCGGTATAAGAATGCATTACCTGCGGAATTCCAGAGATACACTCAAATTTCTAAATGAGGCCGGGTATATATTTGACAGCAGTCTGTATAAGCTTGAAAATCCCTACAAAGTTGGCAACCTATGGGAGTTTCCGCTGCATATTATGGATGGGCATCTGTTTTGCAACAATAGCCGCTGGCAAAACCAGAACCTCGGACAGATTAAAGATAAAACAAAAAGAATTACAGAAGAGGCCTATACAAAAGGCATAAAGTACTTCACCGTTTTATTTCACGACAGATATTTTAATAACAGCTTCAAAAGTTGGAAAGATTGGTATGTTTGGATAGTTGACTATTTGAAAAGCAGCAGATTTGAATTTATAAGTTACAGAGAAGCTATCCGGGAGTTAGAGAAAAAATAGTATATGCACATACTCTATATTCACCAGTATTTTGCAACACCTTTTGGCGCCACTGGTACCCGTTCATATGAATTTGCCAAGCGATGGGTTAAAGCCGGGCATAAAGTTACAGTCATAACCGGGTATTATGATATAGGCGGTTTAGAGATGGGGAAGGGAATCTTACAAAAACAAACTATAGAAGGAATAAATGTGGTCGTTGTTGGAACCAAGTACAGCAATAAGCAATCGTATTTTCGGAGAATAATATCATTTCTGTCCTTTTGTTTTTTCAGTATTTACACGGGCCTGAGAATTAAAAAAATAGACGTAATATACGTAACGAGTACTCCGCTGACAGTGGGAATTCCCGCTATAGCGCTAAAATGTCTGAAACGTGTCCCCTTTGTTTTTGAAGTTCGTGACCAGTGGCCGGAGACACCAATAGAAATGGGCATAATCAAGAACAGGGTTCTCATAAAGATTCTTCTATGGCTTGAAAAGACCATATACAAACAAAGCTCGGCGATTGTGGCTTTATCAGTGCCTATGGCCGAAGATATAAGGAATATACTAACTCAAAACAAAAGCATAACAGTGATTCCGAACAGTTGTGACGCAGAACTGTTCCGACCCGATATCGATGGCAGCGCAATTCGGCATCAAAAAGGTTGGGTGGATAAACTTGTACTGCTACATGCCGGCGCAATGGGGAAGATTACTGGCCTCGAATTTATCATTGAGGCTGCCGACAAACTTAGAGGTTATCAGGACATTCTGTTTGTATTGGTAGGAGACGGCTTTAGAAAAGGTGCCCTGCAAGACAGTGTCCAAAAGCTTGGTTTGAAAAATGTGGAAATTTTACCTTCTGTGCCGAAACAGCAGCTCCCTCCGATTATAGCGGCAGCGGACGTCATTATGGCTGTGATTGGGAAATTCCCTATTATAGAAAGGCACGCCTCGCTTAATAAATTTTACGATGGTCTATCAGCAGGTAAGCCGCTGCTCCTGAACTATTCAGGCTGGCAGAGAGAGCTGATTGAAAAACACCAGGCTGGATTCGGATGTAAACTTTGTGATGTGGATGAATTTGTTGAGAAGGTGTTGTATCTTAAATCATATAGAAATAGATTAGCTGAAATGGGACAGAATGCCCGACTAATCGCCGAGGAGCTGTTTGACCGAGATAAATTAGCCGACCGTCTCAAAGCCGTTTTGTTAATCGCGGCAAAACAGGGTGAGGTTATAAGCTGATGCTTGTATCTATCATTATCCCTACACGGAACGAAGAGAAATTCATCGGTAAGTGTCTCGACTCTTTTCTCGCCCAGACGGGAAACAAAAAAGATCATGAAGTTTTGTGTGTCGACGGTATGAGCACCGACAGAACTGTTGAGATAATTAAGGAGCATTCAACTCGTGACAATAGAATCAAATTAATAACAAATACCGCAAAGATTACTCCTGTTGCTATGAATCTTGGGGTAAAACAGGCAAAAGGTGATTTCATAATGGTCGTTAGCTGTCACGCTGAATATGCACCAGATTATATTGATAAATGTCTTGAGGTGGCTCAACGTACTGGAGCAGACCAGGTTGGCGGCTATATGATTACACGTCCTGCTGAAAATACGGCGGTTGGTACGGCTATCGCCGCGGCCACCAGTTGTCGATTTGGGGTGGGAAATTCTGCGTTTAGAACCGGAGGACCCGAACAGGAAGTTGATATTGTTCCGTTCGGAATGTATCGCAGAGAAGTGTTTGAAAAAATCGGTCTTTATGATGAAAGACTGGTACGCAATCAGGACCTTGAACTTAACAAACGCCTGCTTAAGGCTGGCGGCAAAACTATTATCTCCCCCGAAATTAAACTGAAGTATTACAATCGTTCCACTTATATGGGGCTTTGGCAGCAGGCTTTTAATAATGGTTTATGGATCCCCTACACCATCTGGCTCTCCGGCTCAGGATTCAATCTGCGACATCTAATACCTATGTTTTTTGTTTCAGGCCTGATCACTTTTGCTATAGGAGCCTTTTGGGTGCGGTTTCTTGGCTGGATACTGCTCGGATACATCATGTTGTATCTTTCCACTGCTTCTGTAGTTACAATTCAAATCGCCAGGCAGACAAAAACATCCGCCATTCTTGTTTTGTGGTCATTTGTCGTGTTGCATTTAGCTTATGGCCTCGGGTCAATATGGGCAATTATAACGATACCATTCAAGTTTCCTAACCCTCGCAGAGGAATTACAGGCCAACCTCCGGCGTATCGAAAAACGTAGGCTGTAGACTGTCGCACAAAGTGACAATAACAACGTACGCAGTAATATCTGCGTGGCTAAAAAAGATTTTTGTCTGCGGTTGAGAACTCTTTGAGAATATCCCTATTTAAGGAAAAATATCATGTGCTCTGAATCCAATCTCAAGCAACCTTCCAATATTTTTTCTGAGAACCAGTTTTTTGGAAAAAGCAACAGGTGCACCCTTTGCGTGCTTCCACAATCTTTGAAGTCTATTACTTTTTCCAAAGATGGCGTATGCAATGTATGCACTGCCGCCAAACAATCTGCTCAAAAAAGTGGCGAAACAGAGCCGTCCGAAGATGAACTCAATAAAATCATCGAAAATATACGAGCCCGAGGACGAGGAAGCGATTTTGATTGTCTTGTCGGTCTAAGCGGCGGGCGAGACAGCTCCTATCTGATGTACCTCTTAACACAGAAGCACAAGTTGAGAGTTCTCGCAACTTACTATCGAACGCCATTTACCCCAGATGTGATTGAAGAAAATGTCAGAAGAATTGTCAAACAATTAAACGTGAAGCTGGTAGAAATCAAACTTCCTTGGGATCTCCACTTAAAAGTAGCTAAGAAGTATTTTCTTTTATGGCAGAAAAAACCGCTGCCGGAGATAGCTAATCTTACCTGCGTAGTCTGCAAATTAGTGAATAGGGAAGTTTTTCGAATCGCAAAGGCGCATAATATCAAATCCATTGTCTGCGGCGGCAACAGATATGAAGAGCTCCAAATCCTGCCTGCTTTTCGTGATGAAGACCTGACAGATAAGGCTCATTCCTTTAGGAATCAATTACTAAAGATGCTGCAAACTTTCAAAAAGGGATTATCTTTGCTCTCCAAATGCCCTTCTGTTATCAGATACTTGCCTATTTCCGTCAAGGTTTCCTTGCTATACATTACCCTCCACACTCCCTATTTACGCCTTCGTTACCATGACATATATTGTGTGGATTACTTTTTTAACGCTGAATGGAATGAAGCCGAGTGTATCGAAACAATTCAATCGAAACTTGGATGGCAGCCTCCGCCTGGCAGCCTCGGTACCTGGAAGGCCGATTGCGACTTTGCTGATATAAAAAATTATATGTTCCAGAAAACGACCGGTGCAACATATGCAGAGGCGATGCTAAGCAACCTGATTCGCGATGGGCAAATAACCAGGGAAGAAGCACTGAAACGATTAGGAGACACCTGCGGTATTTCAAAGATAAAAATCCAGCGCGCATTAGACAAATTGGGCCTGCCGCCAATTGATAAGGCATAAAGGCATAACAGCCCTGTTTATTAATAACACATAAATCCGACATTGAAAGATTAGTGTTTTTGGGCCTGTCAGGTTGATTTGAGTATCGCAAGGCTATCAGCAATATTTGTGATGCTAAAGCAGATACAAAGTGAATTAATGAAGAAAGTTTTTAAACAGGTTCTTGATATATCAATTTCTCTGCCGGCGATAGTATTACTGTTGCCGGTTTTCGCTGTTATAGCAATAGCTATAAAACTGAATAGCCGTGGACCCGTTGTTTTTAAACAGGAAAGAGCAGGCAAAAATGGCAAGCCGTTTATATTCTACAAGTTTCGCACGATGAGAGTTGATGCCGACTCGTTTGGGCCAAGTCCAAAGGCAGGCGATGACCCACGCCTGACAAAAACAGGAAAACTCCTTCGCGAATATTCACTTGATGAACTGCCTCAATTGTTCAACGTATTAAAAGGAGATATGAGTATTGTTGGACCTCGACCGCTGTATGTTTCACAGATGGCCGAGTGGAACGAAAGGCAAAAAAAACGGCTGCTTGTCAAACCAGGACTGACAGGCTTGGCGCAGATTTCCGGCAGGGGTGAACTTACACGTGAAGAAAAACTTGAGCTTGATGTAAAGTATGTTGAAACAGCCGGTCTATGGCTCGACTTAAAGATAATTCTCACAACTGCCGCACAGGTGTTTAGTCGAAAGAATATATACGAAAAAAAATATTCACAGGCGGAATTTACAAGAGGAGAGCAGAATAAAAAATAAACCGATGTTAGGATATCTGACACAGCAAATGAAAACCATCCTGCGCAAGCTAATCACGGGATGGTTTTTGGTTTATATCCTGTGCAGTGCTTCGGCTTTTGCGCTTGAGCCGGATGAGATTCTGGTAATAGCAAACAGCGACATTGAAGCATCTGTACAGCTTGCCCAATATTACTGCGCAAAACGAGGCGTACCGGCAGAAAATATTCTCACCTTGCCTTTAGGAGCATCCCTTAACGACACAATCGACAGAAATAATTATAAAAAACAGCTTGTTGAGCCTATTTGCAAAAAATTAGCTGACTTTGACTTTGCCATTAAAATCAAATGCCTCCTGACAACCTACGGCGTGCCAATAAAGGTAGGAAAACGCGGGCAGTTAAAGAACCAGCAGGATAATCTAACGCAATTGAAAAATCTGGCTGAGCAGGAAAAAACCAGGATTGAACAATTAAAGCACAATGGCACAGTCGACACTCCCAAGAAGATGAAAGATGCCAAACTCAAACTGGCTCAGTTGCAAGTAGAAATTGACCATATCATCGGCAAAGAAACAGATGCGTCAGTGGATAGTGAGTTGTCAATGGTTCTGTTCAGCGATTACGAACTGTATCGCTGGCAGCCTAACAGACTAAAGGATAATTCGCTTGGTCTTTATACTAACACGCTTATGGTTTCCCGCCTTGATGGGCCGAGTTTCGAGATTGCAAAAGGCCTTATCGATAAAGCAATAATGGCAGAAAAAACCGGCTTAAGAGGCATTGTTTACATCGATTCACGGGGCAGGAAAGATAACAAAAATCCTTATTCGTACGGCCATTTTGACCAATCTTTGCGGGATTTAGCAGCACTTACAAGACTGCAAACAGGAATGACCGTTGAAGAGGAGCGAACAGAAAAACTTTTCGAACCAAATTCATGTCCGCAGACGGCCATTTATTGCGGCTGGTATAGCCTGGGCAAGTATGTTGACGCTTTCGACTTCGTTCCTGGCGCCATAGGGTATCACGTTTCGAGTTGGGAAGCTGTTGACCTTCGCGACCCGAACAGCAGCCAATGGTGCCCGGCTATGCTCAAAGACGGAGCAACCGTCACGCTCGGACCGGTGGCCGAGCCGTATCTTCATACATTTCCGCCGCCAAAAGATTTTTTCCAGGAGCTATTCAATGGCCGCTGTCTTGTCGAGGCATACTATCGCACAAACCCCTTTAATTCCTGGCAAATGGTTTTAATAGGCGACCCCCTCTACAAACCTTTCAAAAACCGCCAAAGTCGTTCTGGCTAAGCCGCCCGCGAAACCCCTTTACGGCATAAAGCAATTAGATAAGTTGTGGCAACAACTGCTGTTATCCCTGCGACAGCGACGATTATATCTTTCACCCCGAAATCCTTGCCGAAAATTACAGAAAATAATCTCACCGTTAATAAAAAACATAAGGGCAGGGCTAACGCTGTTATTATCCATTTAAACTTCGGAGCTTTCATCCGCAGGAAAATAGATATATTTTGAATCCACAGCATAGTAAAAAATCCGTAGCCAAAAAGATTAAACATCGCATTTGTAATCGGAACCAGGTCAGCCAGATTCGCCCGTGTAAAATTCGTTACAGTAAAGATAGTAGTGCCCGCTACTACAAGTGCCACCGGCCAAAAAGTGAAAAATGAAAACAAGACCAGTCCCGCAAGTGTGCCCGTCAAATCTGCTATAAAATCCATAACGTCACAACTGCGTCCGACATACTTCTGAAGCACCTCGTCGACAACCCCATACCAAACCACCACAAAAAGCACCCACCAAACAGCAGCTCTGCGCCAGTTCACTTTTTTGTCGGGACTGATTGCGAACCACAGTAGAAATACAAGAATAAGATATACAAGAAAATGAAGGCTTTTGTCGGACACGCCGGCCCTGTAAACCACTTGCGGAATAGGTATATGTGCGAGGATAAAAATACCTGGCCAATAAAGCAGCAGCGAGATTATAGTCAGCTTTGGTCGACGAATTAAAGCCATTTACAATTATCAATCATCAATATATCAATTAAAACCCATCTGGTTCTTTAATTTTACCAGAGATTGGTTTATGATGTAACTGGTAACTTATTAAAAACTGGAGAAAAGTTATGTTACATTCAGTAATTGAATTTTTGAAAAGCGCGATAGCCGAGCAAATCGTGGGCGACCCCGTTTGGGCGTCCGTGGCCCTGGTAGGACAAGTGGTGTTCGGCGGAAGATTTGTACTTCAGTGGATAGTCAGCGAATACAAAAAAAAATCCCACGTGCCGACCTCTTTCTGGTTCGTATCGCTAGTAGGCAGTCTCATCCTGCTTAGTTACTCCATCCACATAAAAAATCCCATATTCATGCTGGGCTTTTCACTAAATACCCTAATATACATCCGCAATCTTCATTTGATTTATAACCATTCCAAAAAAGGCGTGGTAACCGTCGTAGAAAAAAATGGGGATTGAATAGCTACATTGCATCATCACAGCAGCTGTAACGATTCGTAATCGGCAGTCTTCTGTCTTTACCAAAGGCCTTTGGCGTAATTTTTACCCCCGGCGGCGATTGTCTCCTCTTGTATTCGTTCCGGTCAACCATACGAATAACTCTGTGCACGTCCTTGGCCGGTAGCCCTCCTTTGATAAGTTCGCCAGCGGACTTATCTTCTTCCACGTACCCTTTGAGGATCTTATCGAGCAAATCATAATCAGGCAGACTATCGCTGTCCTTTTGCCCCGGCCTCAGCTCGGCGCTCGGAATCCTGGTTATTATGCTGGCTGGTATTACCTGCTGGCCTGCTATTTTGTTTATATGGTCGGCCAGCTTGTAAACAAAAGTTTTCGGCACGTCTTTTATTACCGCGAAGCCCCCTGCTGTGTCACCATATAAAGTGGCATAGCCGACCGCTGTTTCGCTTTTGTTGCCGCTCGTCAGCACCAATGAGCCGGTGCTGTTGCTAAGCGACATCAGGATACTGCCGCGGATTCTGGCCTGCAGATTCTCATAAGCAATGCCTTTGCTGTCCCAGCCGGGGGCCTGTTTTAATGCCAAGTCAAACTGTGCCAGCGCCGGCCCAATAGGAATGTTCAGAAGCTCGATGCCCAGATTTTTCGCAACTTTCCCGGCATCAGCTATTGTCTCGAGGCTGTTGAATTCCGACGGCATCGTAATGCCGACAACATTTTCAGCGCCAAGCGCGGCTGCGGCAATAGCAGCGGTAACGGAAGAATCTACTCCTCCGCTAAGGCCCAGCAGGACCTTCGCAAAATCGTTCTTGCGGGTATAATCTCTTACCCCGAGCACAAGCGCACGGTAAATCTCATCAATCGAATCAGCCGGCTGAGGCGAGGGGGCCGTTTGGGGCTTCACCTGCACAGCTTTACCAGCGGCGGTGACATCTACAATCAGCAAATCCTCATCGAATGCCTTAGCGCAGGCAACAATTTTGCCGCTCGAATCGGCGAACATACTCCGGCCGTCAAAAACTATTTCATCCTGACCGCCGACAAGGTTGCAGTAACAGGCAGCGCAATTAAATTCTTTTGCGCACCGGCTGAGAATCGCCTGCCTCTGTTCGGTCTTGCCCATATAAAAAGGTGATGCCGAGATGTTTAGAACAATTTGGATTTTACCGGCATCACCGAGGAAATCGGCCAGCCAATCAATGTTCCACACGTCCGCACAAATGGTGACCGCAATATTTAGTCCCGCAACCTCGATTACCATTGGCTCGGTACCGGCGCGGAAATACCTTCGCTCATCGAAAATGCCGTAATTCGGCAGCAGCACCTTTCGATAAATTTTGCTCACTTTCCCGTTTTGCAGGATAGCGGCGGAATTGTAACAGTCGCCTTCGTATGTATCCGCGAAGCCGACTATTATGGTCCCTTTCGGGCAGTCGGCGGCCAGCTTTTCGACAGCCGAATGGCAGTCTTCTAAAAAATGCTTCTTATGCAGCAAATCCTCCGGCGGATAGCCGCAAACAGCCAGTTCCGGAAAGATAAGCAAATCCACATTCGAGGCAAGAGCCTCGGCATACATACTGCGCATCTTCTCGGCGTTTCCCGCCAAATCCCCAACCACCGCGTTAAATTGTCCTAAAGCTATACGCACCGAATAAATGTCTCCAAACTACCGATTGGCAATTACCAATTACCATCCACCATTTAACCAATTGTCCTCTGTACTATCAATGACTTTTCATTAGGGGCGATTTTGAGTTACGCGGTGTCGCCGGAGGGTATTGGTAAAAATCAATCAAATGCGCAGGGGTTTATGAACAAAAATCCATTTTCTCAAAATTTTTCTATCCCTTTTCGTATAACTACTTACAAATTCATTGCCTCCAAAAACGCTGGAATTTTCGCATCAATAGCGCATGTTCTTCCAATTGTAGAGAGGCAGTCTCTCTTGAAAGGAATAACTAATGAGTGGTTCCCAATAACTAATTAATACTTACAATTTGTTTTTCTTTTTTCTCTGCCTGTCTTAGACAGATGCGGAGATTTTCTATTTATAAGGGAAAAATCAATCAAAATGAATAAATTATGCAAAACGAACCCAATTTACGAAATGCCTAAAATGATTGTAACTGTAGTTTTCACAACAACTAACAACTACGAACAACGAACTATGAACTACTTAAAACGAACCCAAACGAACCCAATCTCATAAGTCTCACCCACTCAAGGCCGGCAGGACAAACTTGTTGGGATTTGGCTGTAATTGCGTATAATGCCTGCGCAATTAGAAAATAATGCAAAGAGGGATAACGGACAATGCGTTTTAACGAAACCGGTAATGGCGGTCCGCCGCCGAAGAAGCATCAACGGCGGCGGAGATACAGCGGAACTCACCCTAAAAACTTCGGGGAAAAATACAAGGAGCACAACATCTCGGCCTACCCGGAGATAAAGGAGTATCTGCGAGCAAAAGGCAGGACGCCGGCAGGCAGTCATATTCCCATCCTGACAAAAGAAGTTATAGCGTGCCTGAAGCCAAAGAGAGGCGAGGTAATAGTTGACTGCACCGTCGGCTACGGGGGGCATACATCGGAGTTTATCAAGCACATAGGGCAAAGCGGGAAATTGATTGCCTTGGATGTCGATAACGCCGAACTGGAGCGCACCCGCAACCGGCTAAGCAAAGAGAACGTGCCTGTTAGTTTCCATCGGAGCAACTTTGCAGGGATAGGCAAGGTGCTAAAAAAAGAAAATCTCGACGGCTGTGACATTATCTTTGCCGACCTTGGGGTTTCGAGTATGCAAATAGACAATCCAGAGCGTGGGATGAGCTATAAGAACGATGGGCCGCTGGATATGCGTATGGACGACCGGCTGAAGCGAACCGGAGTGGATTTGCTCAATAGTCTTTCAGAAAAGGATTTGTCCGAGGCATTTTTGAAGCTGGCGGATGAACCTGACCATCGGAAAATCGCCCATGAGATAATTACGCAGCGAGCCGAGCAGGCGATTACGCAGACTTCACAGTTAGTTGATTTGATTTTTGACGCAAAGGGGATTGATAAGAAAATCTGGCGCCAGGAACGCCGCAGCTCAAAATCCAATTCGCTGCATCCTGCTGCGCTGGTCTTTCAGGCGCTGCGGATATTAGTCAATGATGAGCTGGGCTGTTTAAGGGAGCTTTTAAGAGTTGCGCCATACTGCCTGCGTCCGGGCGGGCGAATCGGGATAATAAGTTTTCACAGCGGCGAAGACCGCCTTGTAAAGCAATCGTTTCGCGATGGCGTCAGAAACGGCATATACCAAACGGCGGCTGAGGAGGCAATAGTGCCGCAATTCGAAGAAATTCACTCAAATCCCCGCAGCGCATCGGCCAAGTTTCGCTGGGCCGCAATAAAATCTCTATAGAAACAAAATCCTGCTGTTGAAGAGTTTATTTATTACCAGATTCAAACTTATAGCTTAGGAGCTTGTAGATGAGCTTGGCGGCGAGGAAGTCGGGGGCCTTGTTCTCTTCGCCGGGGCATAACTCGACGACATCGAAGCCGACGATATTTTTCTTGCCGGCAACTGCCTTCAATAAAGCAAGCACATCATACCATAATAATCCGCCCGGCTCAGGGGTGCCGGTGGAAGGCATTATGGAAGGATCGAACACGTCGAGGTCGATTGTTATGTACACATTATCGGAGAGTTTGGAAATAACTTTCTTAATCCAGTCGGTGTTGTCGTATATGTCCTTTGCAAAAAATACCTTTGACGTATCCATAGATTTTTTTTCGGAGTAATCCATACTCCTGATACCAACCTGAACAACCGGGCAAAGCTCTTTGGCGCGGGCCATAACGCAGGCGTGGTTAAATTTTGAGCCGTTGTATTCCTCTCTTAAATCGGAGTGAGCATCCAGCTGCAAGATGGTCAAGTTATCATATTGTTCCGCATAGGCTCTAATCGGGCCGATGCTGACCGAGTGCTCCCCGCCTATGACCACCGTGAACTTGCCTTTTTCGAGATAATACTTTGTTATTTCCGTAGCTACTTCAACCATCTCCTTAGTAGAGATTTCTCCGCCTATAATGTCTTCGGTAAATATGCCTTTTTTGTAAACCTCCGAATCGGTCTCTATATCGTAAAGCTCCATGTTGGCAGAGGCTTCCATTATCGCCGCCGGCCCTTCGTCTGCGCCTTTGAGCCAGGTGCTTGTTCCGTCGTAGGCGACGGGAATAATAACAATGCCTGCATTTTCCGGATTAGAATGTTCTTCAGGCAGAAACCCGAAGTTAATCGCTTCTTTCATAGTAAATCCTATCGACGTGTTTAATCAAACAAAAACATTGCTATTGCCACTGTTGTCGTCCACAGCCCTTCCTGTCCTTTTGCGGTCTGTGTAATATTGGTGGTTTTAACAAACAGGCCGCTGGATTTGTAAGCCTGTTCTTTTTCCGACCAGGCCTGGTCAGGGTCAAGCTCCAGTCCTAAAGTTGTTCCCAGCATACCAGCTGCCAAGTCTTCAGCGAGGTCTCCGGCCTGCTGGCTGTTCTTACCGTGGCCGTGCACCTCGCTGAGGTATCCCCACTGGTCTTCATCTTTGGGCAGTGCGACTCCTATCGAAGAAGCTATTAAACGTCCGTGCTCATCGGTATCGGCCCTTGCCAGCACGCAGTAGGATATTTGTCCCGGAATCAGTTTTTTCAATCCGTTCTCCAGACTGATAACCTTGCACCTCGGCGGCAGAATTGAAGATACCTGCACTAAATTCTGCTGTGCTACGCCGGCTTGTCTTAACGCCACCTCGAAGGACTTCAACTGGTATTTATGCTGTCCGACTCCTTTGGTCAGGAATATCTGTGTAGGAACAGGGTTGTTCATTTAATACTCCTTCTATTTTAATTTAACTTTATAAAAATGGTTGATAAAAAAAAACAATTGCCAAACATTGCTCCTCTTGCCGATACTAAATCCAAACGTCGGAATCTGCTGGCCGATTACAACATCCGCCACCAGCTTTGTTTGAACTGAAGTAACGATAATAATTTCCGAGTGAAAGTCAATTTTTTTCCTTGACCATTTGTCCTGTTTTGACTAAATAGTCAAAACCTATGAAAATCAGGACAGAAAACCCAGGAAAAGCAGGTCGCAGAAAAGAGCCAAAATGACCCTTAAAGAGTTGAAAAAGGCTGTTTTGGACGCTTTTAGCGAAAAAAGCATCAACGCTGCAACGGCCCGGAGCATATTCGGCCGCCAAGACAAGTTTTTTGTAAGGAGTTTATGGACATTTCCCGTGCGATGACTTTTATCTGAAAGTTACGCTATAAAAAAAATAACACAACGCACTTTTGGACGGCGAAACCGCTATGAGCAAAGAACGAAAAAGCAAAACCAATCTGACACCAGATGAAATAAAAAAATTCAAGGCACTGCTGCTGGCAAAACGAGACGAAATACTGAACAACGTAACTCATATGGAAGATGAGACGCTGCGGAAACAAAGAAGCGACTTGTCAAATATGCCCATTCACCTGGCCGACGCAGGAAGTGACACTTTCGAGCTGGAAAACACTTTAGGGCTTGTCGGCAGTGAACGGAAACTCCTTCAAGAAATTCATGATGCGCTGGATCGGATTGAAAACAAAACATACGGGATTTGTGAGGGTGAGGGAGGGCCCATCGCGAAGGTTCGATTAAAAGCGATTCCTTGGGCTCGATACTGCGTAAAGTGCGCGAGTTTGTCGGAAAAAGGTCTTCTGGCCAGAGAAGAACCCCAGCGAGACTCAGACTACGGCCGAATCAGCGAGGAGCAAGATGACAATTTTGACAATATCACCGACGAGCAAAATAACGACTAAGAAAATAAGCAAAGGGTTTATTTTCCCAAGCGCTGCGCTCACGATAAAACCAAGCCAAATCAAATACTACCGGCTTTTTGATAAGCCGCCGCAGGCAGGAGACCTCGTTTACGGAATAATCAACTGTATCGGGCAGCACTCGTCCATGGAAAACGCCTTGGGGCGCATACATATGATTCACGACGGCACAAAAGCAATTTTTGTGTTTGGAAACAGGTATGCCCCCGATTACTACGAGGGTTTAGTGCCTAGCGAGATGACAGAGGAGGTTGACCTCATTGCCCGCTCGGGAGTGGTCGGCGTCGTCAAAACCAAAAATTCGATGATAAAAGACCCGACAAAAGTGAGACTTTTAGGATACGTTTGTGATGAAAAAGGCGATGTTTTAAACACGCGGGATTTTCCCCTTATAAAGCCCAGAAAGACGATAAAAAAAGAGCCTCGGTCGCGAATGATTTTAGTATGCGGGACATCGATGAACAGCGGTAAAAGTATGGCAGCGGCGGCCTGCTGCTGGGCATTGACAGCCATCGGCTACAATGTAAGGGCCTCCAAGATTACCGGGACAGCCAGCCTTAAAGATATTCTTCATATGAACGACGCCGGCGCCAGTCGCTATGCCGATTTCACACATCTGGGTTATCCATCGACATATCTGACGACAAGGGAGGAACTGTTAGGCATTTTCAACCAGCTTGACCTGAAGTATGCAAACAATCCCAAGAATTTCTGGGTCGTTGAGATTGCTGATGGTGTCATTCAGCGCGAGACCGCAATGCTGCTCAGTTCGCCGGAGGTAACGTCGAGGATTCACAGACTGATTTTCTGCGCCAATGACGCGTTCGGGGCAATCGGCGGACTGCGGACCTTGAAGGAAAAATTCAATTTAACGCCCGATGCCATATCGGGTATATGCTCAAGCTCTCCTTTGCATATAAGGGAGCTGTCAGAATTTACAAATATCCCCGTATTCAACAGCGCACCTGATACAAGCCGATTAAAGGATATTTTAGTCAACGCCCGCAAGCCATCTCCGCAAATCATCACGGCAGCCCTGAGTATCAAGTGCAATAAAAAGAAAACAATGTAATTTGCCGGTCTTTAAGGCGGGGGAATAATGGAATTTGGTCCGCAACAAATCGGTAAATGGCTAATACTGATGGGAATTACCATAGCGCTGGCCGGGGGGGTGGTAATGATATTAGGCCGGACGGGATTATTCAAATTGCCCGGCGATTTGGATTTCGGCGGCAAAAACTGGCGGATTTATCTACCCATAGCGAGTTGTATAATAATCTCGATTGTCCTGACGGTTATTTTATGGCTTATCAATTATTTCCGCCGTTGATTATCCTCAGCCTTTTTATAAAATTCAGCTTCTTTGTCGGATAGTTTTCTCTGCTGAATCATTGTGCGGACGCGCTGCAAATCGACATCCCTCGGCTGGCCGGCGCCTGATATTGAAACAACAGGCTGGCTGATGCCGGCGGGAATGACATCCCGGAATCTATTCAATGAAGCCATTGATACAAAAATTCCCACCACGATAACAATCACTACGAGATAACGAGACAGAAAAGACGCAGAACCGGAAGCAGAGGCAACCTCCTGGGTCTGATAGCGGCACCTGTCACAATATAAACAATCAGTGTCTTTTGCAGTAAGGCCGAACTCGCATCTGCCGAACCTTTTTACGGGTAAAAACCGATTCAGTAGAGCTACCTTGTTGAGCAGAGACAGGAAAGCTCCCACCGGACACAAATACCGGCACCAGAAGCGGGTATAAAAAACCGAGCCGACTAAAGCTATCGCTATTATCAAGCCTGCGACGGCCGTATATAACATGGAACTACCTGAAAAGGCAGCGATAAGCGGGTCTGCCGCCAGCGTCGCCCGATTTCTGGAGACAAAGAACATCATTATCAAAACAAAAAGGATAACATATTTGACGAAACCTGCCTTTTGTATCGATTCGACGGAGAGGGCAGGTTTAAATCTGCGAGGAATAATATAACAGAGCAGTTCCTGCGCAGCGCCGAAAGGACAGACGTAGCCGCAATAGATATTACCAAAGATTATCACCAAAAGCGGGACTCCCACAACCAGCAAAAAGGTTCCCGATAATCCTATTGGAGGAACGTGCAAAGACAACAGTGTCACTATCTGGTCGCTTGAATACTGGGCGTTCAGGATAATGCCGCCGACGATAAGATTGAAGCAAAGGACGGTAAGGCGACCCCAGAACCCGCCACGGTAGATTACAATAATGGCGAGGATGAAAGCGGTTATCAAATATAATCCTGCGGCGCCGGGCCATCTCGCCTGTTGCGCAAGCGGCAACGCGGGCGGGGTATTGCCGAGGATTTCGCCGGCGAACCTGACACCGGATTTTTCCAACGCAGAGAGAATCGCCTTAGAGCTAAAGGTTGCACCGGTTGTCGCATTAATACCGGTGAAAGGTCCCGGCTGGAAAAGCTGACGGCCTGTGAGAAACTGCCGCCAATTGGTAAGAAGCTCAAGATACGAAGGAGTTTCATTGGACAATGTTATATCGAACTTAATTAACCTGCCAGCGGTATCCACGTAAATGGCCAGATTAATCTTTCCGCCGAAACCTGTAACCTCCGGCGCCAAATCTGCGGAGCTGAAAATATAGCCGTTTAGTTTTTCATCAGCATCATAAACTCTAAAATAATTAATCTTGCGGGCATTATCGCCGATGGTCGCCGAGACCAGTTCAAGGTGTGCCCGGCCGACCAGCGCATGGGCAACATCCTGCGGCAGAGATGACCTTAGCTGACCACTTGTTTTATTAAGCAGATTCGAGCAGATGGTAACAGACAGTCCAATACCAAACAGGATGTAGCCGAGCCTGCGCAGCTTAAAAACGGCTGCAGCCGAATAGCGAACTTTTTCCGGCGCATATAGTCTCAGGACGACAGTGGGAATATTAGCCAGAACGAGCAGAATAAATATAAATAACGTGACCTTCGTCCCAAGCACAGGAACAAGAGCAAGGCTTGTCAGTAATCCTCCTACTGAAGCACCAATGTGGTCGGCAGTTTCCAATTTGCTGCCGATCTCGCCCGTTTCAAAAGCGGAATCAGCAAGCTGTCTTGCAGCAAGCGGGAAGAAACAGCCTGCGCACAGGCCGCAAAGAACAAACGCAACGGCAAAGTACGGATGCGTCCATTGCTGCCCCGGCCAAAAGATGATTGCGGTCAAAACTGCCGTATAAACAAATATTGATGCGAATAACAGGATTTGCGGTTTTAACCTCCATTTGCCCGAAAGTAAATACCTAACCAGAACAGCCCCCACGCTCAAGCCTGCCATAAACAAGGAAGAAATAACACCGATATAAAGGTAAAGCGAACCGAAGTAAGTTTGATATAAATACATCAGAACAATCACGACACCGATGCCGACCCAGCCGGCTGAGAAAACCAAAAACGAACTATCGAAACTCGAGGGACTACCTCGCTGAGCTGTTTTCAAAATGTAAATAAGACGCAAAACTATAAAAATCAGGATGGGGACAACAAATACGAGGGAGCCTGCCAGCACAAGGTATTTAATAAATTTTGTTCCCGGCGCTCCTGATTGTTTGGCCGCGAGCAACAAACTGTATAAATACGTCAGCGGTCTGGAATCGCGATTAATAAGCAGTCTATCAGGCAAATCCGCACCCGAATAATTCTCCATCGCAATTGAGGCCCTATCCGGCAGATAAACAGAAAGCAGAGCCCGCGGCGGGAAAATATCTGGGCCGCCCTTTATGGCCGCAAAGCGGTCCCGTAAGCTGCCGGGGTCGCCGGTGAGTTTTCCGGAGTCAGATGCGATAAACCATGTATCATCGCCGGGCGCCAAGACAAGCTGTGAGAAAACCTTCTGAAGCGTCAATTTCGTCGAGGCGCCGAGGTTAATCAGCTCGGTACCCATAATGTTTTCCCCGCCCGCTATTCGGACTGCCAGCACACCATCTGGGCGCATCGCATTTTTAATCTGACGATAAAATTCGAGAGTGTAATACCGGTTTAGAACTGAGCTGGTCGCATCCGGCAGATTAAGAATCACCAAGTCGTAATATTGTTTCTCTCCGGCAAGCGACGAGCGAATGTCACCGCTTAGCAGATTTAACCGCTGGTCATCAATTCTAAATTTTAGTGGTATAAAATCGCTGACCTTCTGAACATATTCGCTGTCACTATTTGCCCAAGTCACTTTTTCTATTTGTCTCAAATTCAGAAACTGGTAACACAACCCCAGCCCGGAACCGACGACCAAAACCCTTTTAGCATCAGGATTTTGACAGAGGCCGATGGCCGCTATTCGGCCGGCGTTAGTTTTGTCAGGCAAGACCTCGCAAGTGCTGCCTTCGCGGACAGCCACCCACTGATCATGATAGACACCATATAAATACTCCGCCTGGGCTGTTTGAAAGGAACCTTGCAGAGTATCTTTCGGAAGCAGCTTTTCCCACTTTATAATCTGGAGCTGTCGTGACAGTTTATTGTCAACACCGGCGAATAGGCAAACGAAGATACACGCCGGCACCAAAGCCCACGTCATGTTCTTCGACTTCGCAAAACGTACTAAAAAGAATGAAAGAGAAATAATAAAAGCAAGTATGAAGAAAATCCTTGCCGAGCTTACACCGAAAGCCAAGAGCAAAGTTGTCCCCAGCCCGCCGAGAAAACTTCCCGCCGCTTCGAGAATATACACTCGTGAAACGGCGAGCTCATCCTCACTTCGAACCCAGCGGCAGGCAATTGGAAACAGCATTCCCGTAATGATGCTGACCGGCGCATTAACAGCGATTGATAAAAGCACGATTGCCTTTATGGGTATCAGCACATAAGGCGCGATGCCCGCAAGCTGGCGCGCATGAATAATCAAAACAAGCTCCGCGATAAAGGCAGGCAGGTAACATAAAAACAGGAATTCAATATTTTTAAGGAGCTTGCCGGCAAAGGTCGTGTTTTTATATACGAGCAGCGCCCCCATGCCGACCCATAAAAACCACGAACTGAAGAATACACCGACGCTTATGTCACTGCCTTCGAAGGCGGTTGTGAATTCTCGAAAAAGCAAAGACTGGGCGGCGATAGTAAACAACCCGTAACTGAAAACAAGCAGGCCTCGGGCAGATTTCATTTCTCATCCTCGCCAAAAACATCCGCCTGAAAAACAAGAAAGCTCGCGCCTTCCTTCCAAGCGTCTGAGGGCAGCCCCGCTTTGAGAGACAACTGTGTGAGCATCTGGCTTATATTCCAGCCCTGTTCGGGCGCAACTTGAGGCAGGAACACGGCCCCGTAACCATTTTTATTCAGCACCACGCCGTCTATACCAATTCTGATTTCATCCGATGAAGCAATTGGTTTAGGCGCTGTCAGCGCCGATATCTCGATTTTAATATCGTTACATTCGGCTTCCGTTACCGGGCGGAAACGTCTGTCATTGACGCCGGCGTTAATGGCGTTGGAGATGACCGATTTATACAAAGGCTGTCGCGGAAAGATATCGCCTATACAGCCTCTAAGCTGAGAATTTTCTTCAAGCGTTACAAACGCCGCCCGCCGAAGTTTCATTGCGTCACTGGCCGTGACATTCAGCTCCGATACATCGGGGACCTTTCGGTTACGCAAAAAATAAACCAACGATTTGCGGGCCAGGGTCAAAAGCTGCTTTTTGTCTTCTTTGCTCAATTCACTGACATTCGCCTCCGGTTTAATTTGGGAAGAGTGTCCCCACTTACCCGAAAAAGCAATCGAAAAGTAGCTGACCGAGTTGGAGAAATCTCCCGTCAGTTCGCCGGAAGTCGTATATTTAATCAATTTAGTCTCAACGGTTTCGTCTAACATCGAAAGCAATATCGATATCGGCACAAACCCGCATATTGTTGCACCGGTTTTACTACGATATTCCAAAAAGCCTTTGTAATCCAGGGCCTTGATATACTCGAACGCACCCATATCGAGCTTTTTTAGCTGTTCAGGTATCTTTTCCCTGAATGGGACGTAGCCATAGTTCGGACCATAATGGGTAAAATCGGAGCTTGCAATAACGAGCGTGTCATCATCAACCAAACTCTTCAAGATAGCGCCGGCCTGTGCAATTGTTTCCACCGAGCAGTCGCCGGCCACAATCAGCACAAGCTTAAAATCTTTCTGCACATATTGCAGCAGCGGCACCTCTATCTGGGTGCTGTGTTCATATTCGTCCGCCTGCGGTATGTTCTGAAATATCGGATGCTCCAAAAGCTTATTTATAAATTCCACATCAAGCGGCACCTGTCCGAGCGGCGTTTCGTAATGCGTCGCCATGGGGACACTGAGCACATCTTCCATAGGGACACGATGACTGGGGCCAATTACAATCACCCTTTTATATTGCCTGCCGGCAGACTTCAATCCAAAAGCGGCGGTCCGGCCGGAGTACTGGTAGCCGGCGTGCGGAAGGATAAGGGCGATAACATTATTTATCGGCTCAACATCGGCTTTTTCGAAAATCCCCTCGATTTGTTCACTCAGTGTTTTAGCGTCGGCAGAATACCAGCTACCCGAAAGTGTTGACCTGAAAACAACCTTGGCATGGGCCGCAGGTTCATCTGCTTTAGCTCTCGCTATTTCTTTAACCGGAGCGACAGGTTTTGGATCGCACCCTCCCAATAAAAATATGCCAAGCATAAAACCCGGTAAAAAAAATTTTGAGTATCTATCCATATTAACCACTCCATTTACCCTGTTCGTGAATATCCTTTAAGGGCCTTAAGACGCCGGGATACTTCCCAAATCTCGCTCGAATAAACTTGCGGGGTGAAGCTTTTTCTGCCAGCCAGTAAACGCCGACAGCAACAGCCGCCCCGGCTTTTAGAAATTGCTGAATGAATTTTCTTCGCGTCATTTCCAAACTCCGTAAATTTCCCTGCCGCAATCAGGACAGGAACCGTCTTTCAAACGGTTTTGGATAACAGTATAACCAACACGTTCGATGAGTACTTTTTTGCAGCCGGGACAATATGTGTTCTGGCCATTTTCACTCTGAACATTTCCTATATAAGCAAAGTCAAGCCCTTCTTCCATAGCGATGTTACGAGCCATATCCAGTGTTTCCGCCGATGTCGGCGGCAGATGCCGCATCTTGTACTGCGGATAAAATCCTGAAAAATGCAGGGGGATTTCGCTGCCGAGGTTTGCCCTGACCCAGCGCGAAAGCTCGCGCAATTGTTCGGGCTTATCGTTCAGCGTTGGGATAACGAGGTGTATCACTTCAAGATGAACGCCGCTTGCTCTTGTCTGAATGATGGCATCTTGCACCGGCTTTAGTGTCGCGGAGCAAACATCCCGATAAAAATCATCCGACATTGACTTCAAATCAATTCTGGCGGCATCCACAACGTTCAGTAACCGCTGCCACGGCTGGCGGTTTATATAGCCGGCCGTTATCAGCAGATTTCGTATTCCATTTACCCTCGCAAGCTCGGCAGAATCATAAGTATATTCGTAATAAACAACCGGGTCTGTATAGGTATATGCCAGCGACTGGCAATCATAGCTTCTGGTCAGCTCGACAAGTTTTTCAGGCGGGCATAATGACGCAACGCTGTCTTCGGGATTGGCCTGTGATATTTCCCAGTTCTGGCAGTTTTTGCAGTGAAGGTTGCAGCCGACGGTCGCAAGTGAAAACGTTTTGCTGCCGGGCAGGAAATGGAAAAATGGTTTCTTCTCGACAGGGTCAACGTGCGCTGAGCACGGGTAGCCGTATACTACCGTCCGTAATACGCCGTCGATATTAATTCTGACCCGGCACTCGCCGCTCTGGCCGGGCTCAATCAGACAGCTTTTCGGGCATAGCTCGCACTGAACTTTCAATCTGGGCCTCGCTTTTTAACAGCTATAGCAGGTTTCCTTATAATTATAACAAATTATTATACCCCCGCTATTGTCTGAAAGTTCTATTGAGATGCAAGAGCTTATATTGTCTTTATCTGATATAGCAAAACTAAGGACGGCGTGTATTCGAAAAATCCAAACTGACTTACCTTTTTATCGGCAAATTACCTTCACGCAACCTGGTCGATAATCACAACGTAATTCTTCCCGTACTTTTTAGCGCACTTTGGACAAGTGGTATACCACATATACCACTTTTTTATTTCCAGTCCCTTGCTTTTGGCGAGGCCCTCAAAATCTTTGCACCACTTTCCTGTCTCTTTAAAATTTCCCTCATAAACTTTGCTGAAAAACTTGCCGGAAAGCGTAACATTTTCCGAATCCGGAATTTCTCCGTCCACTGCCAAATAAATATCCATATTCCACCTGGAGGTATGATCCGACAGGGCCAGCGAACCCGGCATCCGAGCTCCGGCTTTTTTTACTTTTTCGTCGAGCCTTCTCATGACCGAACCAAAATTCATTGGTATGTAGAACAGAGTAAAAACTTTGTCTTTAATGAATCTTTTATTCTCCCAATAAAAAATCTTATCATCCCATGGTACGGGGGCAAATTCGGGGCAGCATTCTGCGCTTTTGTCACTCATATATCTCTCCCTTTCAGCGTATAGTTTTACTCTCTCTTTTAGGGTTCGAATCCAGCCTGCCCCAAAGTAAGCAACATAACGGAGAGGGCGGGATTCGAACCCGCGGTACTCAATAAAGAGCACACCGGTTTTCGAAACCGGCTCGATCAGCCGCTCCGACACCTCTCCGTAACGACTTTTCTATCCTATACACTCAAAAAACCGAAATTGCAAGCTTTCGAATAATCCGGCATATTTATTTTTTGGCAGAGCGTCCTGTTCCCAAAGGCCGCAGCGCCAAATCTTTTCTTTACAAGTTCGGTATACACGCTTAAAATCCGGGCACATATTAAGGGTTTAAAAATGTATATCATACCGGCTATTGATTTACGAGACGGCAAATGCGTCAGACTTATCCAAGGTCAGTACCGCCGACAGATAACCTACAACGATGACCCCGTCAAGCAGGCCGAGGAGTTCATCTCGGCCGGAGCAGAGTGGCTGCATATCGTCGATTTGGACGGAGCCAAAGCAGGCAAGCCCGTCAATACCGATACAATATCAGCCATAGCAGCTCTGGGGAAACTGAAAATCGAGGTCGGCGGCGGATTGCGCGATGAGGTATCCATAAAACAACTGCTCGATATGGGAGTAGGGCGGGTAATAACAGGCACTAAAGCCGTAAGCGATTTCGAGTGGTTTAGTGAAATGGCTGAAAAATTCAGTGGTAAAATTGTGCTCGGCCTCGATGCGCGGGACGATAAGGTAGCCACTGATGGCTGGACAAAAAATGCTTCCGAACCGTTATTGGAGTTTGCGGCCAAGGCGGCGAAATTACCAATAGCGGCGATAATATATACCGACATTGCCAAAGACGGTATGATGGAAGGTCCTAATTTTGAACGAACAGAAGCGGTGGCTGCGGCGGTTGGGGTTGCCGTTATAGCTTCGGGCGGGGTAAGCACGATAAGCGATATCAGAAAACTATCCGAAACGGGGGTTAAAGCTGTAATAATCGGCAGGGCTTTATACGAAGGCACGCTAAGCCTCGCGGATGCGATAAAGGCAGCAAAATAACTTTTGGCGGTGTTTTCCAACCTTTATCACGAAAATCCGCCTTTGGAGAGCCAAAATGCCTATTTTAATCCCCAAAAAGGGCGAAAATTGGTTGAAAATCCGAAGCAAATGTGGTATAATTGGAAGAAATTGGAATTTTGCGCTTAAAATATACCCATTGTTTCAAGGTACGATTCATTGGGCTTGGGCGGTTTGCTCCTGGCAGAGTAAGAGGGCGAGGATGATTAGAACCGGTAAAACCCTCAGAGTTTTACCCTGATAAGGAGGCGTATGAAGATGTCTGTTAGATATTTTCCCCTGTATTTGCTTTTGATTTCAGCCCTTGTTTTATCACCCTGTTACGGCGCAGATACCACTGCTCCAAGGCCGGTCCCGGCGAAGTGGCGGATTGTCCCGATAACACTTGGGCCAAATTCAATTCAGATGGCTGCAATAACTGCTCTGGATCAAGCCGGTAGTGTTCCCATACAGTACTTGTTTGAGTGCTCCGATAACCCCGCAGCCAGCAGCACATGGCAAACAGACACCAATTACATTGCTACAGGCCTTACCCCGAGTACTGTGCATACATTCAGGGTTAGGGCACGTGATAGCGCTTTGAATATGACCAGCTGGGCGCTTGCTCGCTCCGCAACCACCGACGCTGTAACTACACCACCAGTACTGCGGCTGGACCTTAACTACTCCCAAGACAATAACGAACCAAACACACAGACCAGTTTTGTTCAGTTTAGCACTACAAACACCGGCAGCGAGGTAAATGGTATTATAATTGACCTAAGCGGCAGCATTAACACAGTCAGACGTGATGACCCCTGCGGCGGATGGTCGAGATACGCCGGCACTCCCGTGATGCCTGGCGACCCGTGCTATTATTCCCCGCGGGCAGGCGAAAAAATATATCGCGATTTTGTCTACGGTGTTAATCCGAGCGGAGTTACAATCACGCTATGGGGACTTGGCATCAACCGGGACTGCAACATAACCATATGGTCATGGGACAGCCAAAGCACCGGAGATGCCAATCGGGTCGCTGAATGGTATGCCAACGGCACACATCTTTTTGATGCCGATTTCATCGGCGGAGCGGCAAATCAGCCTCTGCAGGACAACTATTCTTCCAGCTCCTCTAATGATTTCTGGAAGTGGGCCTTTAGCGGAAGAGCCACATCGGATGATTTAGGCAGAATTATCCTGACGAGCGAAAGGGGCCCAAGCAGTCCGGAAGACCAGCCCTTTGCTTTTGTCAACGCCTTACAGGTAGAGCCGAACGCCCTGATACCGTTCATCCCTACAAAATATGCCCAGCGTCCGGTGCCGTTTAACGAAGCAGAAGACGCACCAATAGATGCGGCCCTTAACTGGTTAAAGGGCGGACTTGCTGAAACACACGATGTATATTTCGGAACAAATGAAACAGCAGTAACCAACGCTAACAGAAGTAATCCGCTGGGCGTACTGGTTAGTCAAGACCAGGAACCTAATACTTATGATCCTTATGGCGCTGCGGGTTTTTTCCAATTAAACACAACCTACTACTGGCGTATTGATGAGGTCAATTCCGCACCAGACAACACAATCTTTAAAGGCGAAACCTGGAGTTTTAGGACATCGCCGACTGCCGTTGTGGAGGATTTTGATTCGTATGAGGACCACGCAGCCCTGCGGAACATATGGCAAAACAGCGGCACCGGCGCGGAAGTTTCTGTCAAGACTTCTATCGCCCGCAGCGGCAACTCGATGAGGTATCTTTATAATAATAATCTCCCGCCATACTATTCCGAAGTTAGCACGGATGTTGCTGATTTGGGAATAAATGACCCCAACTGGCTTGGCCTCGGCGCTAACACATTAGTGTTGTATTTCTACGGCAAACCATCCAACCCCATAGATGAGCAGATGTATGTTAAGCTGACCGACGGTGACAATCCTCCGCATACCGCAACCGTAACATACAGCAATATGAACGATGTCAGGCTGAAACAATGGAACAACTGGAGCATTGAGTTGACGGAATTTACCGGCGTAAATCTGTCAAATGTTGCGAAGATTACCATCGGCTTCGGCAACGGCAGCCCCGGAGATGCAGGGACCGTGTACTTCGAAGATATCACGCTGGATAGTAGATTCGATAGATACCAGAGTGCTGCTGGCGAGGTATATGCTAACACCGTTTACCAGGAACTCGAAGGTTTCGGAGCCGCCGCCAGCTGGCATGAATACGAGGTACTGGATACTCTGTCCCAGACCGAGAGAGAGAAGCTCTATGATGCTGTGTTTGATGAGCTTGGTCTTGACATTTACAGAGTACGGAATAGTTACGGTTACGACAGTGGTTACCTAAACCGTTCGGCCCAAATCATCGCAGGCGGGAAGGCACGTAATCCATCGTTAAAGGTTATGATTTCCTCATGGTCACCGCCGACCTCTTTCAAAAGTAACGGCATATTGGAAAACGGCGGCACCCTTATAAAAGACGCTACTGACCCCAATAACAGCGCCCCCCACTATTATATATACAAAAGGTTTGCAGAATGGTGGGCGGACAGTCTGGAAGAATGGGGCAATCAAGGCGTAGTTGCCGACTATATAAATATACAAAACGAACTTGACTATGTAGCAAGCTGGGCATCCTGCAGATTCGAACCTTCAGAAAACGCGGACTTTGCCGGTTATCGTCAGGCCTTCGAAAAAGTTTACGAAGAGCTGTATTCGCGAATGGGACCGAATATGCCGAAGATGCTTGCTCCCGAAACCGCCGGTTTTTATAGACTCTACCAATATATCGATAGTCTTGCAAATCTGAGTCATGTTTACGGTTATGCTCACCACCTTTACAACGGCGGCGGCAGCTACTACAACCCCGACGGCTACATCACCTCTATGCAATATTACCGCGATTATTACAATAATAAGCCACGGATGATGACAGAGTTCTCGAAGGGTGACGACGACGGAGATGTAACTACTTTCCCTGAGGCAATGAACCTGGCACAGCTGATGCACAATACCCTGGTTTTCGAGAACGCATCGGCGTATGTTTATTGGGAGCTATTCTGGACACCGCCTAAAGGCCTCATAAATTACGTGGGAAGCCCCACGGGAGGAGCTACCTTCGCCCCTAATCCTATTTATTATGCCTTCAAGCAATATGCGGCATTTACCGACCCAGGATGGCATCGCGTCAGAACCTGGACTGATTTGGGCGACCGGGGCGACTTACGTATTTCAGCCTACAAAAGCCCAGATGGCCAGCAGCTATCTATTGTGCTGATAAACCTCTCCTATGACAATATGGGCTTAACGCTTAATTTGAATGGTTTCCCGCTAAATAATTCCGGAATATACCGCACCAGCGAAACAGAGAATACCGTATATATCGGTCCTTTCGATGAAAACAGTGTGCTGATTCTACCGAGGCGGTCAATCACCACTATAAGCAATGCCTCTTGCTCAAACTGTGATAGTGTCCTCGCTGCAGGCCATGGCCTGACCTCAGACATCAGCGGTGATTGCTACGTTAATTACGAAGACCTTGAAATAATAACCGATAACTGGCTGGACGACTGCACCGAGCCGGAAAACTGTGAAGGTGCTGATTTTGCACCAACGGACGGCTATGTTAACTTTTTTGACTTAGCACGTTTCGCCGAGCAGTGGCTGCTGTGTAACGATCCTGCTGACACGGCCTGTATAGAAAACTGGTAAAATTCCAAATACGCTCTTAAGGAGGAACATGAAGATGTCTGTTAAATATTTTCCCCTGTATTTGCTTTTGATTTCAGCCCTTGTTTTATCACCCTGTTACGGCGCAGATACCACTGCTCCAAGGCCGGTCCCGGCAAAGTGGCGGATTGTCCCGATAACACTTGGGCCAAACTCAATTCAGATGGCTGCAGTAACTGCTTTGGATCAAGCCGGTAGTGTTCCCATACAGTACTTGTTTGAGTGCTCCAATATCCCCTCAGCCAGCAGCACATGGCAAACAGACACCAATTACATTGCTACAGGCCTTACTGAGAGTACTGTGTACACATTCAGGGTCAGGGCACGTGACAGCGCTTTGAATATGACCAGCTGGGCGCTTGCTCGCTCGGCAACCACCGATGCTGTAACTACACCACCAGTACTGCGGCTGGACCTTAACCACACAATAAACAATGATGAACCCAATACTCAGGCCGGCTTTATGCCGCTTAGCATTGCAACCAGCGGCAGTGAAGTAAATGGTATTATAATTGACCTCAGCGGCACCATTAACTCAGCCAGACGCGACGACCCTTGCGGAGGATGGGCGAGATATGCCGGCACACCCTTGCTCCCGGGCGACCCATGCTATTATTCCCCGCGGGCAGGCGAGAGGATTTATCGCGATTTTGTCTACGGTGTTAATCCGAGCGGAGTTACAATCACGCTATGGGGACTTGGCACCAACCGGGACTGCAACATAACCATATGGTCATGGGACAGTCAAGTCACAGATGTCAATCGAGTCGCTCAATGGTATGCCAACGGCACACATCTTTTTGATGCCGATTTCATCGGCGGAGTGATAAATCAGCCTCTGCCTGATAACTATTCTTCCAGCTCCTCTAATGATTTCTGGAAGTGGGCCTTTAGCGCAAGAGCCACATCGGATGATTTTGGCAGAATTATCCTGACGAGCGAAAGGGGCCCAAGCAGTCCAGAAAACCAGCCTTTTGCCTTTGTCAACGCCATACAGGTGGAGCCGAACGCATCGATAGCATTTGCCGAGACACCATATGCCCAGCGTCCGGTGCCGTTTAACGGAGCGGAAGACGCACCGATAGATGCTGTCCTTAGCTGGTTACAGGGCGGACTTGCTGAAACACACGATATATACTTCGGAACAAATGAAACCGCAGTAACTGACGCTAACAGGAGTAATACGCTGGGCGTACTGGTTAGTCAAGGCCAGGAATCCAACACTTATGACCCTTATGGCGCTGCGGGTCTTCTCAAATTAAACACAACCTACTATTGGCGGGTTGACGAAGTCAATGCTGCGCCTGACTACACAATCTTCAAAAGCGAAACCTGGAGCTTTAGAACATTACCGGATTTTGTTGTGGAAGATTTTGACTCGTATGAGGATAACTCTGCCCTGCGGAATGTATGGCAAAACAGCGGCACCAGCGCGGAAGTTTCTGTCGAGACTGCTATCGTTCGCAATGGTAACTCAATGAGGTATCTTTATAAAAATAACCTCCCGCCATACTACTCCGAGGTCTGCGCAGACATCGCTGATTTGGGAATGGACGACCCTGACTGGCTCGGCACCGGTGCTAAAGCACTGGTAGTGCGATTCCACGTTGAACCAAATAATCCTTTTAGTGAACAACTGTACGTGAAGCTGACCGACGGTGACAGCCCTCCGCATACCGCGACTGTAATATACAGCAATATGAACACTGTCTGGCTGAAACAATGGAACGAGTGGAGCATTTCGCTGACAGAATTCGCCGATGCGAACCTTGCCAATGTTGCGAAGATTACCATCGGCTTCGGCGACGGCAACCCAGGAGATGCAGATACCGTGTACTTCGAAGACATCATGCTGGATAGTATAGAAGCCGAGGAATTGCCTGAGATTAGAGGTGAGGCGAATGTTAACATCGTTTATCAGCAGCTCGAAGGTTTCGGCGGTTCCGCTTGCTATGAATCAGGAACTCTTGCAAACTACTCGAGCAGGGAAGCAGTTTACGACCTTCTGTTCAGAGACCTCGGTCTCGACGTTTTAAGGATAAAAAACACATATGAAATCAATTACTACGAAATAAACGCCACAGGGCAAATCGTCGCAGCAGCAAGGCAGGCGACGCGTAACCCGAATTTAAAGCTTCTACTGGTTCCCTGGTCGCCCGCGGCTTATCTTAAAAGCAGCGGAGATTTAGGAACACTGAACTCAACCCTCGCAGGCGGTCCAAGTAATTATGTGTATGCCGACTATGCGACGTGGTGGCTCAACAGTTTGACAGGTTTATACGGCTGGAACAGCGTCGGTATTTACCCCGATTACATAAGTATTCAAAACGAGCCGGATTGGGGGCAGCAGGATCAGGTCTGTAGATTCAACCCGGTAGAAGATGCAAACTACGCCGGCTACGACCAGGCGTTTGAGGCGGTCTATAACAGGCTAAATGGAAGCGTTTCGCCTATGCCGAAGATGCTCGCCCCGGAAGCAATGGGCTTCGGCAGTTCGCGGGCATATATCAATGCGTTAGTCAATAGAGGTCAGATAGACCACGTCTATGGATTCTCACACCATCTTTACAGCGACGGCAGCTACTACAGCCCTGACGGCATGATTCAGGGAATGCTAAATTATAACGCCCTCTATGGCTATAAGCCGTTGTTCCAAACGGAATATTCCGCCGACGCGGTTCCATCATTCGGCGATGCCGTATTGCTCGCACAGCACATTTACAATTGCCTGGTATATGAAGGTGTAACTTCGTATTATCACTGGTCCTTGTTCAGAGGCTGGGGCGAAGGCGGTATGATTAATATTACCAACCCTTCTACGTATATAGTTCGTGACCTCTACTGGTTCTTCAAGCATTACGCATACTTTACCGACCCCGGCTGGTATATGGTTGATGTATTTCTTGAGGGGACAGGTTCGGACGACCTGCGAATAACCGCCTTTAAGAGCCCTGAGAACGACCAATTGACGATAGTGATGCTCAACACATCCGCAGCCGGTGCAGACTTGATGTTTACGCTGAAGGGATTTATACCGAGCAGTTCGGAGATTTACCGAAGCAGCGAGACGGAACATTGGTTATATCTCGGACCGTACAGTCCCGGGTTGACGCTGCCGGCGTATTCAATCACCACCATCCACCTGACGGGCACAACCTCGCCTGATTGCGACGCAATCCTGGACGCAGGCTATGGCCTGACCTCGGACATCAGCGGTGATTGCTACGTTAACTACGAAGACCTCAAAATCATAGCCGACAACTGGCTGCATACCGATTGCGCCGAGGAGGAAAACTGCGAAGGTGCTGACTTTACGCCGACGGACGGCAATGTTGACCTCTTCGATTTCGCCCGTTTTGCTGAGCAGTGGCTGCTGTGTAATGACCCGGAGGACACGGGTTGTATGGAAAATTGGTAAAGCTTAAATAGTTTACTAAGATAAGGAGGAATACAAAAAATGACTGCTAAGCATTTTTCCTTGTATTTACTTTTTATTTCAGCCCTTGCTTTATCACCCTGTTACGGCGATACCACTGCTCCAAGGCCGAGCCCGGCGAAGTGGCGGATTGTCCCGATAACACTTGGGCCAAACTCAATTCAGATGGCTGCAGTAACTGCTTTGGATCAAGCCGGTAGTGTTCCCATACAGTACTTGTTTGAGTGCTCCAATATCCCCTCAGCCAGCAGCACATGGCAAACAGACACCAATTACATTGCTACAGGCCTTACTGAGAGTACTGTGTACACATTCAGGGTCAGGGCACGTGACAGCGCTTTGAATCAGACCAGCTGGGCGCTTGCTCGCTCGGCAACCACCGATGCTGTAACTACACCACCAGTACTGCGGCTGGACCTTAACTACTCGCAAGACAATAACGAACCAAACACACAGACCAGTTTTGTTCAGTTTAGCACTACAAACACCGGCAGCGAGGTAAATGGTATTATAATTGACCTAAGCGGCAGCATTAACACAGTCAGACGCGACGACCCTTGCGGTTCATGGTCGAGATACGCCGGCACTCCCGTGATGCCTGGCGACCCATGCTATTATTCCCAGCGGGCAGGCGAGAGGATTTATCGTGATTTTGTCTATGGGGTAAGCCCAAGCGGAGTTACTATCACGCTGTGGGGACTTGGGACCAACCGGGACTGCAACATAACCATATGGGCTTGGGACGCCCGAGTCACCGGAGATGTCAATCGGGTCGCTAAATGGTATGCCAACGGCACACATCTTTTTGATGCCGATTTCATCGGCGGAGTGATAAATCAGCCTCTGCCTGATAACTATTCTTCCAGCTCCTCTAATGATTTCTGGAAGTGGGCCTTTAGCGGAAGAGCCACATCAGATGATTTTGGCAGGATTATCCTGACGAGCGAAAGGGGCCCAAGCAGTCCAGAAAACCAGCCTTTTGCCTTTGTCAACGCCATACAGGTGGAGCCGAACGCATCGATAGCATTTGCCGAGACACCATATGCCCAGCGTCCGGTGCCGTTTAACGGAGCGGAAGACGCACCGATAGATGCTGTCCTTAGCTGGTTACAGGGCGGACTTGCTGAAACACACGATATATACTTCGGAACAAATGAAACCGCAGTAACTGATGCTAACAGGAGTAATACGCTGGGCGTACTGGTCAGTCAAGACCATTCAACTACGAGTTATGACTCGCTCGGCCTTCTTAACTTGAATACAACCTACTACTGGCGTATCGATGAGGTCAATGACGCGCCCGACTACACAATCTTTAAAGGCGAAGTCTGGAGCTTTACGACATCATCGTACTTCGTAATGGAGGATTTTGATTCTTATGGTGATGATTCAGAATTAGAAGCAGTATGGGATACTGACAGTACCGCAGCTGAGATTTCCGTTGAGACAACCATTTCTATCGACGGCAACTCAATGAAGTACTCGTATGACAACAATCTGCCGCCCTATTATTCTGAGGTCTACGCGGATATCGCTGATTTGGGGATAAACAACCACGACTGGCTCGGCCTGGGCGCGAATGCATTGGTACTGAACCTCCATGGGCAGATGACCAACCCGATTGGTGAGCAGATGTATGTGAGACTGACAGACGGTGACAACCCCGCGGGGACCAAGACCGTGTACGACAATATCAACTATGCCAAATATGAACAATGGAATGGGTGGAATATAGCGCTAACGAAATTTAATGATGTGAACCTGGCCAACATTGCGAGCATTACTATCGGCTTCGGTGATGGCCGCCCCGGAGACACAGGCACGGTGTATCTTGATGATATAACACTTGATACAGAGGTGGTGACGGTTGAGCCAAAAACCGTAAACATTGATTTAAACACTACGCACCAGACTATCAGGGGCTTTGGCGGCATGCATTTTCCCAGATGGAGCCATGGTTTATTAAATGATGCCGATGTTGATACGGCTTTTGGCAACGGTCCCGGACAAATCGGCATGACCATTATGCGCATCGATGTTCCACCGAACGATACCGACTGGAGCGGCCAAGTTTGGGCTCCATATAGAGCTATAAACACCCACGGGGCGATTGTGTTCGCATCACCATGGTCACCCCCGGCATCTATGAAAACTAACAATAATCTCGTCGGAGGTCAATTGAGTACAGGTTCATATGGTGCTTATGCTACTTATTTAAGTGATTTTGCTGATTATATGTCAGATAATAATGCCCCTCTGTATGCCGTCTCCCTTCAAAACGAGCCCGATGTCACTGTAAGCTACGAGTCATGTGACTGGACGTCGACACAAATGAGAAATTTTCTTGTAAATAATGCGTCAGTAATTCCAACCCGGGTGATGGTTGCTGAGTCGTATCGTTTCGCTCGTAGTTTTACTGACCCGATACTAAACGACCCATCTGCCGAAGCGCAGACAGATATCATCGCCGGCCATATTTATGGAGGAGGCCTCGCTGATTATCCTTTGGCAAGAAGCAAAGGTAAAGAGATATGGATGACCGAGCATTATACTGAGAGTGCACATGATGCGGACGAGTGGCCCCTTGCTTTGGGTGTGGGCAAAGAGATTCATGATTGTATGGCTGCTAACATGAATGCATACATATGGTGGTATATAAAAAGATACTACGGCTTAATGGAAGAAAATGGCGGAAATATCACCAAGCGCGGTTACTGTATGAGCCATTTCGCTAAATTCGTCCGGCCGGGATACGTCAGGGTAAGTGCGACAGCCAACCCCGCTTCTGGTGTTTATATAACTGCGTATAAAAGCGACGACACTGTGGTTATTGTTGCTGTAAATCAGAACTCCTCTTCCCAGACCGTGACTTTTTCGCTCTCTGGGGGCAGCGTGGATAGTTATACAAAGTATGTAACCTCAAGCAGTAATAACGTAGATAACATGAGCGCTGTAGGCCGTATTAATTTTTTGGCTGGGAACAGCATAAACACTTTCGTTGGCACCATCATCTCCAACTGCGCTGACGTTCTGTCTGCAGGCTATGGCCTGACCTCGGACATCAGCGGTGATTGCCATGTTGATTATGAAGACCTTAAAATTATGTCCGATAATTGGCTGCGTATCGATTGCGCCGAGGAGGAAAACTGCGAAGGTGCTGACTTTACGCCGACGGACGGTAATGTTAATTTCTTTGATTTCGCCCGTTTTGCCGAACAGTGGCTGCTGTGCAATGACCCCGAAGATGCGGGATGTATGGAAAATTGGTAAAACCTGAGTGTTTTACACCAATTAAGAAGGAGTATAGAGATGGCTGTTAAGCATTATTGGCTGTATTTAGTTTTTATTGCAGTCCTCGGCTGGTCGCCCTGTTACGGCGACTGGGAATCCGATGCAAATGCCAGAATTGAGCAGATACGCAAGAGGAACGCAGAGATTACGGTGGTCGACTCATTAGGTGCACCAGTACCCGGCATTAACGTGCAAATAGAGCAGATTGGACATCGCTTCGCATTCGGCACGTGCATCACCAACACGAAAATGACAGACGCCAGCTATAAGGATTTCATTCTGGACCATTTCGAGTGGGCGGTGTGCGAAAATGAGACAAAATGGCCTGACAATGAGCCATCGCGGGACAGCGAAACATATACATACGCAGATAATATCTACCAATGGGCTAACTCCAACGGACTCAATTTCCGGGGTCATTGTCTTTTCTGGGAACAGCCAAGTAAGGTGCAGGATTGGGTACAGCTTCTGGGATACGCAACATATCCGACTCCGAGCGACCTGCTTGGCGAAGTTGACGAGCGGATTGACAGCGCGGTAAACAAATACAAAAATAAATTCCGTCACTGGGACGTTGATAACGAAATGCTTACCGACTCATTCTACGACCGCCTCGGCGAGGGGGGAAGGGTCCATATGTATGAGCGGGCCAAGCTGAGAGACCCTAACTGCTTAATGTTTATGAACGAATATAACGGCAATTCATTCGGCGGCTATAACTCCACCCCTTATGCGGCCCGCGCCACCAGCCTGATTGGGATGGGAGCGCCGATAGATGCTCTCGGCATTCAGGGCCACTTAGGGGCAAATTTAACCTTTGACCCCGCATTATATTACAGTGATGTCCTCCAGCCGCTGGCGGCGCTGGACCTGCCTATATGGGCCACTGAATTCGACGCCAGGCACACCGACGAAAATATATCGGCCGACAATATCGAGAACTACTTCCGTATATGCTTCAGCCATCCTTCCGTTGAAGGCATAATAATGTGGGGCTTCTTGGAGGGTTCAATGTGGCGCGCCGACGCGTACCTTGTAGATGCTAGCTGGAACCTCACCGTAAGGGGCGAAAGATACGAGGACCTGATGGACGAATGGACAACAAATGACTCCGACACCACAGACGCATCAGGCAAGGTATCTTTCAGAGGATTTCACGGCACTTATCAGATAACGCTTTCCAAAACCGGCCAGCCCACCGAAATATACACAATAGAGCTGGAACCGGGCCAGACGCCTGCGCAATTCGTGCTCAAAAGATATGCTTCAGACGTCGGAATCCTCGGCTCATGGGTATCAGGCACAAGCCATACGAAAGAGTCAGGCACCAACCGCGCCCTGGTCTTTATTGCGCACGCCAGGCATAATTCCACTTCCGCTACAAGTTTGAACTCTGTAACTTATGGCGGAAGAGCGATGACGAAAGTCGTTGAAAAAATCACATCAAGCGCAAGCAATCCGCGAATATACACCGCGGCATTTATCCTTAACGATGCGAACATTATCGCCGCAAGCAATACTACCTTTGTACCCACGTGGAGCGGCACACCTACATATACTGCATACGGCAGTGCATTCCTTCAAAATGTAAATCAGTCATCTCTTACCGGAGCGACAGCCGGCGATGAAATAACAACCGGCTATATGCTGACAACTCCGATGCTCGCCACGAGCGCCGGAGATATGGTTATCGACGCTGCGACCTCCAGCGGTACAGGCGCATATACAACAAATAACGCTTTTACCGAAGCTCTCGATTTCACATTTACCAGCAGCCGTGCTGTGGAGGGTTATAAACAAGCGAATGGGGCCAGTGAAATACCAAGCTTCACAAATCTTACCAGCAACACCCACCAGACAGCCATCGGATTTGTGGTCAAGGCCCCGGCAAACGAGTTCATTCTTTCAAACTGCGGTAACGTCCTTGCCGCCGACTACGGCCTGACCTCGGACATAAGCAGCGATTGCCATGTCAATTATGCGGACCTCAAAATCATAGCCGACCACTGGCTGGATACCAATTGCATCGAGCCGGGCAACTGTGAAGGCGCAGATTTTGAGCCGACGGACGGCATAGTTGACCTGTTCGACTTCACCGACTTTGCCGTGCAGTGGATGATGTGCAACGACCCGACAGACCCGAACTGTACGCCGAACTGGTAGGATAAAATATATAAAAACCGCTGCCAATATCACTGCGTAACCGGACATAATCTGCAGAAAAAAAGGTTGCGTGAACCCTGTCTTTGCTGTATATCTGTCTTCCTAATGGAAAAGCTCATAATGTCACAGTTATTATGGGTCGGCAATAAGGCCATTCAGGGCAGAACAAACTGCCCTGCGGGGTAAACTTCAACTTAAATAGAAGGAGCCATTTATGCAGGAAGGAACGCAAAAACTCTCCATAGTGGAGAAAATAGGCTACAGTCTCGGCGACAGCGCCGCCAATTTCATCTTCCAGACGGTGATGATGTTTTTGATGATATTCTACACTGACGTGCTTGGAATATCAGGGGTAGCTGCCGGTTGGATATTTCTGGCAACAAGAATTTTCGACGCAGTCAACGACCCGATGATGGGGGCAATAGCCGACAGGACAAAAACCCGCTGGGGCAAGTTTAGGCCTTGGGTATTAATTACCGCGATTCCCTTCGGAATAATCGGCGTTCTTATGTTTACGGCGCCGGATTTCAGCCCGACGGGCAAAGTCATATACGCTTTCATAACATATAACCTTATGATGATAATGTACACTATCAACAACGTCCCGTACTGCGCAATGACCGGCGTTCTTACCGGCGACTCGGTAGAACGGACGGGATTGTCGCAATATCGCTTCATTTTCGCAATGCTGGCAACACTTGTTGTGCAGAGTTTTGCGCTGGACCTGGTCAAATTTTTCGGTAACGGCAATCAGGCCAAAGGGTTCCAGATGACAATGACGGTTTTCTGCTCATTTGCAGTGTTATTCTTCATAATCACATTCTTTACAACCAAGGAACGCGTCAAGCCGGACCCCAAACAGAAAACTTCCCTGAAAATGGATATCAAAGACCTTGCTTTAAATCCAGCGTGGCTTGCTATAGCATTTTTGACTGTTTCTATATTTATTACCCTTGCGTTGCGAGGAGCAATGATACCTTATTATTTTAAATATTACGTAAAACGGGAAGACCTTCTGGGCTGGTTTAATATGCTTGGTATGATTGTCACGCTCGCATGCATCCTTTTAGCCAAGCCTCTTTCGATTCGATTCGGGAAGCGCAATACCTTTCTTGTGTGTCTATTTCTTACGGCTGTTTTCGCTGCCGCATTCATCTTCCTGCCGCGGGACGCGATTGTTCTTATGTTCGTTTTCAATATTTTGTATTCGGCCTTTTATGCCCCGACAATACCGATGCTGTGGGCGATGATGGCTGACGTGGCCGATTACGGCGAATGGAAGACAGGACGTCGGGCCACGGGTATGACTTTCTCAGCGACGACCTTCGGGCTGAAAATGGGTCTTGCTTTAGGCGGGGCGATAACAGGATGGCTGCTGTCCTACTATGGATACATTCCGAACCAGGAGCAAACGGAGTTTGCCCTTAAGGGAATTCGCTGGATGATGAGTATTTATCCGGCGATACCGTTCTTCATTGGGGTTGGTTTACTGCTCTTCTATAAAATTACAAAACAT
Source organism: Phycisphaerae bacterium (assembly GCA_028714855.1). Taxonomy (NCBI): domain Bacteria; kingdom Pseudomonadati; phylum Planctomycetota; class Phycisphaerae; species Phycisphaerae bacterium. Next base: position 266,328 of record JAQTLP010000001.1, on the reverse strand, counting down.
ACGGAACTGCAGATGACGCAGGAGCTAATCGAACGCCGCAAGCATTACGAACCCGAAACCCAAGGAGCATAAGCGTGAAGTTACAGAGACCGGCAATAAACGTCGCAGCATGTTTGGCTGTATTGATATTTGCTTCTGTTGCGGGCTGCAGCACTCAGCAGCCCGCCTTGAAAGATGCATTCAAGAATGATTTTTTCATCGGCGGCGCATTGAATGATGACGTGGTCAACGGCAAAGACCCAAAAGCCGCCGCCATCGCCGCGAAACAATTCAGCACCATCACGGCTGAAAACACTATGAAGTGGATGCATATCCACCCGGAGCCGAACAGATACGACTTCTCGGCTTCCGACCGCTTCGTGGACTTCGGCCTCAAAAACAATATGTTCATCATCGGCCATACGCTGGTCTGGCACTGGCAGACACCCAAATGGGTGTTTGTGGACGACGCCAACAAGCCGGTGACGCGTGATGTATTGCTTGCGCGTATGAAAGAGCACATCTTTACCGTTGTCGGCCATTACAAAGGCAAAGTCAACGGCTGGGATGTCGTCAACGAGGCGCTCGATGATAACGGACAGTTGCGAAAGAGCAAATGGCTGGAAATCATCGGTGAAGACTTCATCGCCAAGGCATTCGAATACGCTCACGAAGCCGACCCCAACGCCGAGCTGTATTACAATGATTTCTCCCTTGAACTGCCGGCTAAACGTGACGGCTGCGTGCGACTCGTAAAAGACCTCAAGGCAAAAGGCGTCCCCATCAACGGCGTTGGCATACAGGCTCAGGCCTGGCGACTGCCTCCTGATTACCCTTCGCTCGAAAACGTTGAGGATTTTATCAATGCCGTCTCAGCAACCGGCGTAAAGATTATGGTAACAGAGATGTGTATTGACGTCCTGCCGGCGGCCCTTGACCAAAGGGGTGCAGACATCGGTTCACATACAGAATTACATAAAAAGCTTAATCCTTATCCCGACGGCCTGCCCGAAGATATGCAGAAAAAGCTTGCGGACCGTTATGCCGAGCTTTTCTCGCTTTACCTTAAACACGCCGACAAAATCAGCAGGGTAACTCTCTGGGGCGTTTACGATAAAACAAGCTGGCTCAACAACTGGCCTGTAAGGGGACGCACCAACTACCCGCTTCTGTTCGACCGCAACTACAAACCCAAGCCGGCATTTTTCGCCGTTATTAAAACTGCCACGGGCAAAAAGCGGGATTGTATAGTGCGCAATTTATTCTCCACAGTTTTGGAATCCGGCTGTTTTGTAACAAACACTTTATATTCCGCAGCTTTGAAATCTGGTCGTTTTGCAGCAGATACTTTACTCTCAACCGCAGACACTTTATTATCCGTTTTAATGCCTAAGCAGCAGGCCAAAACATTCCAGAATCCTGTTATTCCGGGATTCTTTCCCGACCCGAGCATCTGCCGGGTAGGCGATGATTATTACACCGTGCACAGCACGTTCGAGTACTTCCCGGGCGTCCCGGTTATGCACAGCAAAGACCTCGTTCACTGGCAGCTAATCGGATATTGCCTTACGCGCAAAGGCCAGCTCCCGCTTGACAAGATGAGGGCTTCCGGCGGTATTTATGCCCCCACGATTCGCTATCATAACGGCACGTTCTATATGATAACGACCAACGTCGATGCCGGCGGCAATTTCTACGTCACCGCCAAAAACCCCGCAGGCCCATGGTCTGAGCCGGTCTGGCTCGACAATCAGGGAATGGACCCGTCACTATTCTTCGATGATGACGGCAAGGTTTATTACATCCGCCACGAAGGTCAGGCCGATGGCTACATCGGTCAAACCACGATTGACCTCAAAGCAGGCAAACTCGAAGGCCCGTTGAAAAAAATATGGGGCGGCACCGGCGGCATCTGGGCCGAAGGGCCGCATATGTATAAAATTAACGGCAAATACTACCTGATGGTTTCAGAAGGCGGAACAAGCTATGGTCACTGTGTAACCATCGCCCGAAGCGATTCGCCATGGGGACCGTTCGAATCGAATCCAAACAATCCTATCCTTACTCATCGTAATCTCGATGGCAATCCAATCCGCGCCGTCGGACACGCAGACCTTGTTAATACGCCCGATGGCTGGTGGCTGGTTTGCCTGGCCATCAGGCCCAAAGGTGGCTACTATCATCACATCGGAAGAGAAACTTTCCTCGCGCCCGTCGCCTTCGAAGACGGCTGGCCCGTCGTCAATAAAACCGGAACGATTAGTTTAGTAATGTCGGCGCCGAAACTAAAGCAGCATACCTGGCCGAAAGACCCTGCAAGGGACAACTTCGATAGTAAACAACTTGCGCTGAAATGGAATTATCTCAGAAATCCTGTTGAGAGTAATTATTCCCTTACTGAACGGCAGGGATTCCTGCGTCTTCACGGTTCCGGCGTTACTATGAGCGATAAGGATACGCCGACCTTCGTGGGACAAAGGCAAACTGACTTCAATTGTGTCGCCTCAACCCTGATTGAATTCGACCCTGCCAGTGAAAACGAAGAGGCCGGCCTTGTGGCCCGGCAGGATGACAGGCATCATTACGAAATCGCGGTAACGACGAAGGATGGTTCGCGCAAGGTTCTTCTCAGAAAAACCGTCGGCGGCAAATTGGTCGAACCAGTCAAATACGTGGATATTCAGCCTGGACCGGTCATATTATCGGTCAAAGCAATGCCGCTGACGTATGAATTTTTCTATCAACCAAAAGACGGAAAATCCGTAAGTCTCGGCACAGCCCCGACGAAAGACTTGTCCGTCGAAACGATAGGTTTTGACTATGGGATGTGCTTCACCGGCGTGTATTTCGGTATGTATGCCGCCGGCAACGGTCAAAAATGCACAAAACCGGCCGATTTCGACTGGTTCGAGTACAGCCTAGATACAAAGTGAAGGCCAATTAAGAGGATTAAAGCCGCAGATACGCAAAACACGAATCTCCGGCCGGCCTCGATTAGGGCATATTGATAAATCAGGGTGATACTTCGCTTTATCAATTTTTCTTGACATAGAGAAATTATAAGGTATATTTCCCTTTCTTGTTTTTTTTGTAAGGAGCTCAAAAAGTGGCAAAAAATAAAGATATTGACATCGTGGCCGCAGGACATACCTGCCTTGACCTGATACCGGCTTTTACAATTGATGGTAAAGTTGACAAAATGACCGACGTCCTTGTGCCCGGCAAAATGATTAATATGGGCAATTGCGTCGTTGTGGGTGGCGGGCCGGTAACAAATGCCGGCGTATCCATTCGCCGATTGGGCGTAAAAACAGAGCTTATCGGCAAGGTCGGCGACGACGACTTCGGCAACCAGATTATGCAATGGTATGAGGAGCACGAGGGGCACTTCAAAGGCATCCATCAGGTTAAAGGCGAATCAACCTCATATACAATCGCTATTTGCATCCCAGGCATAGACCGTTTTTATCTGCATCATTGCGGGGCAAACGATACATTCATCTATGATGATATGGACTGGGACATTGTGGAACGCTCCAAACTGATGCTTTTCGGCTATCCGCCGTGGATGAGAAAGATTTACGAAAACACCGGCGCGGAACTGACAAAAATCCTCAAAAAGACCAAGGAATTAGGAACAACAACCGCGCTCGACCTGTCACTTCCCGATGTTAATAGCTACGCGGGCCAGGTTGACTGGAAGGCGATCCTAAAGGACTGGATTCCGCTTTCTGATATTATGGTGCCGAGCGCAGAAGAGATACTCTACTTCCTCCATAAGGACATTTTCCTGCAGAAAAAAGCTAAACTCGGCCCCAAAGAGAGCGTTCTTGACCATATGACCGTTAAAGAAATTTCCAACCTGGGCAAAGATATGATTAATATGGGAACGCCCATCGCTATGGTCAAATGCGGCCACAGGGGCTTATACATCAGGACAGGCGACAAAAACCTGCTCAAGAGATTGGGCGCGGCCGGCTGCAAGGACCTCGACAACTGGGCGAACCGCGAGCTGTGGTTCCCGGTTTATCAGGAAGACAAATTCGTCGGAGCGCTTGGCTCAGGCGATTCGGCAATTGCCGGATTCCTTTCGGCTTTCGTCCGCGGGCTTTCAATCGAGGATTGCTTACGATACGCGAACGCCGCGGGCAGTATGAATGTTACCGTGCCAGACGGGTTATCGTGGAATAAGGGATTCAATGAGCTGACAAAACGGATTAAGGCGGGATGGAAAACAAAAGATTTGAAAATTGACGAGGCCGGCTGGAAAAAAGAGCGTGAATTCTGGGTCGGGCCTGATAATAAAGGTAAATGGGAATAAACCGTAGCATAAAACAGGAGATGAAAAATGGCGAAGAAAAGCAATGCAAAAAGAGATGCATTTGTCAGTAAAAAATTGGCAAAGATGACGCTGGACGAAAAAGTCGGCCAGCTTCTGACCTTTACCCGGCGAGGCGCAATGCTCACCCCCAGCGGTATCGAGCAAATCACAAGACTGCAATGCGGCGGACTTTGCCTCGAACCATACGCGGTCGAGACCTGCAAAAACCTCTACTGGGGCAATTCTCAGGTTGACAAGACCTTTAAACCCCCGAAAGGTTATTTCAAAATATCGAGCACCTATTTCGCCGGCAAAAACTTCGGCATCAGCATAACGCCCGGCGATTACACCAAGGACCTCAACAAACTGCAGAAAATCGCCTTGGGAAGGTCGTCCAAAATTCCTCTTCATATGACCATCGATTTCGAAGGCGACTTCAAGAACGATTATATGTCCGGCGGAATAAGGCAGTTCCCGCCTCCGATGGGTATGGCAGCTATCGGTGACCCCAAAATGACTTACAAAATCAATAACACCATCGCCAAGCAGCTCAGCAATATCGGCGTGACACAGATGTATTCGCCCGTCTGCGACGTGAACATCAATCCCAAGAACCCGGAAATCGGCGTCAGGTCTTTCGGCGACGACCCGGAGGTTTGCGCTAAACACGCCGTCGCATTCGTAAAAGGTCTGCAGGATGGCGGAATCGCCGCGACAGCAAAGCACTTCCCCGGAAGAGGCGACTCCGCGACCGACGCTCACGATGTCCTCGATATCATCAGGGCTGAGAAAAAGAGAATGTGGGAAGTAGAGCTTGTCCCCTTCAAAGCCGCTATCGAAGCGGGTGTAATGGCAATTATGACAGGCCATTCGGTTTATCCCGCCTTCGACGATAAATACCCGACGACACTGTCGGAAAAACTGCTCACAGGCCTCCTGAGAAAAGAGCTTGGCTTCGATGGCGTCATTGTTTCCGACGCTATCGGAATGGCCGCAATCCTCAAGCAATGGCCGCTTCCGCAGGCCTGCGCAATGGCAATAAAGGCCGGCTGCGACACAATCCTTCTCAAAGCAGACGACGAGTCCCGCTCGCAGTGCTTCTTCGGAATCAAGCAGGCCGTTGAAACAGGCTTCCTCTCTATGGAGCGACTCGATGAGGCCGTTACGCATCTTCTTAGAATGAAATATGAACAGGGCCTGTTTGAATCGGCTGGCAAGAAAAACCCCGACAAAGCTCAGAAATTCGCTATGAGCAAGCCCGTCGTCGATTTCTGCTGGGACGTATCCAAGAAAGCCCTGATGACAATGCGAAACAACAACAGGATACTGCCCTTGAGCCCCAAAGAGAAACTGCTCGTAATCGAACAGCGTATTCCTTACGAGTTCTGCGGCAAAGACCCCTATATGCATCAGCATATGTTCTGCGAGGATATGATTGAATACACGCAGAATATGATTCTGGTCGATACCGGCTTCGCGGCCGATGAAGAAGAATTCGCCGAATGCCTCAAATTGGCCGAGCAGGTTGACACCGTTGTTATGACCAACTATTACGCTCGAATCGTAAAGACGGGCAATAACCGGCTGCTTGTCAAGAAGCTCAAGGAAATGGGCAAGAAAGTGGTCGTTATGACCAACTTCCCGTACGTGGAAGGCACGACCGCCGAGGCCGACGCCGTCGTCTGCAACTTCTCCGGCACGCCCGATTCCATAAAAGCCGCCGTTGGAATGCTCTTCGGCAAGATTAAACAAAACCCGAAGACTAAGCTCCCCATCAAGCTCGTCGGCCAGAAAGAATCAGCCGTATCGGCCCCGCCGAAGAAAGCGCCTGTCGGCCTGTCTTATTGCTGATAGCGAATTAAACAGATAACTTAAATTACCGCCGATGCTGAAAAACAGCATCGGCGGTTTTGTTTTCAGTTTTGACAATTACACAACACATACGGTATCATACCATTATGAGATTATTCAGTACCGATCTCGCAGAGGGACTGGAAATCGCCGAAAAAGTCAACACGAAATACAAACCCGTGTTCGATAAGCTTCCGCCGGCACAGCGAGCGGCTTTGGCGCGGTATTTCCTGCCGCACAAGTCGAATAAGCAGGTCGTCGACGTTACAAGGCCCGGCGTTGTCAAATGGTACTGTCCATTCGCCGACCAGAAAGATTTCCCCAGCGGCCATCGCTATTGCATCAATGTTTACGCCGGCTGCAGCCACGGGTGCAAATACTGCTACGCGCAGGGCTACGAGCCAAGCCAGGCCAGGTGCAAAGACGACTTCAAAAAGAAATTGCTCAAAGACCTTGCCGATATCGAAGAGTTTAACCTGCCGCCCGCTCCGCTGCATTTGTCCAACAGCACAGACGCGTTTCAGCCCCTCGAACTGCGGCAAAGATTCGCGCTTTATACTCTTCAGCAATTGCGGCAATACCGCCGATACTTTACCAGCATTACCATCCTGACAAAAAATCCAGCGGTACTTACAGAGCCTGAATATCTCGAATCGCTCAAGCAGCTTGCGTCTTTGCCGGCGGACCACCCGCGGAAAGACCTGTTTAATAGCGAAGCAATCCCCGCCTTGCGCGTAGAGGTCTCGCTCGCTTTTTGGGATGAGGATAGCGCAAAGTTTTACGACCCCGGCGCACCTGCTGTTGAACAGAGAGTAGCCGCGATAAAGAGACTTCGACAAAACGATATACCTGTCGTGCTGCGTATTGACCCGCTGCTGCCGCGTAATCCGCTGCCGGGCGGTAAATTCCTGGCCGATTTCCAACTGCCGGATGCGCAAAGTCTGGCGGATATGGAAAAACTTATAAGCTTTGCCGCGGACACCGGCGTGCTGCATATCGTTTATTCCGTCGCAAAAATTGTCGCCCCAAGATACAAACCGATGACCGAAGCAATACAGCGGCTTAAACAGGTTTATGAGTATGCCGCTGCCCCTGATAAACTCACTTTCCGCAGCGGCGCCTGGCGGCTGCCGGACAATATCGCTCAAGAACATATTGTTAAGCCGTTCCTCGAAATCTGCGACAGCTTCGGAATGAAAGCATGCCTCTGCAAACAGAACCTGCTCTCAACGCCGTAACATTTCTGGTTGGGGAAAATTGCCATTCTGAAATAATCGTAAGAATATTCATCGCAGGAATTAGTGCTGTCATAAACTTTCTGGCGCAAATTAAGTTTATTAACAGAAGTTTTTAATAAACATCCAATGCGACGAGCGAAGCTTTCTCTGAACTTATCCTGAAGATTTAGAATGAAACCTGTTGGCTTGCAAAGCCCTGCGAGTAGTTCAAGCTGTTGGCATATGTTTTCATAGGAATAATCTTCCTTTACGTGGTCAAGCACATATGGCAAAAAGCATATGTCATACGGGCCAAGCATCCTTGATATTCTGCGAAGCTGAACCATGCTGCCTGGAAATGGTGTATCTAACGCCAAAACATTTAACCTGTTTATGCCGTATAAATGTTTTGCGTAAGTCTCCAGCATTTTCCTTCCAACGGCTAAAGCTTCAATACATATGTCATTTAAGGCTATATTGACGCAAATGTTTTTATTAAGCTTGCAACATACCTTCGACACAATATTAAGGACTGCTGTGCTGGCCACAGCAGGGCCACAACCGATGTCAGCTATAGTAATATTTCTACGTTGCACCGCAGAGACAAGCCTTTCAAAAGTGTCTTGCTGTAAGATAGCATTTTGAATTTGAAAGAAGTGCCTTGCGAAAAGCCTGTCAAGAAAACCGCGTAAGCTTGGTTTGTCTATGGGATATGTGCATTCAGCTTCGGATGAACTACTGGGAGATGGCAAAGAGCTAATTTGTCGCTTCAGTATCTCTTCAAGTTTGTCGTCGAGCGTCCAAATGTTGTCAGGTACAATTTCTTCTCTTATTTCAGCTAACATTGGATATGTCATTCATAACCTCCGTTAAATAGTATGGCCCAATATCCCCCCTATAATTGAACGAACATGCGCGATTGATGCGAAAATTCTGATATTTTCGGAGGAGAGATTTTTGCTAACCCGTTGCGCTTAAAGAATTAAAAAAAACTTACAAAATCTCAGGATTTGCCGCTGGCTACCTGCGCTTTTGATTGAAAATTCTGCAAGCCATAGATTGCCTAAATTGATAGTTTTTTTGGACATTGACGAGTGGTAAAAATGAGGCAAAAGGGGTTGAAATTGCCGTATAATCACACTGCACACTGAAAGAAAAAAGACATTCCGTAGGTTACGCCTGCCCTAGTGTTAGTGCCGCAGAATCAATAGGTGGATTAGTAAAGTTTTTCAATCGTTCTACAATAATCTTCATAAATAACAAAAGCAGCAATGGCACCACAATAGTCAAAATCAGTCCAGGCGCTGTGGCAATAAGATGTTTGAAAATGGCAAAGTGCGCTTTTAAGCGATAACTATCTAACTGCTCCTTCACAGATGGCATAAGGTCGCTAGTCACTTTTTTCCATTTCTCCTCAAAGGAAGATTTGGTAGCAAAGTCTTCTTTTCGTGCTAAGAATAAAAATATTAGAATCTGCCAAAGAGATAATTGATGACCGAATCTAATGAAACCATTCATAAACTCTCGAAGCATTCCATAAGCCGGGTGGTTAAATGATATCAGTCCTTCTTGGGCCTCGTCGAACAGCGCATCTCGCAAATCAAAGATGTCTTGTCGAAAAGCGTCTAGCTTATATGCCCTATACCGCCAAAACACAATATATGCTATTGCCATAATAGCCAACAAACTCCAGGCGGCATTAAATAATGTATCATTTGTCATCTTATCACCTCTTAAGAGCGGTCTTTTGGATTTGTGTCTCCATCTGCTCCAAGTTTACTTGAACTACGATTGGGATCGAGCTGTTGTTCGTATTTTTGAATTCTTCCTTCCAGCCGTCCTATCGTTCTTTTTCGTAATCTTCGTTCACCCATGCCATAAAGAAGACCACAACCACCAAAAATATAAGCAACACCGTTATTTGCCTTTAGGCTTCCGAAGAATTTCACAAGGATATTGGCGTCAGTTATCTTCCCTGAAAGAGAGTCAACGCAACAGTAAAGCATCCAGAACACGAAACATACAGTTCCATACTTCATAAGATTGTTGAGTACAGAAGCAACTACGCTCGATATATTGAACTGACGAAGTAACCGGTTTTCCGCTTTCAATTCAGACGAAGTTTTCTTTTTCGACATCGTTCTGTCTATTTTTCCTCTATGATCCGGCTTCTTAGATCGACTATATCCACTCTTCGGCAATTATATAGTTAGTGCATAAATTTGTAAATAGGGAAAAACCTGTTTTTTTTGGCCTATTATGCGTATGGCAAATATAATACCAGAGCATCCTGCTGCAAAAATCAGTCTTTTCGGCCTTTGCTGGGCCTGAAATGGGGTAAAATTGAGTAAGCAGTGGCGGTGGTTTTTGATTTTGACCCTACGACTTTGTTCAGGGTAGAATTTTTTGTTTTAAATTATTAGAGGATTTTGGCGTCAGTTGCCATGATAAGCTCCACTTAGTTTTGAGTTTTTAGTTAATCCCTTAAAGGGTTTTCATTTCAAGAGAAAATCCCGATGGGATAGCAAAAGGCGCATCCCACAGGGCAGGCTTTCTCTCTACCCCCGCTGCTTCGCAAAAGCGAAGCAAAACGACGGGGGCTACGGGAATACATCCCTTCGTAATTGGAGGGACATGCGCGTTTGATGCGAAAAATACAGGGTTTTGGATGGTGCGATTTATGCTAAGTCGTTGCCATTAAAGGGATAAAAACTTTTTGAAAAAATGGATTTTAGGTGTGCAACTACCAACGATTTTGATTGATTTTTTCAGCCGCAGGGTGAATCTGCGTAATTTACCACACGAGGAGCTCAAAGGCGGGGGAATCCTTCACCGTGGCGCCGGGCTGCGCATTGGCGGCCTCGACTAACTGCTTACTCCAGTCGTCGATGATTACTTTGGCGGGGGCCCACCAGTTGAGGGCCTTCAAATCGAGAATAGCCGATTTCGGGTGCTCGCAGTCGGCGAACATGCCGATGATTTCGCCGGTCTTGCCGTCCCTGAAGCGGCCTTCGATAGCGACCACGCCTTTGCCGACGTCCTGTGATTTCGATGCCACACCGCTGGTCATGCCGACCACTGCCGGGATACTTGGAAAAACACAGCCGACGGCGGCAAATACCGCCCTTGACGGCACCAACTGCACGAGGGCCATCTCGAGTATCAGCGTATCGGGACCGGCGACATTTACTACTATGAAGCGACGGCTCGGGTCTTTCATGAAAGCCCGCGTGAATGAGTGCTGCGTATAGTCTGCCATCGACGTGACGTCTTCTTGAAGCCTTTCCTTATCGAGGTTGGCGAGGTTCATCTGCTCCCAGAATTTCTGGGCCATAACGTGGTCAGTATTAACAGGGGCGATGAAGATTTTATGGTAGGCCCTGGGGTCGAATTTGTCGTTCCAGTAGGTGCGCTGGAAGGGCACATTGGCATCTTTGGACATCCGTTCGGGGTTAGGATTGAAGCCGGAGTCGGGCACCTCGCCTGCTTTGCAGCCAGTTAAAATAAAGAGCCCTGCGAAAAGACATATATTCGTTATAAGCGCCTTTGCCATATTATCTTGCTCCCATTAAAAACAGATATAGACAACCTCACTCTATTTTCTCTCCAATGTGCTTAACTGTCAAGGCCCTGTTTATCCGCGTCAAAAAACGCTTGAAAGGCAGGGTGGTATATGGTATTATTTTGTGTTTTACCGCTGTTTAACCGCTAAAAATGCGGAAACCGCGGAAATTAAACCTAACAGGAGACGTTAAATGGCTAAAGCGAGCAGCTTAAAGATGAGCGATTTGTTCACAATATCGGGGGCACAGATACCCGCGATTTACGTTAAAAACAAGATGTCGGTGCATTTTCAGGGAATGTCAAAGACAATGGACTTCCCTCTGACTATTTTTCTTCAAGGCGCTCCAACCTGCTCGGCAGGCATATCTCCCGATGGTTTATACAACCGCATCAATGACGCGGGACGGCTGGTATATATAAATCAAAAGGCGATGCAGTTCGCTTCCGCTCCGATTGTCCGCATTTCCGCCGCGGGCTGCCTTCCGCCAAACGACGAGAAGCCGGTAATGCTCACGACAAAAAAGCCGCAGGTATCGGAAAGCCACGATGATATACCCGTATCGGAACGCTATTATTATGCTCCGGTAGATGTAAAGTGTGTTACGATTTCTCTGGCAACGCCAATGACGGATATGTCTTACAAATTGGGCAAGGCCACAGTTACGAGAAGATTAATCAGCCCATTCCTTTCCGGCAACGAACAAACTCTGATGCCTATCGGCGTCGAAGAGTATGAGGTCGAGAACACTTCGAAGCAGGCACAGCAGATTACGTTAGTGATACCGCGGCCGAGTTTGGCAAACCTGCAGGAGAAGAAATACCGGCCGATTGACCAGGACACCGCCTTTATATGCTCGGCGCAATTGAAAGGCCACGTCCACGAGGATTTCAGCTCTGCCGGGGTAAGAGGCGTGATAATGGGCAGTACGGAAAGCTCGTGTTTCGATTCTAAACAAGCTGGGCCGAGTCCGGAGAAAATGGTTATAGCGGTGCCAGAGATGGACGGGGTAACGATAGACACGCAACCGTATTTCAGATTAAACAGCTTAAGGCAGGATTTGCTACTGAAGGGCGACGGCGGCTTTTATGAAAAGTTCGGGCCTAAAGTCAATCACGATTACGGCGCAGCGGTCAGCATTACCTTCACGTTAAAGCCGAAAGAGACAAAGAAGATACCGGTCGCAATCGTTTTCGACTTCCCGCAGCAGTGGTATGCGGACGGGACGGCATTTGACCGCAAATACGTCAAAAGCTTCAAGAACGCAGACACCAGAGCGCAGGATATGGCCAAATTAGCGCTCGATAAATATCCCGAATGGCTAAGCAAGACAATCGCAATTCAAAACAAGATGTTAGAGCTGATACAGCAGAGTCCTTCCTATAAAGGAGACGCCAAGGGCGCGTTAATGCTGCTGAGACTGATTGTCAACGAATTCCATTTCCCGCTGTCGAACGCGGCGGCGTGGATTGTGGATAAGGACGGCAACGACGTGGCAAGATTCCTTGAATGTTTCGATTATCCTTATGTCAACTCGCAGGACGTTGACTGGTTTTCGATGATACTGCTGATGCTGTTCCCGGATGTTGAGAGGGAAATCTGCCAGCAGTTCGTCGACTCGATACTGGACGAAAATCTTACGGAGCGGTTCTATCATACCCACGCATCTTTCGCCGAGGCCCGGCAGCATTTCACGGATCATCCGGATGAGTACGAAGGCACATCGCTGACCCACGTAAAAGCGCCTACGAAAATAAAGGGCAGTCTGTATCACGATTTGACCGCTTTGACCTTCGGCAATCCGATGCGGAATAAAAGCGAATACACCTGGTATAACACAAATTACTGGATAGACCTGTTTCCCAAAATCGCGCTGCGGGTGCTGCGCAACGTTAAATACACAGGCGATACGGATTTCCTTAAGAAGAACTGGGAGACGCTTAAATTCGGATTCGAATATTTAGAAAAGCTCGACCTGGACGGTGACGGCATCCCCGAAGGTAATCCCGATGAGGTAAAGAACACCTTCGATAATATCACTTTGTTCGGGATAGACTCCTACTGCACAAATGGTTTTTTAGCTGTCTGCAAGGCAATGAGCAAGATGGCGGATATGATGGGAGACAAAAAAGCCAAAAAGGAATACGAAGAGATTTTCGAAAAGAGCTTTGCCGTTTACGAGAAGTTGTGGATAGACAAGAAAGTTAAAGGCAAGCGGATGCAGTATTACGCTACCTGTGTTGACTTTGCCACGGGAAAGACAAACGCGGACGTCTGGACTAACCAGCTCGATGGCTTGTGGTATTTGATACTAATCGGGGAAGAGCCGTTTATCCCCGCCGAGAAGGCAAGAGTGATTCTGAAAACGATTTACACAAATAACCGCAATCCTCTCGGCTGGGCCACCGCCCGGACACAAACCGGCAAACCCGTTGAATCGGACCAGGGGAAGGACGTCTGGGTAGCGTCGAATTATGTGCTCGCCCAGCTTCTCGATTATTACGGATTAGTCAAAGAGAGCAAAGAAGTCTATAAGGTAATGGACAAGGTCGTGTTCCAGCACGCCAATTCCCTTATTACCCCTGAAAGCGTCAGGCCGACGTTTGAGAAGGAAGCCGGCGAATCGAAGCCGGGGCCGCATTATATCGTATGCGGCTATACCAGGCCCGGCGCGATATTCTCGCAACTGGCAATGATGTATATTAAAGAGCTTCAGCAAAAGACTGGTTCTACAACCATAGACTCTCCGCAGTTGAAATCTTTCCTCGCCGGCTTATTTAAACAGTAACCTGTCTTGCAAATCACAGCAATAAACGATATAATACATCGTACGATTGCGGATGCGCCATCGAACCACAAAGCGGAATTTTTGAAAAGTTAATACGGGGGCGAAAGGCTTCGACCGGATGACGGAGAGCCAAGACGCATGTCCAGGACGCCGGTTGGCCTGGCTAATCATTCCGGCAACAACTTTAATTGGCAACTACCAGTTGCAAATGGCTGCTTAATTTAGCGGCTCGTCCTGTCTGACTTTGCCTGTGGGTTAGGCAAGGGCGTAAAAAAGCAGGCTGGCCAAGTCGGTTTTTCGGGCCGGTGCGGTGAGACTTAATCCCGAAATAGCTGAATTTTGAGCCTGTCGTTTGGCGCTTAATAAGGCGAAAATAGTAAATAAAGCGACTAAACATGTAGATGCTTGTCTTGAAGCATCTCGGGACGGGGGTTCGAATCCCCCCGCCTCCAGTCTTCGTTCGCCGCTTGTCGGCGGACGAAGGGTGTCACGGCATAGTCCCTAAGTGGGATGAAGTCGGACTTTTTATTAACACATTACGGGAATTTTGCAAAAGATGAAGAAACAAATATTCTTGTATCTATGCTGCGCATTTCTGTTTCCTGCAAATACTTTTGCTGAAGATTACAAAAGCGACCACTTTATAATCTCCAGCGATTTAGACCCCTGTTTCGTGGAATTTGTCCAGGTAAACGCCGATGCGTATTACGAGAATCTGCTGGGACAGTATTTTCAAACGGGCTGGCAGAAACCTCTGACAATCTACTACTCCAAAACACAGTCCGACACTCAGCATCTCCTCGACAAAAACGGCAAGAAGACGGAAGTCGATTACGGCTTCTATGACCCCGATATGCCGGCGATATACACGCATCGGTATATGAACGACGGAGAGCTTAGCGGCTGGGGCACGCTTTTTCACGAAATCGCGCATCACTTCATTCGGCTGAATTATCGAAACTCTCCCACGTGGTTTAATGAAGGGCTTGCCTGTTTTTTGGGCGAACAGAATCGAATCGTCAAAGGCAAACTAAACGTCGGCAGGCCGAACCCATGGCGGGAACAAATATTGAGAAAAGAAATGGAGGAGGGACGCAGGCCCAATATAAAACGCCTGTTCGCATCCTCAACAGAACAATTTAATGAGTGGAATTTGGGCTGTCATTTTGCAAGAGCGCTTTTTTACTGGCTGCACGAAACGGGCCAGATCGAGCAATACTTAAAAGCCGTCCAGGAAAAAGGTTATGAGCTTCCGGTCCTCGAAGAAACAGTGGGCGCCACTTATGGAAAGATAAATATAGAGCTTAAAAAGTTCATCGAAACGAATTGTTATGCCGGGGCATATTTGAAGGACGGCCAGCAAGCTAGTGACCAGGCCCAAAAGATTCAGGCATTTTCAAGTGCCCTCGAATTGAAACCGGATTATCCCGCAGCCCGGCTGGAATTAGCTGAATGTTATTACCGAAGCAAGGATTACGAAAAATGCAGGGAGAATCTCAAGCCAATTCTCGAAGACCCGGAAAGCGTTGAGTATCCGCAGGCAGCCGGCCTGATGGCTAACATATATTATAACGAGAAGGACTACCAAAAAGCGATTGAGTATTACAACAAAGCATGGGAATACGCAGATTATTACGAATACAAACATCGAACGGCCTACCATATTGGAAACTGTTACTATCACCTGAAAGACCCGAAAAACGCCAAGTGCTGGTATGAGAAGTTTCTGAAATGCAACTGGGAAAAGGAAGATATGAAGACCAGCGCCGATTACGCGAGAAAATACCTCGCATCTACAACAACTGCTGACGCAAACCGTGTCAAATCCGAAAAAAACACTAAAGCCGATGCCAACAGCGTCAGCAATACGGCCTCACCCCAAAAATCTGCGCACCGGCAACAGCAATAATATTCTCGCTCCCCGCCTCTATATTACCTCAAGCCGGCGAAGAATGGTCTTTGCCCAGCGGCAGCTGCGGATATATGAGAAGATAAGCAGCAACAGCACAATCAGCCAGTAGCCGCTGAATCGTAAATAGTAAAAAGTTTTATAGAAGATTCCGCTGTCTTTGAGGGCCGCAAAGGAACTCTGTAACTGGCCCGGGGTGTACATTGCTCCAAAAAGCCCGCCGGCAAAAAACTCCCGCCAGGGTATCTGCCAGGGCAGGAGAAAAACAATAAAAACCAGCGAAAGGAAAAACGCCCGGCTGATGTGGTTTATTCCGCCGAGTCTCCCGAGCAGTGAGACTTTCAGGCTGAACAGCATCGTAAGACAGTAAAGTATCGCCGCAAATATAAGCGCAAAATTGACAAGACTGATAAGCCAGGTGAGGTGTTTGAATTCTATCTTAAAGTGAAAATTGGCAAGTTTGGATTGCGGCTTCTCTGTCGCCGTTTTGGCCGGCTCGTTCGGCGCAGCCACTTGTTCCGCAGCTTTCTTAATATCTTCCTTCTTAACATCTTCCTTCGCTTTCGCATCCTCCACAACCGGCTCTGTGATAACGGCGGCGGCAACGGCCTTATCGCAGCTTATCTCTCCTGTTGGAACATAGCCGGTATTTACAAGCCAGAAAGACGCCTGTAATAAGAGCAGGCAAAGTATTACAACTACGAACAAAAAGTTTTTCCATCCCCTGAAGACATTGATAGCTTCGAGACAATCGGTAGTGTCGATTAGATTTTTTTGCTGCTCCTGTTCAAAATCCATTTTTGTATCTCCTGACAATCCGTGTTTAATATTGCTTATAATATCGGCTGTTATTATGCTTTGCAGTAAATACAAGTGCAAGGAATTTATTTATGGCAGGAAAAACGTTCGCTTTGCTGCTTTCTATACTCTGTATGAATCCCTGTTCGGCAAAAGAAAACGAGTACTCGTTAAGCAGTCCCGACAAGAGAATCTCCGTATATTTTCGGGTATCCGATAATAAGAACGCCTGTTACCGTATTGAATTTGCCGGCAAAGCCGTTATTGGAGAGTCCAAATTAGGGTTAATCAGAGAGGACGAGGACTTTTCCAAAAACATGTCGCTGGAATCGGTATCGGATGTTGAGATCATCAAAGCCGATTACGAAATGGCGCAAGGTAAAAAACGTCATTATTCATACACAGCCAACAAAAGAATCTTTCGTTTGAAAACCGCTTCCGGTGAAAAAATCGATGTCATTTTCCAGGTCTCCGATGACAGCGTCGCTTTCAGATACCATTTCCCGGAAAAATCAGAAGCAGTCAAAAAAATCAAAGAAGAAACCACATCGTTTAATTTCCTCCCCGGCACAAAGGCGTGGATTCAGCCGATTGCGGAGGCAAAATCAGGCTGGTGCCAGACCCAACCTTCGTATGAAGAATATTACAAGCAGGGCATTGAAGCAGACAAATTACCTCGCAACGATGCGGGCTGGGTCTTCCCGGCGCTTTTTAACTGCGACAAATACTGGATGCTGATTAGTGAAACTGCGCCAGACAGAAACTACTGCGGCTGCAGGTTAAAACAAGATTCGGCAGGCAACGAATTTGTCATTGGCTTCCCTCAGTCTGCGGAAGTTTTTCCCGGCGGGCCGGTAAACCCGGAATCGAAACTGCCCTGGTACACCCCATGGCGGATTATTGTTATCGGCGACAGCTTGAAAACAATTGCAGAATCGACATTGGGAACCGACTTGGCCAATCCTACTAAAATGAAAGATATTTCATTCGTAAAGCCGGGCAGGGCTTCGTGGAGCTGGATTATGCTCAAGGATGATTCGGTAGTTTATGATGTGCAGAAAAGATTCGTTGATTTTGCCGCTGATATGGGGTGGGAATACTGTCTGATTGACGCAAACTGGGATACGCAAATCGGCTACGAAAAAATAAAAGCCCTTACTAAATACGCCAAAGGCAAAAAGGTAGGCCTTGTTTTGTGGTACAACTCAGCGGGAAACTGGAATACCGTTACATATCATCCTAAAGATAAGCTGCTGACCCACGAGACCCGCGTTAAGGAATTCAGCAAGCTGAAAGAAATGGGCATAAAGGGAATCAAAGTAGATTTCTTCGGCGGAGACGGCCAATCAGTGATGACATATTATCAGGATATTTTTGAAGATGCGGCTGACTTCGACCTGTCCGTAAATTGTCACGGAGCAACCCTGCCGAGGGGCTGGCAGAGGACTTATCCGAATTTGTTAACCTTCGAGGCGGTAAAGGGCTTCGAGTATGTAACCTTTGACCAGAATAATGCCGACCTCCAGCCCAATCATTGCTGCGTCCTGCCCTTCACGCGGAATGTTTTTGACCCGATGGATTTCACACCGGTCTGCTTCACCGAAGTGCCAAACATAAAGCGAGTGACAACCAACGGCTTCGAACTGGCCCTGTCGGTGATTTTTACTTCCGGCATACAGCACTTCGCCCAAACGCCCGAAGGTATGGCCGCCGTTCCGGATTACGTTAAAGATTTTATAAAAGAAGTCCCCTCGCGTTGGGATGATACCCGCTTCATAGATGGCTACCCAGGAAAGCTCGTTGTTATCGCACGGAAATTCAACAATAGCTGGTTCATTGCCGGTATAAACGGCGAAGATACAGAAAAAAGTATCGACCTCGACCTCACCTTTATTAAAAATTTCAAAACAGGAGTATTAATAACCGATGGCTCCAGAAATCGTTCATTCGATATGAAGAAAATTACGCTTACCACCGGCAAACCACTCAAAATTAAACTCAAAGGTAACGGCGGTTTCATTATAAAGGTTGAAAATTAGTTACCACACATTTCGCGCAGCTTTGATGGTCTTTTCGATGTCTTGTTTTGTATGGGCCAAGGAAACGAACATCGCCTCGTAAGCGCTGGGGGCAAGGTAAATACCCTGCTTTAGCATTTCCGCAAAGAATCTTTTGAATTGTTTTATATCAGTTGATTGAACATCGGTAAAATTTTTCACCGGTTTGTCCGTGAAAAAGCAGCTCATAATAGAGCCGACGCGGTCGATTGTAACAGCTACGCCGGCGTCTTTGGCGACGTCATTCAAGCCTGCCTCCAGCATTGCTGATTTGGTTTCGAGTTTATTGTAGCAGTCGCCTTTTGCGAGAATATCCAGCGTCGCGTTAGCCGCCGCGGTTGCGATTGGGTTGCCGCTAAGCGTCCCCGCCTGATAGACAGATCCAGCCGGTGCGAGCATATCCATAATATCTGCCCTGCTCCCCAAAGCCGCCAGAGGCAAGCCCCCGCCTATTATTTTGCCCAGACAGGTAATATCCGCTTTTACCCCAAAAAGCTCCTGTGCCCCGCCGAAGGCGACGCGAAAGCCGGTTATCACCTCATCGAAGACAAGCAGTGCCTTGTTGGTATTGCACAAATTCCGAAGTTCCTCAAGATAACCTTCAACCGGCGGCACCACGCCCATATTGGCAGCGACCGGCTCGACTAAAATCGCTGCGATTTTCCCCCTGTGTTTCCGAAAAGCTGTTTCGGCAGCATCAATATCATTATATGGTATCACAATGGTCTGTTTGGCGATTGACTCCGGAACGCCTGCGCTTAAAGGCCTGCCGGCCTCGGCAAGGCCTGAGCCGGCGGCGACGAGCATCGAATCGCTGTGGCCGTGATAGCAGCCTGCCATTTTGATTATCAAATCTTTTTTCGTATAACCCCTCGCCAATCGAACCGCGGTCATTACTGCCTCGGTGCCGCTGTTAAGCAGACGCACTTTTTCGATGGAATCGAAGGCGTTGGCTATCTTTTCGGCCAGCGCGGTTTCGGCCAGTGTCGGCGCACCGAAAGATGTCCCTTTTTTCGCAGCGGCCCGTATAGCCTCTATTACCTTCGGATGGGCGTGCCCGAGTATCATCGGCCCCCATGAGCCAACGTAATCGATGTATTCATTGCCGTCGATATCATAGATTTTCGAGCCTTTCGCGGCGGCAATAAAAAGCGGCTTGATATTCACACCGCCGAAGGCCCTTACCGGCGAATTGACACCTCCCGGCAGCAAACTTTCAGCCTTGGCAAATGCCCGGGCTGATTTCGCGTTTTTTTGTGATTCTTCCATTATCCGTATTGCCTCGTGCGTATTCGTGTATCGTATAGTGTGCTGCGTATATTGTAAATCCCTGGTTTTTAACAAACCGCTATTTTCCTTGCAAAACCGAGGCGGCTGAATATACTTATAGGGTTTCAGAAAAGGACACCATTTTGCGATAAACTGCATAATGGAAATCTTCTCGATATGAACCGGCAATTTTAGTACGAATTCGGAGCATAGTTATGAATTTAATCAAAAAGATTCGAAAAAATAGAAATAAAGTGATAGCTGTTGTGGTCATCGTCGTATTCGTCGGCTTTGTAGGCCAGCAATTCTTCGCCGAGCTCGGCCGAAGAAGAACAAACCGGCGCGAAACCATTGCCCACTTCGCAGACAACAGGGAAATCACAAACTACGACCTGGCTCTGGCCCGGCAGGAACTGGAAATTCTAAAACTCCTGCAGGCAGATAAACTCCTGAGAAATATAAACGTGCCGGTATTTGGCTCCATCGACTTACATGGAGTCCTGCTGGCCGAACTGCTGTTTCCCGACAGGACAGTTTCGCCTACGATAATCGCCTATATAAGACAGACGATAGTAGCAAACCGGTACAGAATCAGCGAGGCACAAATTAATGATATTTACAAACACTCGATGCCGAACGAGATATACTGGCTGCTGTTGAAGAACGAAGCGCATCTGGCCGGTATAAAAGCATCGAACGAGATTTCGGGTATGCAGCTTGTTCAAGTAATACCGCAGCTTTTCGAGGGCGCTTCATATCCCCAAATAATCGGGTCAATAACAAACCGAACAGGCGCTCCGGAAGAAGAAATACTGACAGCGTTCAGCGAATTGACGGCGATATTGACGTATGCCAGGACGATTTGCTCGAGCGAAGATATTACAACCTCACAGATAATGTGTAACGTAAGCTGGGAAGAGGAGACAATCGACGTTGAATTTGTAAAAATTGATCCCGCCTTGTTTGCCAAAAACCAGAAAGAACCTGATGAAAAGGAAATAATTGAGCAATTCGACAAATACAAAAGTTTCTTTGCCGGTGACGTAACCGACCAAAATCCTTACGGCTTTGGGTATAAGTTAGACGACAGGGTCCAGCTTGAATACATCGCCGTCAAGCTTGACGAGGTTTCAGCGATAATAACGCCTCCCACAGAGGAAGATGCGGAAGAATTTTACCAAAAACATAGAGTAGAATTCGCCGTATCGACTCCTTCGGACCCAAACGACCCGAATTCGACACCTGTCAGACGAATCAGAAGCTACGGCGAGGTGGCAGGTATCATTTCAAGAAGCCTGCTGCAAAACAAAATAAACACCGAGGCGGAAAAAATCCTCCAAGAAGCCAGGACTCTTACCGAGGCCGGCCTGCAGGCGACAGATATCGAGTTCGAGAAAATCACCGACGAGCAGCTTAGGCAAATGGCCGGCGATTATGCAGCTGCTGCCGAAAAATTAAGCGAAAAATACAAAATCAAGGTATATACGGGCAAGACTGGGCTGCTTAATGTGTCAGACCTTCTCACGGACAAATACCTTGGGATGCTGTTCCTCAAAGGCTATGGATACAATCCGTTGTCATTGACTCGGGTCGTCTTTGCAATCAACGAACTTGCAACAGGCGAGCTTGGCCCGTTTGATATACCAAAGCCGAGATTATATGAAAATATCGGACCGGCGATGGATATGCGCACACAAATAATGACGATTATGCGAGCGACAGAAGCTAAAAAGGCCTCCGAACCGGAAAGCGTAAATCAAACCATCGCCAAAGGGTCGATTAAATTCGACGAAGGCCAAACGCCGGCGGATGCAAATGTTTATTCGGTAAGAAAAGCAGTGGCCGAAGACCTAAAAAAACTTTCGGCAATGGATACCGCCAAAAACAAAGCCGAAGAGTTCCTCCGCCTGGCAGCGAAGAATGGCTGGGAGAGTGCGGTTGACAAGTTCAATAAGCTCTATGGGCAGCAGGACAAGCAAGACCTAAAAGATGCCAATGCATTCGAGCTGCAAAGCTTTACCAATCTCCAGAGGGCCTCAAGCGTGGCTCTGGAAACGGCGATTCTGCAAAGCCGGGGCAATCCAGCTAGACAGCTGTTAATCAATAAGTCTAAAAAGGAAGACCTGTTCATAAATCAGTTGTATTCGCTTGTCCCGCAGGATAGTAACACCATCGACACCCTGCCCATGGTTGTGGAATTCAAGCCGGATGTGTCCTACTACTGCTTGAAGAATATTTCGGTTAAACGCCTCAACCAGGAACAATACGATAGAGTCAAAGCATTACATGACTACAAAGAAGACTTTATTCAATCCCAGTCTCTGGCGCCGGTGCACCTTAACCCCGATAACATACTAAAGCGCCTGAAATTTAAACTGGTCGAGCAAGATAATGGACCGGTAGATTCTGATACGCCGTCGGAACCCGAAGGAGATTTTTAATGGCACGGCTTTCGAACCAAAACCGCACGCAGCTTTTGCTGATTGTCGGACTGTTGAGCTGGCTGATACCGGGCGCTGGGTATTTCGTACTCGAAGAAAAAAAACGGGCAATAATTATATTCGTTACTATCTGCTTAACTCTCTGCCTGGGATTATACGTCGGTTCTATCGGCGTAATTGACTTCAAGGGACCATCGCCGTCGTATGTTAAGGCTGCACAAATTATGAATCCGCCGATTGTTTTACTCATATCACATCGCACCGCCGGAGGAACGTATCCTGTCTACGGCTGGCCGAACGAAATCGGTCAGATATATACGATGGTCTCGGGGCTGCTTAACCTCTTGTGCATTATCAACGCCGTCTCTTTGGCCCATCTCGGAAAAATACGAACGGGAGAATAATATGTCGGCAATAGATATTTTCGTGTTAGCGACCTTTACAGCGCCGGAGCAAATCCATGCAAATCCGCAGGCTATGTTCTGGCTGCTGCCCTTATCAGCAGCGATAGCAACTGTTTACAAAGCAACGAAGCTGCCGACTATTACAACCGACAATTTCTTAAAAGAGACGGTGATTTTATTCGGATCCATCGTTGGTTTCTCTGTTATAACCGCATTGGCTTTGTTCGCCCTGGTATGGCTGATTTCCCTGTGATGCTTCGACTGTGCTCACCATCCTGAGCGGAGAGTCGAAAGATTGCCAAACCCGCAGCATGCGGATTTAGATTTCGACATCCGGCAAAGTGCCTTCAAGAACACCCAACTCGACCAGTGCATTGAAAGCGGCTTTTTGCTCCGCTTCTTTTTTGTTTGTCCCCCAGGCGCTTGGGAAATGACGCTCGTCTATAACAACTTCCGATTCGAAACATTTGTCGTGGTCAGGCCCTTTTTCATCGAGCAGTACATAATTAGGTGTGGTATTAAACTGCTGCTGGGCGTGCTGCTGAAGCAATGATTTGAAATTGCCGTGAGATTGTTTTGAATCGGTCCTGTCGATTTCCGGTGCGAAAATTCTTAAAACGAAATCATCGGCGGCGCCAAATCCGCCGTCAATATATATTGCAGCGATAACGGCCTCTAATAAGCCGGCGGCAAGAGAGCTGGTCAAAGCCCGGCTGGAGGCCATCCCTTTGCCGATTTTCAGAAACTCCTGCAGGCCAAGACGCTTCGTAATGCGGGCACACGTCCTGCGGGATACAAGCATGCTCTTTATCTTCGTCAGGTCACCTTCCATATAACCGGGGAACCGCTCGAACAAGGCGCGGCAAATGACCGCCCCTAATATGGAGTCGCCCAGAAACTCGAGCCGTTCATTGCTGAAAAGACGGTCGTCAACTGCGGAGGAATGCGAGAATGCTTTGGATAGGAGTTCTCGGTTGGAAAATTTATAACCTATTACCTGCTCGATTTGCTGGAGAGTTCCTTCGTCCATTATACTGTCCCGCTTTTGCACAAACCTTGCGAGCAGATTACGAACACCGCCGCCTTAAGTGGTTTTCGTAGCCAGCTCAACAATGATTAATCCTTGCTGTATTATGCGAAAAACCAAACTGCCTGTCAATCCCCCGTTAGTCTCCGGTTATATGACAATCTGCAAACTTGCCAGGGCAACGAACTTGTCGTCCGCAAGTTCAAAAATCCCATCAAGACCGGTTACCGTAAAAATGCCTTTGGTTGCAGGAGCAACGTTGCAGAAAATAAGCCTGTGCCCGCAATCAACCATCAGCTTGCGCAGCTTCAGCAGCTTCGAGAGGCTTGAAGAGGTCACTATATCGACCTCGGAAAAATCAACTACCACATCACAGTCGCCTCTGTCTCGCGCCATTTCAGTAACGGTCTTAAGCTCTTCGCCCATACCCGGTTCCTGGGGCAAATCCACCAGAATAATGTCCTCCGACCAGTTTTGTATCCCCATTTTAACACTCCTTTTTTTAAGAACTCAACACAGTTTTCACAACTTCCAATAACTGTATCGGCACAAGTTCAAACCAGGTTAAGTAGAAATCAAGCCCGCTTTGCGGTATCGCCCTATAAAAACAGCGGTTTTGCCTCCTGAAGCCTGTCTTTGATGCAAACTATCAGTAAAAGGCAAAAATTTTTATCTGACGGCCATTTTTCCCCAGTAAAAACCACGTAATGTAATGCTCATCGCCTGCGGTGGTTTTGTCTTAACTAATATCCCCCACCCGCTTTTTGGGCCTGGCTTGGGCTGGTTAAGTAAAAAGGCTTACCTTTAGATTCCCTGCGATCCGCAGGTTCGGCTCTTGTGACGGCATGCAAAACTCTTACCGCCATGCCGCTTTTTGCACTAACGATGAAGAGGCCGTCGTCTGCCGTCCTTACAAGTGCTGCACCGTCACCTATATTCGAAGGTATGGCAATACCGAAATCGGTTTTGTCCGCACTGCCGGCTCCTACCACTGCGGTAGCTACAACTCCAATCGCAATCCCTATCACAAGTGTCTTAACATCAAGTTTTAGTTCCATTTTATTTCCCTTTCAAATTAATGGATTAATCAGCTTTACACCCTCATCTTTACCTATTTCCCCAATTTCCGCAAGGGTTTTTGCCTCGCCAGAACGTTTTCGTTGAGCTAACTTAAAAACCTCAGTTCGAGAGAGAGAGTAACCCTCAAAAAATGGGGCGGGCTGGCAATGCTCGTATTAAACAACTGGAACATAAAAACAACTCGCGACTTCGGCGAAATTGTCTATCTGATGATAAAGCACGGCTGGATGAGCGCCCAGCCGACTGATTCTATCGACGATTTCAACGACGTTTACGACTTCAAAACCGCCTTCACGCCTAAGGCGGATTCTCCCGCCTGATTTCCGCCTTTTCTGTACCCGTAATACTACTGGATTTGGGCTTATAAGGCACCGTTTCGTCTTTTTCCCCTCGGCCTCGGTGCGGTAATGTTGAGAAGAAAACGCTGAAATAACTGCCTCATATTTTCGTTGCTTTTCAGCCAGCGAAATGTATAATAGTGTCGGCTTTTGCAGTGGTTTATAGCAAGAGCGGAAGAGAAGAGGTAGGAAGATGAGGATAAGCAATTCTTCGAGTTTCCATAAGTTTCACTGTGGTATTTCTGCGCAGCAGGTGCGATAAAAATATTAACAACTTTTGGAAGGAGGAGAAGAAAATGAAAAAACAAGTATTTGCATTAGCGATGCTGGCAATGGTTCTGGTGCTGGCCCCGACACAGGCACAGGCGTGGAGCTATAACATAGAGGAGTTTACCGTCAATACGTGGGGTGATGCAGACTCATCCACTGTTTCCAATAACGGCAACTATGTCGTCTGGAGAAATATGGGGGGCATTCCCAGGCTTCAAGGCTATGACCTGTCATCCAGAGAAGAATTTGTCATCTCTCGAAACGACGTATACTCGGACTCGATAAATCTTTCGCCGGATAGTAACTACGTCGTCTGGAAGGATATGTCCGCAACTTACCAACTCTATGGCTATGACCTGTCAGCCAGAGGTGGGTTTATAATCTGTCCAAATGATGTGGACACGATGAGTATTGCCATTAGCGGCAACTATGTCGTCTGGGAAAATATATCCCCACCTGACGCTGGTCTCCATGGCTATAACCTGTTAACAAAAGAAGGGTTTATCGTCTGTCCAAATAATGTGGAACCACAGAGTGTTTCCAATAACGGCAGCTATGTCGTCTGGAAAAAAATGCCCCTTGACAATAAATTTTATGGCTATGACCTGTCATCCAGAGAAGAATTTGTCATCTCTCAAAACGACTTATACTCGGACTCGATAAATCTTTCGCCGGATAGTAACTACGTCGTCTGGAAGGATATGTCCGCCACTTCCCAACTCCATGGCTATGACCTGTCAGCCAGAGGTGAGTTTATAATCTGTCCAAATGATGTGGACACGATGAGTATTGCCATTAGCGGCAACTATGTTGTCTGGAAGGATTACAGCGAAGACCTTCATGGTTATAACCTGTTGACGAGAGAAGGGTTTAGCATCCCTACATATGGATATGGTGTAGGCCCGGCAACTATTTCCAATAACAGCAGCTATGTCGTCTGGGGAGAGATGGTTGGACTCTGGGGTTATGACCTGTCAATGGGAGAAGGGTTTGATATTCCTCCCGGCTGTACGCCCGTAAAAGCACATCTTTCGCCAAACAGTAACTATGTCGTCTTTGAAGATTCGCCGTGTGGTGGCTTTTGTGGGTATGACCTGGCTACCAGAGATGGTTTTATAGTTTCTCCGAATGACGTGGACACGATGAGTATTGCCATTAGCGGCAATTATGTCGTCTGGAAAGATATGATGAATAGGGTACTCTATGGTGCGAGTATTTACAGCATAATTAATGACGAGTGCCTCGATGCCGTTGAAGTCGTAGATGACACGCCTTACAACGGTTCCACCACAGGAGCGACAGGCACCGATGTAAGCAGTTGTGCGGATAATGACACCATTGATACGTGGCATTTCTATAAGCCAAATGCCGGCGGCCAGGTTACAATTACAACCGACGGCAGCAATTTTGATACCACGCTGGCTGTTTATAGCACCTGCGGCGGTACAGAGCTTGCCTGCAACGATGACTACTGCTCTGACAACCTGCAATCTAAAGTTGTTACCAGTGTGGTCAAGGGCAAAACGTATTTTATCCGTGTGGCTGGATTCAATGGCGATACTGGTGATTATCAACTGCTTGTCACCAGAGGCGAGTGCACCGAGCCGATAAAAGGCGACTTGAATGACGATTGCAAGGTGAATATGCTGGACTTTGCGATTATGGCTTTCCACTGGTTTGATTGTAACCTTGACCCACCAGAAGCCTGCTTAGAATAAATCAGACACGTTTTTACTGCTCGGCCTCGGTGCGGTGTTTTTAAAAAAACGCACAAAATAATAAGCATTTATTCTCTAACTCCTAACGGCCTGCGAATAACTTGTCTCCGCGACAAGCAGAGTTATTTTTCAATCAAAATCGCAGATAGATGTTTGCTCAATTCTGAAAATTCATAAATTTTTTTACTTCTTTAATTGCAACGACTTAGCCAAAACATCACCGTCGAAATGGGCACAATTTTCGCATCAATCGCGCAAGTCCCTCCAATTACGAGGGGATGTATTCCCCTCGCCCCCGTCGTTTTACTTCGCCAAAGCGAAGTAGCGGGGGTAGAAAGGCAGTTTCTCTATAAAGGAATTACTAATGAGTGGTTAATAATAACCAATTAATGTTGTTTACAATTTACTTTTCTTTTTTTTCTCTGTGGCTGAAATTTCGGCAACGGAGATTGTCTATTTATAGGGGAAAAATCAATCAAAACATATTAATTATGCAAAACAAACCCAATTTTCAAAACCCCAAAAATGCTTGTAACTTTAGTAACAGCAATGACTAATAACAATGAACAACGAACTATGAACTACTTAAAACAAACCCAAACAAAGCCAATTTTAAAACAGGTGACTTACTCAAAATTTCCGCCTGTTTGCCCGGATAATACCCGTGAACTCGCCAATCACATCCCAGTAACTATCGCCTGCTACCCAAAACAAATCATTATGTCCCGCCCCATCGACCCAGAATTTAAGTTTTGGCTCATTTGCCGTTTCGAAAAGTCTTTCCCCGTGCCAGAATGGAACCACCTCGTCATCTCTGCCGTGAATTATAAGGATAGGGCACTGCACTTCTTTAATCTTGTCGATATTCCTGAATTTGTCGAAAGGAAGAAGTGGAACGTGCGTTACCACGCGAAACGCCGAAACAAACGAGCTTTCAAGTATCAACCCTGCCAATTTCTCCCTGCAGGCAAGGTGCATCGCAATCGCTCCGCCCAGCGACCTGCCCAGTGCAATAATTCGGTCAGGGGGACATCCAAGTTTGCCAACCAGATACTCATAAACTGTTTCGACATCTTCATAGGCGTTTTTTCCCGAAGCCCTGCCGCCGCTCGTGCCGTAACCGCGGTAGTCATAAGCAAGCACAGAAAAGTCCTTGTCCCGAAACGCCTCCAAAACTCCGCGGATGTCCCCGATATCCTCCGAGTTGCCGTGACTATAGAGTATGGTGAATTCCGAGTTCGGCGCAGCGAGATAAAGCGCGGAGATTTCCGCCCCGTCTTTGGTTTTAATCTTGAGAATTTCAGGTCCGTCTCCATAACTCGATGGCTGGCTTTGCCCCCAGAAAATCATCCGGTCGGAAAAGAAGTATACAAAAAGCAGCAGGCAGGCACATACAAAAACGACCGACCGAACCAGTCTTTTTATTGTGAAATCGCCTACCAGTATCTTTTTTATCCTGCGCTTATCCATAAAGAAGCCCTTAGGGCTGCCATTATACACTCCGTCCCGCCCGCTTCGCCAGCGAGACGAGCGAAAATAAAAAAAGAGAAAAATTTTTGTTGCAGATTAAAACACAAATGGACATAATGCAGGGCTTAAGTACGAAAGACGAAGGACGAAAGACGTAAATGGGACCTATATTAAATGCCCTTATAAAACTTCAGAGTGTTGAAAATCAGCTGCGGGCGGCAAAAGCAAAGCTTGCAAGATGCAGAAGAAACGTAATCATTGCGGAAAACCAGGTCAGAAGTCTTCAAAACGCATACGAGGCCAAAAAAGAAGAGGTTCAATTAACCAAGGTACAGTCTGACCGCCTCGAACTGGAGCTGAAAACCAGAGAAGAAGAGGTCGCCAAATTAAGGGCCCACCTTAACGCCGCAAAAACAAACAAGGAATACGCCGCGGTTCTGACTCAGCTTAACACAACCAAGGCCGACAACTCCAAAATTGAAGCCCAAGTTCTTGAACTGCTGAAAGACATTGAAGCAGACGAAGCCGAACGCCAAAATATACAGAACCAGATAGATGAACGTAAACAGGCGCTCGAGCAGACCCGAAAAGACGCTGAACAGATGGCGGCTAAATACGAGGCCGAAATCGAAGAAATCCAGGCTGAATGGGACAAGAAAATGCAAGATATACCTGCCGAACCGCTGCAGGTTTTCAATCGCGTCGCAGAAACATACGACGGCGAAGCATTGGCGGTGGTTGATAAACAGGAGAACAAAACAGATGCCTATAGCTGCGGCGGCTGCTTTATGGGTATCACCGCTGAGTCCGTCAACCTGCTCCTCTCCAAGGACGAAATAATCCGCTGCCCAAGCTGCACGAGGATACTCGTACTTAGCGATTCGCATGATAGTTAAATGGTAACCGGTAATTACCAATTACCAATTACCAGTCACCGGTTTTAAGGAGTGAATAATTGCCGAAGCAAATAGAGCAAATCACCGTTTACACAGACGGCGGCAGCAGAGGCAACCCAGGCCCGGCCGCTGCCGGCTTCATATTGGCCGACCTTAATGGAAACCAAATACAATCCAAAGCTTTATTTCTCGGCCAGACCACAAACAACGTGGCCGAATACACTGCCCTTGTAAAAGCGCTCGAAGCCGCAAAGCAACTCGGCGCAAAACGGCTGACGATTTTCAGTGACAGCGAACTGCTCGTAAAACAGATTAACGGCCAATACAAGGTAAAAAGCGAGCAACTCAGACCGCTTTTCCGGCAAGCCGTAGATTTAATTAACGAATTCGAGGGCTGCAAAGTCAAACACATCACCAGAAACAAAAACCAGCAGGCCGATGACCTCGTTAACCAGGCATTAAACCTCGAACAGGATATCGAAGACGAACCCGGCGACCAGCAAAAATCGACTGTAAAAAACAAAAAGCCGATTCGGCTCGGTGTTCTGATTAGCGGCGGCGGAACAACATTAATGAATATTCTCGAATATATAAATAAAGGCCTACTGAACGTTGAAGTCGCCGTCGTAATAAGTTCGCTATCGAAAGCGGCCGGCGTCGAAAAAGCAAAAGCCGCCGGACTAAACGTAAAAATCATTCGCAAAAAAGACTATCCGGACATCGACGAATTCAGCAAACACCTCGAAGGTGAGCTTGTTGCCGCAAACGTTGACCTCGTCGTCCAGGGCGGCTGGCTGTGCCTGTGGAAAATACCGCCCCGATACGAAAGCCGCGTAATGAACATACACCCGGCCCTGCTGCCGAGCTTCGGCGGAGAAGGCATGTGGGGACATCATGTCCACGAGGCCGTCCTCGCGGCAGGGTGCAAAATCAGCGGCTGCACCGTGCATTTTTGCACGAATGAGTACGACAAAGGACCAATAATCCTCCAGCAGAGCTGCCCGGTCAAAAATGACGACAGCCCCGAAACGCTTGCCGCAAGGGTCTTTGAGCAGGAATGCGTCGCATATCCGCAGGCCATAAAACTGTTCGCAGAAGATAAGCTGCTCGTTCAAAACGGCAGGGTAAAAATAAAATCATGAAGCATTAATCATCAACCGTACCCCAGCCGAAATACAAGATATGAACAGACGGCAAAAAGCCATATTAACAAACACCGCAACTGTAATGGTTGTTACAGCCGTTGCCGTCACAGCAATGATTAACCTTAAAAACTGGGTAAACCGTTCAGAGTCAATGCGGGCAATGGAGCATCTCAGCCGAATAGTCCTGCAGCACCGTGAAAAATACGGCTCTGTCCCTCCTGAATCTTATATCGATAGAATCAAAGAAGAATTGGAAGGGAACGTCAGGCTCGGCAAATTGATTTACAGGGCTCAATGGATAAATTACGAGTCAAAGCCGGATGATATTCTGGCTTACACCGAAAACTACCACAGTTCATGGCTGTTAGGCAAAAAATATCTTATCCTTCGTCTTGACGGCCGCGTGGAGTGGATAGCTAAACAAAAGCTCGAGTCCCTGTTAGCTAAACAGCAAAGCTCTCAAGAACTTGAAATGCTGCACAAAAAGTTGAAGCAAGCTTCACCCCCGTCTTCTAATCCTTTTTTCGGTCCGTAGATATCTTTTCCAGTCGTAAAACGCTGCTCAAAATCAGCTTCCGTCCCCACTATTCTGTTGTGCGACCGGCTGTTCGCTCTCCTCAGCATCATCTGTCTTCAAACCGTCAAACTTCAAGTGCTCTTCGTCCTGCACGTCAATCTTTATCAGCTTCTCTCGCTTGAATCGTCCCTGTAGCAAACTCTCCGAGAGCGGATCCTCTATGTAGTGCTCAATCGCTCTTCGCAGCGGCCTTGCGCCAAATTCCGGATTGTAACCTTTGTCAATAAGAAATTCCTTTGCCTGCTCTGTGAGCTCCAGTTTCAAGCCGTGCTCAATCAGCCGCTTGAACACCTTTACAAGCTCGAATTCTACGATAGTCTGCAGGTTCTCCCTGGACAGCGGCTTGAGCACTATCACATCATCGAGTCTGTTCAGAAACTCAGGTCTGAAATGCCGCTCGACCTCTTTATGCAGCATGTCTTTCATTTTCTCGTAGTTGGCCTCAGGGGTTTTCTTCCCGAAGCCGAAACCGGAGCTGTTCTTAATCAGGTCGGCGCCGATATTGCTGGTCATAATCAGCACGATATTCTTAAAATCAACGTGCCGGCCGAAACTGTCTGTCAACCTGCCCTCGTCCATAATTTGCAGCAGTATATTATAAACGTCCGGATGCGCCTTTTCGATTTCATCCAACAGCAGGACGGCATAAGGTCTGCGTCTGATTCTTTCGGTTAACTGTCCGCCTTCTTCGTATCCGACATATCCCGGAGGAGCCCCGACTAATCTGCTGACGTTGTGCTTCTCCATAAATTCGGACATATCGATTTGGATGAGCGCGTTTTCATCGCCGAACATAAACTCAGCGAGCGATTTGGCAAGCAGAGTTTTCCCGACGCCGCTCGGTCCGAGGAAGATGAAAGAGCCCATCGGTCGATTCGGATCTTTTATTCCGCTTCTGGCACGTCTTACAGCTTTAGCAATAGCGTTAATGGCCTCGTCCTGCGAAACCACCCGCTTATGCAGCTCGATTTCGAGTTCCAAAAGCCGTTGGGTTTCCTTCTTTTCCAGTCTCGTCAAAGGAACACCTGTCATCTTGCTTACGACCTCTGCAATAATCTCGGTGTCAACTACACCGGTAGTTTCTTTGTTCTCTTCGTACCATTTTTTATGCAGGGCTGTCTTCTCGCTCAAAAGCTGCTGGGCCTCATCCCTCAATGCAGCCGCCCGTTCATAGTCGGCGCTTTTGACTGCTTCATCTTTTTCCCTCTGCAGCTTGACAATCTTTTCTTCTATTTCCGTCAAATCCGGCGGCACAGCCATATTCTTCAGTCTCACTCGAGCGCCGGCCTCATCGACCACGTCTATGGCCTTATCCGGCAGACACCGGCCGGTTATATATCTGGTCGACAGTTCGACAGCCTGATACAGAGACTCATCGCTGAATCGCACTCTATGGTGCGCTTCGTATCTGTCCTGCAGTCCCCGCAGTATTTCTAACGTTTCATCTTTTGTCGGCGGCTCGACAATTATCGTTTGGAAACGTCTCTCCAAGGCGCCGTCTTTTTCGATATGTTTTCTATACTCATCCAGAGTAGTGGCCCCGATACATTGCACCTCGCCGCGAGCCAAGGCAGGCTTGAGGACATTAGCCGCATCAATAGCCCCCTCAGCGCCGCCCGCACCTACGAGCGTATGCAGCTCATCGATAAAGAGCACTACATTTTTAGCCCTGACCACCTCGGTAATGACCGCCTTAATTCTCTCCTCGAATTGGCCCCTGTATTTCGTACCCGCGACCATCATGGCCAAATCGAGCACAACTATACGTTTGTCTTTGAGAATTTCCGGGACTTGCTTATTAATAATCTGCTGGCTGAGTCCCTCGACGATGGCAGTCTTACCGACGCCTGCTTCACCGAGCAGAACGGGATTGTTTTTCGTTCTCCTGCAGAGAATCTGTATAAGCCGCTCGATTTCATCTTTCCTGCCGATAACCGGGTCGAGCTCATCGTTGGTTGCCAATTCGGTCAGGTCTCTGCCGAAAGAATCGAGCGCCGGGGTTTTGCTCTTTGGCTTACGGCCGATAGCCGGCCCGAGCTTCATATCGAGGGCCGCAGGCCCGCTGTCTGTGCTGGCGCCGAGTAAATTCAGGATTTCCTGGCGAACTTCTTCGAGTTTCAAACCGAGCCCGACAAGAACCTGAGCGGCAATACCTTCGCTCTCTCTCAGCAGCCCAAGCAAAATATGCTCAGTGCCGACATAATTATGGTTCAGTGCTCTGGCCTCTTCAATGGCATACTCAATAACCTTCTTTGCGCGCGGACTCTGGGGAAGCTTGCCCATGGTGACCATATCAGGACCGCTTTTGACGTGCTTTTCCACCTCCAGCCGAAGTTTCTTTATATCGACATCAAAGTTCTTAAGGACGGTAGCGCCGACTCCGCTGCCTTCTTTAACCAGTCCCAGCAGAATATGTTCTGTGCCTATAACGTCGTGATTAAACCGCTGAGCTTCCTGATTAGCCAGGGCCATAACCTTGCGTGCACGGTCTGTAAAACGCTCAAACATCTTTAGTTACCTCAAAAACTTTTAGTTTCCCGCAAAACGTTTACTATACTATACCTCAACCCGCCTGTCAAACCGCCGAAAAACAATCTCGTTCTGACGGCCGCGAGCATCTCTACTTTATATGTTCCAAACCAGATTGATGTTCGTTTACCGGACTATCGTTTTACTTCAACACCAATTTTATCGACAAAAATGCAGGCAGACTTTCCTTTTGGTTGCCTAAAAACCCCTTTAGGCGCAAAAAAATCCGCATAATAATATTTTGGCAAAATAGAACTGATATACGGGCTTTTACCCGGGATTCACCCGAACCCCCGTATTTAGTGTGTATGTCTGGTACTTTCCGAGTTCTACGCCGGCCCCTGGTCGTTGTTATTATCCCCGAGCATTTTTCTCAGGTATTCATTTTCCCGGCGAGTGGCTTCCAAGTCGAAAAGCTGGTACTTAATGCACACCCGCAAATAGTCCAGCGATTCCTGCAGACTGTTGACGCTCTTTTCGAGCTTCTTCTGGCTTTCGCCGGCCTGCTGGGCCAGCATAGCT
The DNA here is from genome assembly GCA_028714855.1 of Phycisphaerae bacterium. NCBI lineage: Bacteria > Pseudomonadati > Planctomycetota > Phycisphaerae > Phycisphaerae bacterium. The sequence goes on along the minus strand of JAQTLP010000001.1, from coordinate 232,160 downwards.
AACTTTCTATATTGCGAGTCAGCCGTTCCCCCGAATTCCTTGACCAGTTCTTTAAGCTTGTTTTCCAGTTGCGCCTCGTCCATCACAGTGCTCCTCACGTAACAAACCTTCCTTCTCCTCTTATTTTTACAGGGCCTCCCTGCCTCTTGTTCTAAATAAAATAATGCAAAATTCATACCAATATGCTGCTAAAAGTCCATGCCGAAAAATCCTTCTTTCCAACCCCATTAGAAGTCTCCCAAGGCAACTTGAAGTAACACCTTTAAGCATTATCCCGATGCATTGGGACATAACCCCTGTACGGATTAAAACTGTGCGTAGCAAAAAAGCGACGCCGTGTATTTGCCTGTTTTTTCCAACCATCCGTAACAGCTTTGGTCACAGTTACTTACATCAGCGTTGCTTATTATAAACGCCCGGCCGCACAAACAGCGCTCGGTCGCCATAGCTTTGGAGCATCGGCGACTTTTTTAGTTGCAGTTTCCCTGTTAAAACGACTATAATATCTGAAGACTCGTCTCGGCGAAGACCGAGCCGCAGCCGGATTGGTTGCATAAAATCCTTTTTGAAAAGGGCTGATTATGAACCTAGGAAAAGATAGACCCTTAGGACGGTTTAAGCCGTATTTCATCATTATCCCTGTCGCATTACTCGCTGTGGTCCTGCTCGTGGTCCTTGCCGACACATTCCTGCCCCCTCAGTTAGGAAGCAGGATATTACATCTCGCATGGCTCCTCGTCGCTCTGGTGCTTTTGGCAGCGGTCATATTGATACTCACAAAAACATTTAAACTCTTCGACTCACTTGCGGAAAACAACACGAAGCTCGAAAGAATAGCCGAGCTGCTGGAAAAGAACCGCTCCGTTCTGACTCAAATCAGCCAAAACACCCGCCTCAGCGAAGCGGCAAAGGCGATTGCATTCCGCGACGCTGATATACAGGCGCTAAGGGAGGCTGTGTTTGATAAGCTCCAGCAGCAGGATTTCGAGGCTACTTATGAAATAATTGATGAGGTTGCCCGTCACATAGAATACGCGAGTCTGGCTGAGCAGTTACGGACACAGGCAAACGATTACCGCGATGCAACCGATGCGGAAAGGGTAAACCAGGTCATATCGCATATCGAGAAGCTCTTCGACAGCTCTCAGTGGGCCAAAGCAAGCACCCAGATTGAAAGATTAATCAGAGATTTCCCCAAAGCCGAAAATGCAAGAGCAATGCGGCAGAGACTGCTCGATAAAAAAGAGGAGCGAAAAAAGATATTGCTCAACGCCTGGGACGATGCCATAAAACGCCAAGCCACCGACCGAAGCCTGGAGATTCTAAGAGAGCTGGACCTCTACCTCACTCCGAATGAAGGGCTGGCTTTGCAGGAAGCTGCAAAGGACGTTTTCAGGAACAAGCTGCACAACCTCGGCGTCCAATTCTCCCTGGCTGTGTCTGGAAAACAATGGGAAAAAGCTATTGCGGCCGGCGAGCAGATTATCCGTGACTTCCCGAACAGCAGAATGGCCGAGGAAATCCACGAAAAGTGGGATATTTTAAGACAGAAAGTCGGCCAGCAGAATAGTTAACGCGGATAACGAAACGGGGGCGATTAAAAACTCGCTTTTCACTACTGAAAGTCGAATAGTGACTGCGTCTTAATCATCGTTACCTGGTCTGGATAAGCAGCGAACGTGTGTATGTGCAGCTCGGTTTGTCTGGCCTCGAAGTCAACATAACAGAAAGGCTGCAGGCCTCCGATTTCCAGATCCGGAAATTTAACAAACACGCCGCGATTTCGGGCAAAACCCTCAAGGTCAATATGGCTCTGCCGATACAGATTGGGACTCATCTTCTCAATCTGAAAATCGGTCATATAGCTCACACCTCTGCTCAAAGTGCACTTGTGAGAGCGCGGGCCATGAAATTGAAAACGCTCAATCAGCCCTCGGCGCGGAAGCATCTGTCCCGGCGAGCTTATTACTTCGCTCAGACAAACGTCCCCGGCATAAACGCTGATAACGTGGGTGCATCCTGTAATCCAGATATCAGCTTCGTATTTGCCGGTTCTCAGCTGCCGCTTTGCGTAAATCTGGAAAAGCTCCGGGTGCAGCGGTCTCTGAAAAAGACTGAGTGTCAGCTCTTCAATTGCCACATTGATTTGCGGTAATTCCATAGTTAAAATTTCCCCGCTCTCTATACTAAAGGCGTTCTGCTTATTCTGAACGCTATTATACAAAAAATCCCCTCTTTATTCAAGCGCAATATCAGTATTGATAACGCTTGTTCTCTCGCTTATAGGACGATGATTTCACAAGTTACGCAAATCAAAAGAGTAATGATGGCAAGGTTTTTTTGAAAAAAATCAAGAAAGACAAACTATCTTATAATTTTTCAGGGCTGTGTAAAAAAGGCATTCATAAAAACCGCGATAATATCGTAAAAGGCGTGAGCGCCTGCTGTAATTCCGAAGCCGCGAATAGCAAAAAGAACGGCAAAATAAATACCGGCGATTGTCCTGAAACTAAACTCCGCCCAGTTGAACGGACTGCTCTGGATAAATTGACCTCCCAGAAATACTATATGATGATACGCGCCGAACAGTGCCGCTGAAATAAAAACTGAAAGTATAATTGAAACCTTGTGGCCAAGCTGAAAAGCGTCCTGAAACAATATCATCAATGCAACAATCAAAATCAGCCGGAAAACAAGCTCCTCATAAATTCCCGCTCCTATGCCGGTAACAACGTTGGCCAGCAGCTCCTGCCATTTCCCGTCACCGCCGCCGTCTTCCTCCGCCGTAGGCAGGCCCCAGTCGCCGTCTTCGGCAGAAGGCGCGGGGGCGACCGAATAGCACCTTAAAATCGCGGCCGTTTGTGTTCTTGCCGCGCTGCTTGCGAATTGGTCGGCATCGCTCTGCCGCTGAATCGAACCGCTCAAAAACATGCTCAAAACAATCAAGGGCACCGCAAGCAAAATACACTCAATTGCCATCGGGAAAATATCACCGAACCAAAACCGCCATCCTTTGCGCGACGCCACCTGTAATGCCAGCAAAATCACCACGACCGCCAAGGGGGTTGCCGCCCACCCGAACTTGCTGCCAAACCCCAGATATGTGAGAAAATCCTGCAGCCAGGAAAATGCCACCACTCTACCAAGCCAGTAACGCCGCAGTAAATCGGTATTGATAAGAATCGTGCCTAGCTCATAAAATGCGATGAACGGCAGCAGAAAAACTATGGCGTAAATTGGCCGGCTCGTCCGTTCGAAATAGGAATCCTGCGCGAAGTTAAATAATTGGCTGACGCTGTATCTCTTCTCTTTCATTTTGCCTTCGAATGCCAAAAATCAGTTGACTGCACGGCTCAAATTTCGGAGAGTTTACTTTAAGTGAATCGAAATTACAATAGCCAAAAATAACCTTGTTACATGGGAAAAACTGCCGCAATGCTAACTGAGCAACTGACTGAAATTTATCAACTGCTCCTCGACCGCTTCGGCCCTCAGCGCTGGTGGCCGGGCGAAACGGCCTTCGAGATAATCACAGGCGCCATACTGACCCAGAACACGAACTGGGCAAATGTCGAAAAAGCGATAGCAAATCTGAAATCCGCTAATCTGCTGACCGCCGAAAAACTCTACCATCTCGATGTCTCTAAGCTGGCCGAGCTTATCCGGCCGGCCGGTTATTACAATATAAAAGCAAAACGGCTCAAAAACTTCCTGACCTGGCTCTTTCAGAATTACGATGGCCGGCTGGAAAATCTTGAAAACCTCGACACCGGTCGTTTAAGGGCTGAGCTGTTGGCCGTAAAGGGCATCGGCCCCGAAACCGCCGATTCTATTCTGCTTTACGCTTTCGGAAGACTCTCATTTGTCGTAGATGCCTACACCGCCCGGGTGGCTGTTCGCCACGGATTAATCGAGCCGGATGCCGATTACGAACAACTGCGGGATTTATTCCAATCTAATCTGCCGCAGGAACCGCAGCTTTTCAACGAATACCATGCACTATTGGTAAGAATCGGCAAAGAATTTTGCAGACCCAGCGCCAAATGCCCCCGCTGCCCGCTGGAAAAACTGTCGCATAACCCCGGCGACGAATACCTTTAGATGAGGCGGGTAATATATATTTGATTCGAAATGCTCTTTGCTCGAACGGGATTAAACCGTATGATATTGCTCTTGCAGACAAGAGGTAAGCCAGAATGAAGCCAGAAATTCTAAACGTAATTTCCCGGTTATCTAAATACGCTTTACTGGCGATTGCCGCCCTGTATGTTATTGTCTATCTCGTCCTTGTTTTCTTCCGGATTCAATACCCCTTCGAATTAGAATGGATGGAAGGCGGCTCGCTGCATCAGGTGACAAGAATACTCGCCGGGCAAAAGTTATACGTTAGCCCGTCACTCGAATTTGTGCCGTATATATATACCCCTCTTTACTTTTACGCTTCGGCTCTTGTATCAAAAGCCCTCGGCGGCGGTTTCGTCCCGCTAAGACTCCTCTCTTTCATCGCCTCTTTAGGGTGCTTCCTTATTATCTTTCTTATCGTTAAACTGGAAACAAAAAACAGCTTCTTCGCCGTTCTCGCCTCCTGCCTGTTTTCAGCCGTTTTTAAAATAAGCGGCGCTTTCTTCGACATCGCCAGGGTAGATTCACTGTTTCTTTTTTTTCTGCTGGCAGCGCTATACTTAATCAAATTCAAAGATTCGCCAAAATCGCTCATCTTAGCCGGGGTACTCGTTTCGCTTTCTTTCCTGACCAAGCAGACGGCGATGTTGCTTGCCGCGCCAATAATGCTCTATTGCGTTCTCATAAACTGGCGCCGCTCTCTTTTCTTCATCGGTACCATATGTGTAATAGCAGTGGCAAGCACGCTGGTCCTCGATTACATTCATGATGGATGGTTCAGCTATTTCGTTTTCACGCTGCCTGCTCGGCACACTGCAAACCTCCGGATGTTTGCCCGCTTCTGGTTTGAAGATTTAATACGACCGCTGCCAATCGCGCTTGTGGCATCAATATTTTACATATACGTCCAGTTCTTAAAATCGAACAAAAAGAACTTACTCTTTTACTCCGTAATAGCCGTCGGCGCCCTCGGGTTGTCTTTCATGGCAAGATTAAATAGAGGAGGTTATCCCAATGCGCTGCTGCCCGCCTACGCAGTCATATCTATCCTGTTCGGGTTGGCGGCACATACCGCCTTTCAATCTGCTCTGCCTAAACCTGACGGCAGAAGAAATTTAGAGGAAATATCTGTTTGTCTCGTCTGCATCGTGCAATTTTTTCTGCTTTTTTACAACCCCTTTAAGCAAATTCCGACCCGCAATGATTTAGAGGCAGGCAAAAAGCTTGTCAGCACCATACAGCAAACAAAAGGCGATGTATTTGTTCCCTGTAACGCATATTTGCCTGTCCTCGCCGGTAAAGACTGGTATGCCGACGAATCGGCTTTCGCTGAGCTTGTCGGCATATTCGGAGGAGGCTCGACAGAGCAGGGCGAAAAGTTTATGAATGAGCTGCGCCGGGCAGTAAAAGAAAAAAGATTTGACGCAATTATCATTAATGCCCCCGGCGACACCTGGCTTATGCAGTTCCGTAAAGAGGTGGAAAACCATTACGCCTTAAAGCGCTTCGTCTTCGATAATAAAACCGTCTTTTGGCCGGTTACAGGCAGACGTATAAGGCCGGAATACCTGTATGTTCCAAAGACCTATGGCATAAATCGGCTACCTGCATTGTAAGCCGCCTTAGGCGGACAGGTCTGTGAAGGCGGTTTTGAAGTCGTAGACGTCGTTGAAATCGTCGATAGAGTCGGTCGGCTGGGCGCTCATCCACCCGTGTTTTATCATCAGATAGACAATTTCGCCGAAGTCGCGAGTTGTTTTTATGTTCCAGTTGTTCAATACGAGCAATGCCAGTCCGCCCCATTTTTCGACAGCTAATTTCCTTAGTCCCTCGCAAAGGTCGCTTCCTGTGATATGGCTGGGTTCGGTGGCAGTTTTTTTCGCGGTGTAGCCAAGCCCCTCATAAACGAACTTCAGCGCCCCAGCGCTGAATCGGCCGTCTTCTTTGGCAATTTCCTCCAACTTCTTTTTCATGATTTGTTTTTTTAGTGCACGGTCTGTCCGGGTTCTGCGCCGGGGTCAACAGTGAGCATAAAAATTTCTTTTCCGCCTGCCCCCGAAGCGAGAATCATTCCTTCCGATACGCCGAATTTCATTTTGCGCGGCTGTAGATTGGCGACGCAAACAACGAGTTTACCCACAAGCTGCTCGGGGGTATATGCCTGTGCTATACCGGCAAAGACATTTTTGGTTATCCCGTCAATATCGAGTTCGAGATGCAGGAGTTTATCTGCGCCTTCGACCTTTTCGGCCTTTATGACTTTGGCGATTCGCAAATCGATTTTTGCGAAGTCGTCAATAGAACATTCCGGTTTAATCGGCTCGGCGGGGACTGCCGCGGGCGCCTGAGGGGCTTTGGATTCTTTGCTTTCTTCTATCATAGCTTTGACCTTTTCTTCGTCAACTCTTTCAACTAATCGCGGGTAATCGTTTATTTTGTGGTTTTCCAATACCATCTCAACGTCGGAAAATTTCAGTTCTGCGACATTTAGAAATTCCTGCACCTTTTTGGCATAAGCGGGCAGGACCGGCTTTAGATAAATCGTCAGAATTTTCACAGCGTTTATTATTGCCGTGAGAGTTGTTTGCGTTTTTTCCAAATCGGTTTTTACGGTCGCCCACGGCTGGTTCTGCTCGACGTAACGGTTTGCCTCGTCGGCCAGAGAAGTAATTATCCGGATGACGGCGGCGTAGTTGAGGTTTTCGTAGTTTTCTATGATTTCCGCTTTGGCCTCGGCGAGCTTTTTTATTAATTCCTTGCCTTGGCTATCTAATCGGCCGAGTTGACCGTCGAATTTTTTTGTAATCATCGGGACCGAACGCGAGGCGAGGTTGGCGAGTTTTCCGACCAAATCAGAATTGATTTTGTTTATAAAATCTTCCGTGCTCAAATCTATATCTTCGACGCCGCCGACCAGCTTGCTCGCGTAGTAGTATCGCAGGTATTCGGGATTGAGATACTTCAGATAGGTGCTTGCCTTGATAAATGTCCCGCGGGATTTTGACATCTTCTCGCCGTTTACCGTCAGGAAGCCGTGTATGAAGAGCTTGTTTGCGGTCCTGAAGCCCGCGCCCATCAGCATTGCCGGCCAGAAAAGGGCGTGAAAATAGGTAATATCCTTGCCGATAAAGTGATAAAGCTCGTATTCGGGGCCATTCCAGAGCTTGTCGAAGTCAAGGCCGTTCCTGTCGCAATAGTTTTTTGCCGAGGCCATATACCCGATGGGGGCATCCAGCCAGACGTAGAAGAATTTATTTTCTTCGCCTGGTATTTTGAATCCGAAATATGGGCCGTCTCTGGAGATGTCCCAGTCTTTCAGGCCTGTCTTGAACCACTCTTCGAGTTTGTTTGCGACCGATTTCTGGATATGTTCCGCAGCAATGAGGTCTCTGAGGCGCTCTTCGTAATCAGCCAGTTTAAAGAAGTAGTGCTCGGACGTCTTCAGGGCAGGTTTGCTTCCGCAGGTTGCACAGTGGGGATTAATCAGCTCGGTCGGGTGATGTGTTCCTCCGCAGACTTCACAGGAGTCTCCATACTGGTCTTCGGCCTTACACTTTGGGCAGGCGCCTCGAATGAATCTGTCAGGAAGAAACATCCTGCAGCTTTCGCAATATGCCTGTTCGATGCTGCGTTTTACGATTGAGCCGGCTTTGTTGAGCGAATCAAAAAAAAGCTCGCTGAAGCGTTTATTTTCCGGCGAATGTGTTGTGTAATAGTTGTCGAATTCAACGAGGAAGCCGTCGAAATCCGCTTTGTGCGCTATGTGCATTTGTTCGATTAGCTGTTCGGGGGTTATCCCGGCAGCTCGTGCGCTTATCATAATTGGGGTGCCGTGAGTGTCATCGGCGCAAAAGTAGAGACATTCGTTACCGCACATCTTTTGAAACCGAACCCAGATATCGGTTTGGAGATATTCAACGAGGTGTCCTATGTGTATGGGGCCGTTTGCATAAGGCAGGGCTGACGTTACAAGAATTTTGCGAGGCATAGCGTTTCCTTACTGCTTTGTATCTTCCTTGTCGTCCCGGCCTTCGCCATTTGCAGAATCGCTTTGCTCTTCCTTTTCGATTGGCGTCGAGGAAATTTCCTCAAGCTCATCGACGGGGACGGCGGTTTTCGTGCCGTCGGCGTGTTCTATCATAACAAGCTGAGTTAGTATCTGGGTATCGACGACTCTCCCCTGGCCATCTTTGGTTTTTACAATGGTGTTCTTTCTCGGCAGGCTCCTTTTAAGGTCGGTGTATGTTTTGTCCTCGTATCGCAGGCAGCATTTAAGTCTTCCGCAGTATCCGGAGATTTTCGAAGGGTCAAGCGTCGCCTTCTGCATTTTGGCCATTCGCATATTCACCGGCTTCAGCGCCTTGAGAAACCTTATGCAGCAGCATTCCTGTCCGCAGCTTTCTATGTCACCGAGCAGGCGGGCTTCGTCGCGCGAGCCGATTTGACGCATTTCGATTCTTGTCTGCTGTTCGCGCGCGATTTTCTTTACAAGGTCGCGGAAATCCACACGGCCGTCGGACATAAAGTAGAAGATGAGGCGCTCTCCGCCAAATATGTGTTCTGCCTCGACTATTTTCATCGGCAGCCCTAATTCTTTGGCAAAACGCTGGCAACATTTGAGCTCTTCTTCTGATATTTTCCGCAGATGCTTTTCTTCGCTTATATCCTCAGGAGTTGCGTAACGGATGAATTTGCCCGCCTCTTCGACAACAATGTCGATCTCGCTGTCGTAAAAATATTTTTTAGTTTGCTCCGGACTTAATCTGAATTGCCCTGCCCTGTAAGGGCAGGATTGACCTACGATACGGCCCAGCTCGAGGCCCCTCTCGGTTTTTACGACGACGCGGCAGGGCAGTTTGGGTATGTTGACTTCGTGGTGCTCGAACCAGCCGAGAGTGTTCATTCGGCCGTAACTGACCAGCATGTATTTTTTATTTTTTGCCTGCTTGGGCTTTATTACCGTGATTTCTGTCATATCAAAGCCTATTTTTAGCGTTCTCGCCGCTATTCTTAAACTCTCATTGTATCAGAAACTACGAGGTTTAACAATAGCTGTTCGAAAATAAGCTTTTCGTTGACGCTGGATTCAATCCAGTGCATCGTTGTATAGGCATCGGCGATTTTTTCGGCTGACTGCTCAGGGCGGAAGTGTTCGGCTATGCTTTTTATTTGCTCCGGCTGGTCGGAATTGATAAGCCCCTGCGGCCCAGTAATAGTTAGTTTCATTGCATCGTGCAAGGCCGATATGATTATCTGCACAATGGTTTTCTGTGCCCTGCGATTTATATCTGTTTTGCTGACGGCCTCGTCGAGTTCTCCCCAGGCCTCGGCGATTTTCTTGGCTTTGCCCAAAAGCTGTTCAGCCAAGTCTAAACTATCGGCTAATTTATATGTTGAAAGAGAATTGAGCAGCTCTTTTTTGATTTGGTAAAGATTTGCGCCGGCCAGCTCGAGCTGTGCCCACCGGCAGCCCTGCCCTAAACTGCCACCGGCCAGATGCGCGAAGTATTCGGCCTTTTTGCTGTCCAGCCCCACCGCTTTCAGCCGGTCAAATATCCTCTCTGTGTCGATGCGCGAGAAGCGTATTGTCCGGCACCTTGATCTTGTAGTGGGAAGAAGTCTTTCCATTCGTGTGCACAGCAGGATGATTGTGCAGGCCTCGGGCGGTTCTTCGAGGACTTTCAGCATTGCGTTTTGCGATGAGGCATTTAGCCGTTCAGCTTCACTGATGACGTAAACCTTCCTTTGTGACAAGGTCGGCCTGGTCGATACTTTTTCGATTAGAAATTCGCGGATGACAATAATTGCCAAATCGACGGGTGTTTTTTTGTCTTTATTACCTTCTGTAAACTCGAGCAGCTCTTTGTAGATATGATTGAAGTCTGGATGCGAGCCGGCCTCGAATGACAGGCAGGATTGACAGGCGCCACAGCTATCAGCGAAGCCGTCTTCCGCAACAGGATTTTTACAAAGCAGCACCTTGGCCCATTCGCGTGCGGTCTTGAATTTGCCGACGCCTTCGGCGCCGGCGAAAATGTACGCGTGGGGCATCTTGTCCGCGGCTAAGCCGCGCTGCAGAATTGAAATCGCCTTATCCTGACAGAAAATTTCTTTAAGTGACATTGTGGGTTAAAACTTTTTCTCAATGGTGGTTATTATTTGCTTGTGGACTGTTTCAATATCATCGGCAGCATCAATTACGGCAAAATTGCTTAAGTCTTCGGCAAGCTTGAGAAAACCTTCGCGGACTTTTTTGTGGTAACTGTCGCCTTTTTGCTCCATCCTGTCCAGATTTTTCTTGAGCCGCGTCGCTGCCGTTTCCGAATCGACATCGAGGATTATTGTCAAATCAGGCCAGGGCCTTTCGAGGCAGTCTTTTGCAATTTTTATGATGCGCTCGACGCCGAATCCGCCGGCAAAGCCCTGATACGCGCAGGTGCTCGAGAGCCATCTGTCGATAACGACGCATTTATTTTGTTTTAAGGCCGGCGCTATCTTTTCCCGCCAGAGCTGAACCCTTGCCGCCATATAGAGCATTACTTCTGCTTCTGTGCTCATCGCGACATGCTCGGGCTTGAGCAGGATTTGGCGGATTTTCTCGCCGATGGCTGTTCCGCCGGGCTCGCGGAAGATTTCAACCACAACACCCTGTTTTTTCAGCCAGTCGGCCAGCAGTTTTGCTTGCGTGGTCTTTCCGCAACCGTCGGGACCATCGATAACTATGAATTTGCCTGCGAATTTTTCGTTCAACGTTTATTCCTTGTAGTTTCTATTTGTGTACTTTTGTAAATCTTCAAAATTTAAATCGTTAGAAGGTTCGTGGTTATCAAACACTAAATTCTGAGAGGCCACAAATCTAACAGCCATGACGGCTATCATCAAGTTGATAAAATATGTTACCAGAAAAAAACCGGTTCTCAAAATATATTGTGATTGTGCCGTTGAACAGGTAGCGCCCCAAAAACAGTGCGACAATATTGACCCCAAAAGGCCAATAGCAATGTTAGCAAAGTACAAAAGGACTAATTCTTTTGCATCCGATAACTTGTACCGCCTGAACAATTTGAAGCTATCAAAAACTGTGCAGCCTAATACGATTATTAAAGCCGGTATTAACAGTATTAGTTTAATTAGGGCTAAACTTATACAAACAGGATATAATGTATTAAACAAAAAAACAATATGTGGGGACATCGTATTGCTTGGGATAATATATTTATAGACCAATTTGGAAAGCAATAGAAATGAGAGCATAAAAGGTAGCGAATAAATCAGATGCAACACGAACATTCTCCAGAGAAAACGCATGCCTGTCCGCAGCAGAACCAACAGTGATTGTCGTTTTGAGCATTCTAAATAAACTGTCCTGAGAAAGCCGCAGCGAAGCAATGTTTGAATTAATAAAAACAGTACTGATAAAAATGGAATTACTAAACTGACAGTTCGTATTGATTTTGGTCTTAATGCCGTGAGAAGTCTACTTGATATTATAATCAAAAGACCAGCACCAATAATAAGCACTACCTCCGGCCAGCGGACTTTGAGGATAGCGAGTGTTTTTTTGATTTCGGTCATTTTATTTAGCCAGTTGGAAGTTTTCTTCACCGACCAGCTGGCGCATCTTTCTGCAGAATTCGAGGTCGGGATTGACGGAAAGGCCTTTGTTGGCGGCCGCGTAAACTTTGCCTTTTTCAGTTCTTACCGCTACATAAACAGGGCTTTGTCCTCTGTGGTGCTGGCAGATGGTTTTTATCGCCGCCACCTTTTCTTTGGTGACGTCTTCAGCGTTCAGTCTTATCTTTACTTTCGCTGCCAGATTTTCCCTGACCCGCTCGAGCGGTATCAGTTCAATGGCGATGATGTTGGGTTTCTCCCTTCTGTAATCGAGTTTTCCCTTTACAAAGACAATAGCATCTTTGAGCAGCATTTCCGCGAATTTAGTGAGCACGTCCGGGAACATGACAACTTCGACCTGTCCCTGCAAATCTTCGAGCGTAAAGACGGCCATTTTTGCCCCGGCGTTTCGCCCTTTTTGCGTGATGTGGTATCTGATTTTGTCTATCAGGCCGCCGATGACGACCTGTTTATCCTGCGTGTGGCCGGCCAATTGCGAGGTGTCAAGCGTGGAATAAAGGTTTATTATCTCGGCGTGATGGCTCAAGGGGTTGCTGGTTACATAGAAGCCGAGGACCTCTTTTTCATAAGCTAACATCTGCGGCTCCGGCCAAGGGGTGGCATTGGGCAGGCGTTCGTGGTCTTTCGAGTAATCGGACTGGCCAGATTTCCCGAAGAAATTCATCTGGCCGTTTTGTTTGTCGGCCTGGAGCGTGGTGCCGATTTGCATCGCCTTTTCCATGCCGGCCAGCATTTGTGCCCGGCTTCCTCCGAGCTTGTCGCAGGCGCCGGCTTTTATCAGGGCCTCGATCACCTGTTTGTTGGCTGCCCTTAAATCAACGTTTTCGCAGAAATGGAACAAGCTCTGGAACCGGCCTACTCTTTCGCGTGCGGCAATGATTTGCTCGACCGCCTTTTCGCCGATGCCCTTGACCGCGGCAAGGCCGAAACGTATTACGCCTTTTTTCTCTTCGCCGTGACCTTTGTAAAGCGGCGTGAAATCGACGCCGCTTTCGTTGATGTCCGGCGCCAAGACCTCGACATTCATTTTCCTGCACTCGGTGATATAGCTGACGACCTTATCGGTGTCGCCCATTTCATAAGTCAATAGCGCCGCCATATACTCGACAGGCCAATAGGTTTTCATATAGGCCGTCTGATATGCGATGACTGCGTAGCGGGTCGAATGGCTCTTGTTGAAGCCGTAGCCGGCGAAGCGCTCGATGAATTCGAAAATCTGCTGCGCCTGACTTTTCGTCAAACCTTTATTGGTGCAGCCTGCCACGAACCTTTCTTTTTCCTTGGCGATGGTTTTGGCCTTCTTTTTGCTTATCGCCTTGATTAGGCCGTAGGCTTCCCGCAACGGTATATCGCCTAAGCGGTTGCAAATCCGCATCACCTGTTCCTGATAGACCATAATGCCATAGGTCTCATCGAGGATTTCATTCATAATCGGATGCGGCAAACGCCATTTTGCCCCGTGCTTTCGGTCGACGTAATCCGGGATTAATATCATAGGGCCCGGGCGGTATAGCGCGTTTGCGGCGATGAGGTCTTCGATTCTGTCAGGCTTCATTTTCATCAGTAAGTCCTGCATGCCTCCGGACTCGAACTGGAAAACGCCTTTTGTTTTGCCGCTGGAGAATAGTTCAAAAACCTTCTGGTCGCAGAAATCGATTTTTTCCAGGTCGATGTCCCGCTTGTGAAGATTAGCAGCCAATTGACGGGAACGCTCCAGGACGCTAAGGGTCTTCAGTCCCAGAAAGTCCATCTTCAGCAGCCCGACTTTTTCAACCATCGGCCCTTCGAACTGGGTCACGACGTCGTCGGAATCGGACGCCTTATAGAGGGGTATAAAATTTGTCAATGGCTCATCGGCAATGACAACCCCGGCAGCATGAACGGACGCGTGGCGGGTGAGGCCTTCGAGCCTTTTGCAGATGTCGATTACCCTTCTGGTTTGGTCGCTTTGCTCGTAGGCTTGTTTTAATTTCGGCTCAGTGTCCAAGGCCTTATCGAGAGTCATGCCGAGAGAATCAGGGACAAGCTTGGCTAATGTATCGGCCTCGCTAAGCGGCACGCCGAGCACCCTGCAGATATCACGGATAACAGCCCGCGCCTTCATTGTTCCGAAAGTTATGATTTGTGCGACATGGCCGTATTTCCGGCGGACATAGTCGATGATTTTGGCCCTGCCGACCTGGCAGATGTCGATGTCGATATCCGGCAGCTCGTTGCGCTGCGGGTCCATAAATCGCTCGAAAAGCAGGTCGTATCGAATCGGGTCAACATCGCACAATCCCAGGCAGTAACCCACCAGTGTCCCCACGCCGCTGCCCCTTGCACCGACAGGGATATTGTTTTCGTGGGCGAAATTACAGAAGTCCCAGACGATAAGGAAATAGCTGGCGAAGCCTTTCGATTCGATTACCTCCAGCTCTCTGTCGAGCCGTTCTTTTATCTTGTCCGTAATTTGGCCGTATATTCGCTCGGCACGTTCGTAGCATAATTTAGTGAGAAACTTTTCGGCGGTTGTGCCGTCGGGAGGTTTGAAACGGGGGGCGTGGCGCGTTTTTAAATCAAGCTCCACATTGCATCGCTCAGCGATGGCCAGGGTATTGTCGCAGGCCTCGGCGGCCGGCCCTGTGAAGAGCGACCGCATTTGCTCGGCATCTTTTAAGAAAATATCTTTCGGATAAATCATTCTGTTGGGGTCGGCGGCGTTTCTGCCTGTGCTTATACAGCATAAACAATTGTGCGCCTCCCAATCATCTTCCTGCAGGAAATGCACGTCATTGGTTGCGACCAGACCCAGCCCCATTTTTTTTGCAAGGTTTATCAGCGCCTCGCGGATATGCGGGTCGTCGTTTTCGTGGCTTTGGATTTCAATGAAGAATCTGTCGGGGCCGAATATCTTCAAATAGCTTTCTGCGGCGGCTTCGGCCGCCCCTTCATCGCCTCGCGCCAGCAGCGCAGCAAGCTCGCCTTTCAGACAGGCTGATGTAGCTATCAGTCCGGCGCTTAACTCGGCGAGGATTTCCTTGTCAATTCTGGGACGATAGTAAAATCCTTCAGTAAATCCGGCACTTGCCAGCTTCAGAAGATTTTGATAGCCGGTGTTATTTTCAGCCAGAAGGATTAGATGAAAAGCAACGTCGGTGATACTGCTTTTTTGTTTGTTGAATCTGCTGTTCGGGGCGATATATGCTTCTATACCAAGTATCGGCTTGATGTGGCAGGCAAGGGCTTTTGTATAGAATTCGACGGCGCCGAACATATTGCCGTGGTCGGTAACGGCTGCGGCATCCATTTCCAGTTTTTTGCAGCGCTTGAGCAATTCGTCGGGAGATATTGCGCCATCGAGCAGCGAATATTGGCTGTGCAGGTGAAGGTGCGTAAATCCTTTATTTGGCATAAGTTAAGCAATTCCTTAAGAGTAAAACTGTATGCTTATAATAGAGGCTGGATTTGGCTGTGTCAAGGGTGTGTAGATTTTGAAGCGGTTTGTGAAAACAAGGGCTGTAATTTGAAGTCCCCGGGCGGTTAAAAATCGGTCATCTGCGGTGTATTTTAGTTGACATTTAACAGGTAAGCAGCTATATTTTGATGTTTTAGATAACGAGAGTGTCATACAGTTGAACCTATTATTATGATATATGATTCCCCGCTGTGAAGCGCGTTGCTTAGCGGTTGAGGAATTAACCATATTTACAGGAGAAGATAAAAATGTTCGTGAAAACACAAAGAATGAGCATTGCGTTGTTGGCAATACTTGTGGCAGCGCTTTTCGGTTCAGTCTGCTTTGCGGATGAAGGCGAAGATGCCATAGCGGGCGGTGTTGTCATCGCCACCAAAGATGCTAATGGTGTTATAACAGCAGTGCAGTTGGCTTCAGACATAGGCGATCTTAATGTTGAGCTCGATGCGACGGGTTTGGAGCTCGGTGCAATGGACGGCCAGAATGTCGAAGTCACCGGCGTGCTAACCGAAAAAGACGGCCAGAAGTGGATTAAAGTGACATCTTTCGAAGTTCCTGAGTAAGAAGAAAAATAAACCCGCGATAATTTAGCGGGACTGGACATCAGTCCGGAGCAGCTTGAGGCATTACGCCGCCGCAGTTAAGACAGTATTAGCTGCGGCGGTTTTTTTACGTGCCGGCTACTTTGTTGAGAATGCACAAGCTGTTTGCGGCATTTAAATCAGGCATCGATGGGTAATCGCACGGCAGGCAAACGGCGGTTGTGCAAGCAAAAAATGCGCAAGTCATTTGTTTGCAGCATGTTATCATATTTCCGCCCGCCCCCTCCAGAGTTCGCCAGAAGTGAATTTTCTGGTTTTAAAGAACAGAAAAAATTGCGAAAAATTCCACATTTTTCTTGAGTTTAAAAAAAAATCCTGTATATTGTACACTCTGTACAAAGCGGGACACACGCACTGATAGGTGCTTTCCTGTTGTCCTAAGTACCATCTCTTACGGTATTTTCCCAATGTTACTGAAATGTAGCGGTTCTCTTGTGGAAGATGTGTATGCTTCTTGAGAAAACTGCAAATATGTAAGATATATTTGGAGGTAAAGAAACATGTTGACGAAGAAGAATTTGGTAAAGCTTGCGGTTGTGTTAATCGCAGGGACTGCACTTTTGAACACAGTATGCTTTGCTGCTGAGCCAGCCCCAGGGGCGGAGCAGCCGAAGATGGTCAAAGTGCAGGGTATGGTAAATGTTACCATGGACGTAAATGAAATCACTAAGGTGACTTTGGTAACAAAAGATAAAGTCGTTTACGACGTAAAACTGGACGTAAAAGGCATGGAGCTTGGCAAAACAATGGCCGACAAGGAAGTTGAGGTCGAGGGGCTCGTTTCAAAGAAAGGCGTACACGAGTGGATAAAGGTACAAAGTTATAAAGCAGTTGAAAAAACACCGGCCGCCAAGACCAAGTAAACAGTAAAGAAACTACGGGTAAGAATTAAACCGCTATGAAGATTTGTTTCTTCATAGCGGTTTTTTATTTTAACAGCATAAAACAGACCCGGAATTTTACGCGGCGGCAGCGCCGCCTGATTTTAACCTGATACCTTTTTCCAGGCGCTTCTTTGAGTGGCCCTTAACCCGGAGACAATAGTAACTATCAGTGTAATCGCGAATGTTATGGTTGTGAACCAGTATCCCCAAGTGGCGGTCTGGACGTGTGCTATTTTTATTACCACTGTTCCTATTGCAAAGGACTGTAAAAACATTTTGATTTTTCCGGATGCTGTGGCGGCAAAATTGATGCCGCGAGCTTCGGCAATATGACGCAGTGCGGTAACGTAAACTTCTCTTAAAATGATAACCCCCGTTATCGACCATTGTATAGCGGCCATTGCAGCCGGCGCGAAACCGAAAAGTTTCGGCTCGCCGATTATCACAAAGCATATAAATGCCCCGCATACCAGGACTTTATCTATTAATGGGTCAAGCATCCGCCCGAACTTGCTGGCGACATTTAGCTTTCGGGCTATGGGGCCGTCTATCACGTCGGTAAGGCCGGCTATGACAAAAATTATGAATGCGTAGTCGAGAAAATCCGGAAAAGGGCGTTCGCCATCAGTATAATACCGCGGCGACATCAAAAGCATAACCAGAAAAATGACGGTTAAAACAAGCCGTCCGAAGGTCAGAATATTGGGTAAATGTTTAATCATACCGGTAATTTTAGTTTTTTTTCATCGCAATACAATGCTAAATTTGCTCGACGACCAAATCATAGTTTTTTGTGCCGATGACTTTCGTTTCAATGAATCGGCCGAGGCTTGCCGAGCAGCTTTTTATAAAGCAAACGCTGTCGATGTCGGGCGCCTGGCCGTAAAAGCGTCCCTTTGCGGCGCCTTTTGCTTTAACAGAGTCGACAAGGCAGGTAAGCTTGCTGCCGATTCGGTTTTTGTTCTTCGCGAAAGCGATTTTCTGCTGGGTCAGCATCAGCTCTTTGAGACGCTGACGTTTCACCCTGTCCGGGACCTGGCCAGGCATCTCTGCGGCGTCTGTGCCTGATTCGGGATAGTACTTAAAGGCGCCAAGCGCATCGAATTCAGCCGATTTGACGAAATCCAGCAGCTCGTTAAATTCCAGATCGGTCTCGCCGGGAAAACCGACGATGAGAGTGGTTCGCAGCACAGCATCCGGCATATTTGCCCGCAGTTTCTCAATAAGACGGCAGATGCGCTCCTTTGTGTCTGGCCGGCGCATATCCTTTAAGATTTTATCGTTTATGTGCTGGATTGGAATGTCGAAATAGTGGACAATTTTTTTGCTTTCCGCGACTGTTTCAATCAGCTGGTCCGTTATCCGCCCCGGGTATAGATACATCAATCTAATCCACGACAGTCCCGCGATTTTTTCAATCTCTTTTACCAGCTCCGCCAGCCCATTTTTTATTTTCAAGTCCATGCCGTAGTTAGTGGTGTCCTGCGCTATGATGTTTAATTCGACCGCACCTGAGGAAACCAGCTCCGCGGCTTCATCGAGGATAAGTTCTTTGGGCTTGCTCCTGAACGGGCCTCTTATTGCCGGTACTGTGCAAAAAGAGCAGCGGTGATTGCAGCCATCGCTGATTCGCAGATACGCCCAGTGGCGCGGAGTAATAAGCAATCTGGTTCTGTCGTCATTGATTTCGTCCGGCAAATGACCGAGAAAAGAGGCCGGCTTTTTCGAGCGTATGGTTTTTTTGATTATCTGTGCTATCGAATCCCGCCGGCCGAGGCCGACTATGGCGTCGATGCCATTTGCATCCTTGAACAGCTCCGGTCCCGACCTTTGCGGCAGACATCCTGCGACAATCACTTTCCTGACGGTGCCGCTGCGTTTGCACTTTATAGCGTGCCTTATTGCTTTGAGCGCTTCGGTCCTGGCAGGAGCGATAAAGCCGCAGGTATTGACGACAACGACATCAGCCCGCCATACGTTTGACGGGTCTGGCTCGGTTATTATCAGGAAACCCGCTTTTGCGATTTCGGCCAGCATCCTTTCGCTGTCAACCATGTTTTTAGGACAGCCAAGAGCTATAAAGCCGACAGTTCCTCGGCTCTGCCCGGATTTTTGGTGTTTTTTCTTTCTCATGGCAGGGTAAAAGTAGCAGAAAAACGCCGCCTGGTCTAATATTTTAATTCAATTTAGGCGCTTTACACTTTAAGAAAGTGGAGGTATACTGGGTATCACTATATGCAATTTAGAGTTTTTAGTTGAGGGACCGTATATGGAAAATTTTGACGTCAACAAAAGCTCCTCCGATCGTAACCTCGATAAACCAATTCCTTTTGACAATAGTGTTTCCCATGCGCCATTGGATTTAGGCGGCGGAGGTGCTGCGGCGCCTAAGATTGAAAGGCCTGCTATGCCGCCATCGGCCATGATAAAGCCTGCGGAGAAGGCATTGGCTTCCACAGAACGAATTACCGGTGTTAAGACTTTCTTTACAAAACTGCACGGCGGCGCTATTGAGTTCCTCGATGAGATGATCTCCAAATGGCTCAAAGACAACCCGGGCATCTCCATCAGACATACCAATGTAATTACCGGTGAGATTCAGGGAAAAAAGACCGAGCCAAATCTTATCGTTATGGTTTGGTATTGAAAATCGCCCCATCGGCGGTAAAGGGTCTGTCGTCGTCGTTCTCAGAGCAGCTCGTCGATGGCCTCAGCTAAGATTTTTTTACTGGTTAAGCCGACCCACTTCTTTTGAACCTCGCCGTTCTTGAATAAAATAATAGTCGGTATCGCATTTATACCGAATTCCATAGCGCTGTCACGGGCATCGTCCGTATTAAGTTTGCAGATTTTGGCCTTGTCCGCATAATCGTCCGCAACTTCTTTGAGGATCGGAGCCATCATCTTGCACGGTCCGCACCACGGTGCCCAGAAATCGACCAGCACCGGCACATCAGAACTGTGAACAACCTCGTCAAAATCAGCGTCAGTTAGCTCAGTTATGTTACCAGCCATTATTTTATCCTTTCCGATGCGACCATTTTGCAAAAAAAATACAAAACAGGTCGGCTAATTATTTTCCGATGAATGAAAACATTTTAGTGATGAAAAGAGGCCCTGTCAAATGTTAATCCGGCCGCTGCAGATTAATTTTCCGCCTGTTGTTTGTCGGCGGATTCTACTTTTTCGTATTCTGCTGCCGAGGCCCCGTGCCGGCTTTCAGGCGGTATTTCGGATATCGGAATAGGCGGTTTTTCAGGTTGTTTCACCTCAACGGATTGTTCGTTATTGGCCTCAGTAAGGGTAAAAATGGCCTTTTGCACCGCCTGTTCGGCGTTTTCCTCCGTCAATGGCCGCAAATATATTGAACTATCCTGCTGCTCGGCGCCGACCAGCTTCTCCCGAACTAATTCGAGAGTCGCCAGAAATAATCCAATCATTACTATCCGTCTGGTTCGTCCCTCAAATATTCGTTCGAAACTCATCGCGCCTTCTGTTTGCAAACGGTGCAGAATTTCTATCTGATACAAATCAATCGGCGTATCGTCCTTGATATGACTCACATCGAAACTGGCCCCGCTGGTGGCCTCGACGATTGAGCCGAATGCTTCGAGCAGGTCCCAGATGCTCAACTGTTCGATATCAACCTCCGGCTCGTCGCCTGGCTTTAGCTGCTCGATAATTGTCCCCGGCCGTACGAACCGCTTGTTCGTCTCATCCGCTGCGGCGCTAAGCAGATTCGCAGCGTCCTTGAACTTCTTATATTCCAGCAATTGCCGTATCAGCTCCGCCCGCGGGTCTGCTAAATCCTCGCTGCCGACTGTCGCATCTATCTCCGTTTTCGGCAGCAGCATCGCAGATTTTATCTGTAGCAATGTCGATGCCATTACTAAAAAATCGCCCGCTAAATCAATATCCAGATTTTGCAGCATCTCGATATAGCGGACGTATTGGTCGGTTATCTCCGCGATGGGGATATCATAAATATCTACTTCCTCCCTGCGGACAAGATACAGCAGTAAATCCATCGGCCCTGCAAATATATCCAGATTTACGCGATAATCAGCCATTTATTGTTCCTCTTCCTCTTCAAATTCCAATTCCTGTCCCTTGCTGGATTCCAGAATTTCCAGTGCCTCTTTGGCCCTGCTTTCGAGCACCTGCAGCTCAGGCCCTTCAATAGATGGAAGCCCGCCATACATATTTGAAGCATTTGCGCCTGTCACAATGGCCTCAACTCCGGAATCTGCCAGTTGTTGTTTTGCCAGCTCCGCTTCGATGTAGTTTCCGAACTGTGCTATTTTAACGAGTCTATCACCCATTATTACTTTCTTAATCCAACGGCTTGTCTCGCCTGTTCGAGGACCTTTGAGGCTACCGCTTTTGCCCGCGCAGCCCCGTCAGCAAGCACTTCCTTGACGTAGCCGATATTATTTTCAAGCTCGGTTCTTTTCTGCCTGAACGGGGCAAAATATTCTGTTATCAGCTCTACTAAGCGTTTCTTCGCTTCACCGTATCCCATCCCGCCGTTGCGATACCTTTTTTCCCACTCCGCCAATTCATCCGGCGAGGCGACCAGCTTCAAAAGCGCAAAGACGTTGCACTTGTCCGGATTTTTGGGGTCTTCGACAGGCGTGGAGTCGGTAACAATGCTCATAATCTTTTTCTTAACGGCCTTCTCCGGCTCGAATATCCCAATCGTATTATTATAGCTTTTGCTCATCTTTCGTCCGTCGATGCCCGGCACGACAGCTACCGATTCGATGATATATTCCTTCGGCACAGTGAACACTTCGCCGTATGCGTTGTTGAATCGGATTGCGATGTCGCGGGTTACCTCGATATGCTGCTTCTGGTCTGCCCCTACCGGCACTAAATCGCTTTTGAAAATCAGGATGTCCGCCGCCTGCAGCACCGGGTATGCGAACAGGCCGTGGTTTGGGCTTATGCCCTGTGCGACCTTGTCCTTGAAGCTTGTGCATCGCTGCAAAAGTCCCATCGGCGTTACGCACGATAGCAGCCACGCAAGCTCCAGCACCTCCGGCACGTCCGATTGCCGCCAGAAGACGGTTTTCTTCGTATCAAGGCCCAAGGCGAGATAATCTATTGTAACATCGAGGCTATGCTGGGCGACATCCGCCGGCTTTGGATTGCTGGTCAGGGCGTGGTAGTCAGCGATGAAATAAAAGCCATCGTGCTCGGATTGGAGCTTGATATGCTGACGCATTGCGCCAAAGAAATTACCTATATGCAACCTGCCGCTCGGCTGTATCCCCGATAGAACTCTCAATTCAAACTCCCTTCTTGTAGTGAGTTTTGTAAAAAGCGAAATATCCCGAAGATTCTACGTAAAAACACCGTAAATGTCAATGTTTTTGCGGGTTAAAATGAAGATGTTAAGATAAACAGGGGCGGATTGATTCGCAGGCGGCGATGATTTTATCAATCATTTGGTCGGTTTGCTCATTTACAGTCTGCTGCCGCGGATTGGAATCGAACCAGGATATTATTTCCTTTGCGCCTTCGGCAAAGGGAATGGTCGCGGCGTAGTCCGGAACGAAACTTTTGATTTTGGAATTGTCGAAAATCACGCTGTGGGCCTTATCGCCGAGCAGGCCTGCCCCCCAATTCGGGTCAAAAGAAGCAATTATATCCGAAGATACGTGGACTATACGGGGTTTTGCACCGGCGGCTTCGGCGAGTATTTCAAAAATCTGGTTCCATGTGAGAAGCTCATCGGATGTTATATGAAAGACCTGGCCGATGGCACTGCTATTGCCCAATAAAGGAACAAATCCTTTGGCGAAATCACGATGATTGGTCAAAGTCCATAGAGAAGAACCGTCGCCGTGAACGATTACTTTCTTGCCCTGCCGCATACGGTTCAATACAGTATACCCGCCGTCAACAGGCAGACTGGTGCGGTCGTAGGTATGCGAAGGACGAACAATTGTTACCGGGAAGCCGTCGCGGTCGAGGGCGCGCATCAGCAATTGCTCGCAGGCGATTTTGTCCTGTGAATATTTCCAAAAGGGGTTGCTTAGGGCGGTTGTTTCCGTGATGGGTAGAGTTGCCAGCGGTTTTTGATAGGCAGAGGCGGAACTGATGAAAATATATTGCTTCGTCCGCTGCCGGAACAGCTCTAAGTCTATCTCGATATGGGCCGGCGTGAAAGCGACCCAGTCAACGACCGCGTCGAAAGTCATTTTGTCCAGGACTCGATTAGCCGAGTCTTTGTCACGAATATCTCCGTGCAGGACCCTGGCCGATGGCGGGACAGGACGCTCGGATTGTCCGCGATTAAGCAGGTAAAGGTCAATGCCGCGTTCCACGGCCAATTGCGAGCAAGCGGAACTAATTACTCCTGTGCCGCCAATAAATAGAACTTTCAAGAATTACTCCTAATAGCTCTGCTGCGGGGGGACCGCTGTTTGTAGTTTCAAGAACCTTTTCCGGGGCGGCCCCCATCTCCAATGAATCTGGTGCGGTCCGGCCGGTTTAGGCCTTGCCGAGAGATTTCAGGTATTTCTTTGACTTTGAAAGACCCATTCTGGAGGCTTTTTTCTTTACCGCGTCGATTTTGCGTTTGAGCTTTTTAGCTATCTTGGAGGTCGGATTGGTCGGGAAAAGCTTCTTTAGCAGATTGACGTCACGGGTTGACCACATCGGTACAGCTTTTTTTCTTTTTGCGGCTTTTCTTTTCTTTGCCATATTACAGTTCCTTTCGCTAAATATATTCCCGCCGGAGGCGGACAAGTGTTTGGGTAGGCCCCTGTGTTTTAGTAATTCTAAAACAATTGAAATACAATTTATAGTCAATGTCAAGGATTTTTAGAAATTTCAATGCAGAAAATATCATCCCCCCTGCCGGGCTGCTGTTGTGCTTTACAGAGGAAAGTTTTAGTATATACTTAAACCAGCTATGGCAGAAACAAGGGAAAATTCGGTCGGCGTCGTAAAAACGCAGACAATGCGCGTCGTAGAGCAGGATAGGCCCCTCGAATTGGAGAGCGGCAAGCGATTGGGCCCTATCGATGTGGCATACGAGACATACGGCAGGCTCAACGAGGCGGGCGATAACGCTGTTTTGATTTGCCACGCCCTCAGCGGCAACGCGCATGTTGCGGGTATCCACAGTATCGATGACAAAAAGCCGGGCTGGTGGGACGTTATGGTCGGGCCCGGCAAGGGTATCGATACGAATAAATATTTTGTAATTTGCTCGAATTTTCTCGGCGGGTGCAGCGGAACGACCGGGCCTCGCGATACTAATCCGCAGACGGGTAAGCCATACGGGCTGGATTTTCCGATTATAACCATCGCCGATATGGTGAAGGTGCAGAAGCTGCTGGCCGATAAACTCGGAATAAAAAAACTTCTTAGCGTAATCGGCGGCTCCATCGGCGGAATGCAGGCCCTGCAGTGGGCGATTGCGTATCCTGATTTTGTCGAATCGGCGATAGCGATTGCGACGGCTACACACCTAAGCGCACAGTCGATAGCGTTCGACGCGGTCGGGCGAAACGCGATACTGGCCGACTCCAACTTTGCCGGCGGGCAGTATCACGATGGCGCCGGGCCCGACAGAGGTCTGGCCATCGCGCGGATGATTGGGCATATAACGTATCTGTCGGAGCAGGGTATGCGTGCCAAGTTCGGGCGCGAGCTGCGAAGTGCTGACAGCTACAGTTATGATTTCAACAGCGAGTTCTCGGTCGAGACGTATCTCGACCATCAGGGGCAAAGCTTCGTTGAAAGATTCGACGCCGACAGTTACCTTTATATAACCAAGGCGGCGGATTACTTCGACCTTCACAGAGAATATGGCTCTCTGGAGAAAGCGTTTGCGAAAACCAAATCCCGGTTCCTTGTAATCAGTTTCGCCAGCGACTGGCTCTTTACGCCCGCACAATCCAAGACGATGGTGGACGCCCTTGCCGCTGCGGGCAAAGACGTCAGCTATTGCGATATCGCTTCGCCATACGGCCACGATGCGTTTCTGCTGGAGCCGGAGATACTGGGCAGATACCTCTGCTGCTTTTTGCAGGCTACATACAGGCCGGTGACCGACCAGCAGACGTGCTCCTGTTACGCGAGAAGTATGCGCAAGCTCGACGAGTTCGAGCACGCGCACAGGGCACGCGTTGATTATGAGCGAATACAATCTCTCATTGAGCCGGATAGCTCCGTCCTCGACGTCGGCTGCGGCGATGGACAATTGCTGGTCAATCTCGTGCGCGATAAGAACATAAAAGGCAATGGCATCGAAATTGACCAGGAGCTTGTGCTGGATTGCGTTTGCAGGCGTCTGCCGATTATTCAGCAGAACGTCGGCGAGGGGCTTAGGTTTTATGGCGATAAGAGCTTCGATTACGTAATCCTGTCGCAGACATTGCAGACGATAAAAGAGCCGGAGAAAGTTTTCAGAGAATTGCTTCGGGTCGGCAAAAAAGTAATCGTCAGCTTTCCAAATTTCGCGAACTGGCGGTGCAGGGCACAGCTTATATTTACCGGCAAAGCGCCTGTTACAAAACAACTGCCTTTGAATTGGTATGATTCGCCGAACATACACTTTTTGTCGCTGAAGGATTTTGACGAGTTTTGCGAGAAACTGGGGGTAAAAGTGGAAAAGCGGATTCCAATGGGCAAGGCCAAAATCGCCCCCGTGCGCTTTGCCCCGAACCTGCTCGCTGAGCAGGTAATCTACGTAACCAGTAAAGATTAAAATTGGCTTTGTTTGGGTTCGTTTTGACCAAGTGTCCAATTCGCATTTTTCGTTGTAATTGGTTGTATTAATTACGGTTATAAGCATTTGACTTTTTGAAAAATTGGGTTCGTTTTGCATAATTTAGTTGTTTTGATTGATTGACTTCCAACCACGGATTACACGGATTAACACTGATTACTAAATATAAGTTGCCTAAATTAACTATGTTTTGCTGCTTCATGTCTTTTGTAATATTTAGAATATGTCCCTTCTACAATTGGGCGGACTTGCGCGTTTGATGCGAAAATTACGGAGTTTTCAGAGGTGAGGTTTTGGCTAAGTACTTACGGCTAAAGAGATAGAAAAAATTTTGAAAAAATGGATTTTTACTCTTAAACCACCGCGCATTTGATTGATTTTTCTCCTTCCCTCCGGAATCGCCGCATATAGGGATGTTTAGCATCTGACCGAGGAGGTTGGAGAAACAAGACTTGAAATTGCATCAACTTGTTTTTATAATTTCAGAGGGAGATTTTAGGAGAGAATAAAATGGATATGGAGCCGCCGGCGGGGACGAATATCAAAGTTGACAGGGACATGTATTCCATGACTTACTCATGGAAGAACGGGGAGAAAAGTATCGGTCAATACGGTGCTGCGGCATTCATGTTATTTTGGCTTTGCGGGTGGACAGTAGGCGGTTTTGTGGCAGCAAGAGAAGTTTTTTCCGGCAAGGACATGCCTCTTTTTGGACGTTTATTTATGCTTTTCTGGCTGGGCGGCTGGGCATGCGGCGAAGCGGCTGTAATTTACGTTTTATACAACACCTTCAAACCAATCAAGCCCTCGAAGTTAACTTTAGCTTCGACGTATTTCGAATATGAAACTGGCACGAAACCTTATAATTTTAATTATTACAAATACGACCGTTCTCAGGGGAAACCAAATTTCTTTCAGAGTTTCCGCAATAAAAATAAAAATTACCGGGTCGAACTGAAACAACCTGTTAATCTCCACCTTGAACGTATCGGTGAAAGACAAAGACTTACTTTTGATGTGGGCGCCGAGAGGGTCGAGATTGGGGATACCCTTACAGAGCCGGAAAGAGAATGGCTCCACGAAGTCCTACGAGGACACATCGGAGGGTAAATTTGCGGAATGGAATTCAGTTGGAGTAGCGGTTTAATTTTCATATCCCGAATTTTGCGGGTACTTCGAGGCCGTGGGTGGTCATCAGTTCGGGGTCGGACATTATTTTTTGGGTGGGGCCGTCAGCTATGATTCGGCCGTTGTCGAGAAGGACGACGCGCTCGGCGACGGCGGCGGCAAAATCCATATTGGCGGTCGTGATGATAAGGGTCTGGGATAGATTCGCGAGCAGCTTTATAAGATTATTTCGGTTTCTCGGGTCGAGCGAACCATCGGGCTCGTCGAGGGTGATTATTTTCGGGGACATCGCGAGGACGGTCGCAATCGCGGCGGCCCTTTTTTGGCCTGCGGAGAGATGGTGCGGCGCTTTGTCGGCCATATCGGCCAAGCCAACGGTTTTCAGCACATCAGTGACGCGGGCCTTTACTTCTTCAGCATCGAGGCCCATATTCAGCGGGCCGAACGCGACGTCGTCGAACAAGGTCGGCATAAATAGCTGGTCGTCGGGGTCTTCAAGGCAGGAGCCAATTAGGGCGCGAATC
Organism: Phycisphaerae bacterium; assembly: GCA_028714855.1. Classification (NCBI taxonomy): domain Bacteria; kingdom Pseudomonadati; phylum Planctomycetota; class Phycisphaerae; species Phycisphaerae bacterium. The sequence continues at coordinate 205,062 of JAQTLP010000001.1, read as the reverse complement.
TTTTTTGTGTTTTGTCTATTGATTTGCAGGCCGTCAATGAGCACGTTTCCAGTTCCTTTTACGAAGCCGGCCATTGCGAGCAGCAGGGTCGATTTGCCTGCGCCGTTTGGGCCGATGAGGGCGAGCGATTGGCCATGCTCAACAGCGAGGGTAATATTATCGAGAGCGGCTGTGCCGTCGGGATATTTGTATGAAAAACTTATTATCTCAATTGCGTTCGGCATTAAAGAATCCTATTGCAAAAACGGTCTTACTAAAAAATGCAGTCCGAACAGGAAAATCGCGGTGATTGCGGCGAAGACTAAATCGCGGCCGCGAACCTGCAATTTGGAAATTGTTCGCCATTTCCTGTCGAAGCCGCGAGCCTGCATCGCGATATTTATCTGCTCTGCGGTGTCGATACTGCGAATGAACAGCGAGCCGAGCATAGCGGCGGCGGTTTTCAATTCGATTTTGGCGTCGAGATTTTTGAGTTTTCTGCCTGCCCTTGCCTGCAGGATATGCTGGGCTCTATCTATAAGGATGAATATGTATCGGTATAGAAAGCCGAGCTGGATAGTCAGCAGTTTCGGCAATCCCAATTGCTGCAGGCCGGCGAGCAGGTCGTTGAAGCGGGTGGTGGAGACGAGAGCTATCAGGGCAAGCATTGTAACGATGAATTTACCGAGAATTGTGAAGCAGCGCATCCAGCCAGCCGAGGTTTGCCATGTGAATGGGCCGAAGGCAGCGGTGAACGAGGTCTTATCGTAGAGGGGACAGCTCAAGGCGAGCACCAGCACAAACGGGCTGACGACCAATATATGTTTTAGTGCGAACCTTATCGGGATTCGGCCCAGCACAAGTATCGCGAATGGGCCGACGGCGTAGCAGGTCAAAATAGCCGGCGAGGTTACAGGTAGAGAAATGACGACGGCGGTAAAGATGAGCACAATAATAAATTTTATTCTGCTATCCAGCCGATGGACGAGCGAATCCTGATAAGCGAATTTATCTATATGCGCGTGGTGCATTTTTCGTCGTTCGTTACTTGTGCCTCGTATCTTGTTTAAGGGATGATTATACCACTTTAGCTGATTGTTTTCTCCTCAAAAGCCAAGCAACCAGCCAGATGAGTATCATTGTTAAAACGGAGCCGATGACTCCCGCGAAGCTTGTCCAGCCGGCGGCGGCCTCGATTTCCTGTGCGGGTGTTTGTCCCAGCTTTGAGGACCTTACGGAATAATCGGGCAGCGGCGAATATTGTGATTGGAAGTCATCGACGGCGGCGATTCTCGGGTCTGGGTTTTCCACGGCGGATTTGAAGTCCGGCTGGTCCGGCCTTTCGGCGTAGCTCCACTCGAGACCGTCGGGAAAGCCGCAGGCGAACAGAGAAAGTCCTGCGCCGATGATGATAGTGAAAATGAGCAGGGTTACGAGCACAGCCTTTTTACTTAACCTGACTTGGCCGGGCAGAGAGTCTATAACGATGTCGGGCCTGACCTGCTGGAGGTAACCCAATACGGCGACGGTGACGAAGCCTTCGACGAGGCCGACCAGCAAATGGACGCCGAGCATTGTTACGAGGAAGGTCGCGAACGGCACAGCGAGGACGCCTGAGAGAGCGGCTTCAATCGGGACAAGGACGGCACCGGCTTCAATCGCAATCACGCAGGCGAGTAAAGTGGCGATGTAAATCCACAAACTGCTTGTGCGGTTCTTTGTAATGGTTTTGTATAAGAAGTAACCGAGATAGCTGGGGACGAGCGCCATATTGATAAGGTTGCAGCCCAAAGCGAGCAGGCCGCCATCCTGGAAGATGAGACACTGGACAATAACGACGGAGGAGATAACCAGCGCGCCGATGTGCGGGCCGAGGATTATTGCCAAAAGGACCGCTCCGACCAGATGTCCGCTTGTACCGGGCATCGCGGGGAGCTGGAAATTTACCATTTGCGCGGCGAAAACAAACGCACCCAAGATACCCATCAGGGCGAGCTTTTCAGATGTAATAATCCGCCTTAGCTTTCGGCAGACAATACTCAGGCCTGCGGCGGCTATTGTGAGCGTTCCAGCGGCGACCGGAACAGACAGTAACTCATTGGCCATATGCATAGTTAAGTACTCCTATTCTTATTAGTTAACGTTATTGTTTTTTGTTTTGCCATACAAAATTGCGGCGTTTAAAAAATCATTTGTGCCCTTACGCCCAGCACCACGGCGTTGTCAGCGGCTTTGTTGCCGCCGGGGTTTGCAATGTATTGTATAGATGGACTTATATTCAGCCAGGGGGTTATCCGGGCATTGTAGTAAAGCTCGAGGGCACTTTCGTAATCGTCGGTGTAGGTTGTGGATGCGTAGTTACTGAAGAAGCCCTGTGCGAAACCTAAGCCGAGGGTATCGTCGTCACGGCCATCAAATATACCCTGATACTGAAAACCAAAACTCCAGAAATCAACGATATCGTTTCTTTTGCTGTCGGCATGGCCGTATCTGAAAAAAGTACCGAGTCCCTGGCTGTCCTGAGGGTCGTCGTTTTCCCTAATCAGCATCTGGTCGCAGGTGGCATAGAAGCCGACATCGTCCCTGCCTGCGTTGGCGCTGTCGGAGTTTGCTTTCGGCTGGGGGTCATACCAGAGGCCAAGACGATACGCGCCCTGCAGGGGGCCTTTAGCTGATTCGAACTGCGGGGTTATGCCTGTTTCAAAGATATAAAAGAAGTAAGCGGGGCCGCAGAATGTTGTTCTGAATCCGGTTTCCCTTAAGTCGGCCTGCGCATCAGCTACGGCTGCTGACACATACCAGGAGCCGGCCGGGACATAGTGGATAGATGCGCCAAGGCCGTAATCAGGGAAGGGTATAGTCGGGTTGTTGATAAGAGCTCCGTTAAGGAACTGAGAGGTTTCGTCGTTGGCGAAATTACTGCAATCGAATGAGACGGGGCAATTGTGATGTTCAAATCCGCAGGTAAGGTCCATTTTGCCGAGGCGAACACGTAGAGTTTCATCTAAAAGTGATTGTTCATACCATAATTCGGTAACGTCTATTGTGCGTCTGTCGCGGGCGTCACCATTTACGCCGAATGCGCTGCCTACGGAAGGCCCATCAATACCGGCAGATTTAGACCATACACCTTCGGTATGCACAAAAACTCTGCCGCCTTTAATTCCCAGCAGTTTTTCAGAGTCAGCCGATAGTTCGAGATCGTAGCTTCCGGAGAAGCGACCGGCCCGCCGGTGCGTGCTGATTCCGCCGCGAAGATTTTGCTGATAAATATTTGTAACGCCAATGGCCATTTCCAGGCCTTTATCGGCCAGTTTGTCGTTCAGGCCGAAGAAACCACTCGACAGTGTCTCTCTTTCCCAGATGCTGTCAGGGCAGTTTGGTTCAATGTCAGCAGAGGACAGTTGTGCGAATGCCAGCAGTGTAGTGACGCTAAAAACGATACACATTTTTTTCATATCCTTCCTTTCTTTGCGCATAAAAATCATAAAAACGTGTTACTGAAGCATAAAAATACAAAAATCATGCTACCGCGCCAACAAGAAAATTTAATTATTTCAAAAAAAATTTTATCAGGTAAAATAGCTTTCAGCCGGTCAACAGCCGGCAAGTTTGTGTTATTGTCACGGGAGAACAAAGAATGAGCCAGATTGAGCGCATAGGGGTGTCGCTGGAGAAGGAATTGCTTGCGAAGTTCGACAAACTGATTGCCAAACAGGGTTATCAGAGCCGGTCGGAGGCCATACGTGACCTTGTGCGCCAACGGCTAAGCGACAAACAGGTTGGCGACCCGAAGGCCGAAGCGGTAGCTGCGGTGATTTTAGTTTACGACCATCATTCGACAAAGGTGATGGAGAAAATAACCGATTTGCAGCATTCACATCTTCTGCAAACGATTTCCGCGATGCACATTCATCTGGACGAGCACGACTGTTTAGAGGTAATTGCGCTGCGTGGGCGCGTGAGTGAAATCAAGAAGACGGCGGAGAGTATAATCAGTATAAAAGGCGTCAAGCTCGGCAGGATTAACTTCGTCGCCGCGGGGAGAGACAGCGATTAGAACTTGAAAATAACTGCGTAAAGTGTTTTAATATAGCTGAACTTTGGGCGATTAGTTCAGCTGGTTAGAACGCACGGATCACACCCGTGAGGTCACAGGTTCGAATCCTGTATCGCCCATTATTAAGCACATCGGGAAAATCTACGGCCTTTTCGCTTTTACCCAACTCTTTATCTTAGCTGCGGATAGCGTATTTAAAACATCGCTTTTCGTTACCCAGCCCCGTGCAGCAGTCGCCACGCCGAGACCGATGGCGCCGAAGCCGGTTGTTCGGTGAGAGTCGGTTCCGATGACAAGCACAGCTTTTGCCTTGATAGCCATTTTGCAGTGGACGTCTTTAAGGTCGAGGCGGTAGGGGTTTGCGTTTACTTCCAGCGCAGTGCGGGTTTGGACGGCGTGTTTGATTACAGCAGCCATATCGATATCCATCGGCCCGCGCTCGCCGAGAAGGCGGCCTGTGGGGTGAGCGATGCAATTAACGTAAGGATTGTCCATTGCTTTTAATGTGCGGGCGGTTACCTTTTCGCGGGGACCGGTCATACCTGAATGTATTGAAGCAATTACAAAATCGAGGTCAGCAAGCAGCTTATTGTCGAAATCCAGAGAGCCGTCGGCAAGGATTTCGACTTCGGTTCCTGCCAGGATGGTTATGCCTTTTATTTTTTCGTTTAGTTTGCGGATTTGTTTGATTTGAGCGGCCAATTGTTTGCCCGATAAGCCATTGGCGATTGCGGCGGACTTTGAGTGATCTGTGATGCAGATATATTTGTAGCCGAAATCTTTTGCCGCCAGAACCATTTCTGAAATACCGGCGTGGCCGTCGGAAGCATTTGTATGGACGTGGAGGTCGCCTTTGATATCTTTGAAATCAATCAGCTCAGGCAAGGCGTGTGACTTCGCCGCTTCGATTTCGCCGCGGTCTTCGCGCAATAGCGGGTCGATAAAATCCATGCCGAGCTTTTTATAGATTTCTTCTTCAGCTGCTCCGGCAATTCTTTTATTTGCTTTGAATAAGCCGTACTCGTTCAGTTTTAATTTTGCTTTTACGGCGATTTCTCTTAATCGCACGTTGTGCTGCTTCGAGCCGGTGAAATACTGCAGCGCGGCACCGAAGCTTTCTTTGGGCACGACGCGCACATCAACGTGGACGGGAGTTGTCTCTGTCCGGATAATCGCGGAGCCCTTTGTCGGCCCTGCGGCGAGGACCTGCTGGACGAATGCCGCTTTAGTAAACGCGTCTATTATCTTTTTGCCATTTTTAGAGGCTACGAGGACGTCAACATCGCCGATGGTTTCGGCCCTGCGGCGCAGTGAGCCGGCGGTTTGGATTTTGCCGATGCTGGGAAGCTTTTTGAGAAAGCCGGTAACAATATCCGCGGCGACAAGGGCCTGGTCGAGCCGAATCCGGCCGGTGGATTTTTCAAGAAATCCGATGCCTTTTGCAATCGCGGCAGCTTTTTTATCACCAAAGCCGGGCAGTTTGGCTAAGGAGCCGGAGGAAATCGCTTTTTTCAGTCCGGCGATGGTTTTGATGTTCAGCTTTTCGTAGACGGCTTTTACGCTTTTTGGTCCTACGCCGGGGACAGTGAGCAGGTCCAGCAGAGTCGGCGGGATTTTCTTGAGCAGTTGTTTGTGGGCGGTTATTTTGCCGGTTTTTACGAACTCTTCAATCCTGGCAAGACTTGATTTGCCGATGCCTGGCGTTTTTGCCAAATCGCCGCTTGCTAAAAGTGTTTCTATGTCGGTTGTCATATCGGCAATAATCCGGCTTACCCTGCGGCAGGAATTGATGCGGAACCGGTCGTCGCCGAGGATTTCCATAATATCAGCCATCTGGCCGAAGAGTTCACTGATAGCAGCGTTTTTCATAGAGATGATTATATCTGGACGGTGATGGAATTAAAGTGATAAGTCTTAACGGCCGGCTGGCAGACTTGACGAACCAAGCAGGATTACTATAATTTCACTTTGTTCAATTAAGGATTTTATTTTGTTCCACGAAGAGACAAAGCCATTTTCAGAAAACCCGGAAAGCTCTTCTATTGCCCTGACGCGAATCCAGAAGCTCATCGGCGACAGGATGCTGCAGTCAAAGCTGAGCAAGCCCTGTTTTTATATCGAGATAAAAGCGGATGTAACCGAGCTGATGGGACTTCGGCCGAAGCTGCGGAAGACACTGGGCGTCAAAATAACGACGGATGCTTTTTATATTCGCGCTTTAGCGCTGGCGGCGAAGCGGAATCCACTTGTGCTCGGCAAAATCGATGGCGACAACATCAAAATACCCGATTCAATCAATGTCGGCTTTGCAGTCAACGCCCCGCAGGGCCTTGTTGTGCCGGTGATAAAAGATGCGGACGAAAAAACGCTGGCTGAGATTGCCGGGCTCGGACAAGTGCTCATTGATAAGGCGCGAGATAATAAGCTGACGCTCGAGGAGATGGAAGGCGAGACGATAGCGTTAAGCAATCTCGGCGCTTACGGCATCGATTCTTTTTTGGCAATCGTACCGCCGCCGACAAGCACCGTTTTAGCTGTAGGTAATGTAAATAGAGAGATTGTTCCTATAGACGGCAAACCTGTGGAGCGAAAAATAGTAAGTTTGTCGCTTGCGGTTGACCGCAGGGTCACAGACGAGGTTTACGCGGCGAAATTTCTGAACACAATCGGCGAGCAGCTGCAAAATCCACAAGAGCTGGTTTGACAGAGGGCTATTTGGGTTCGGATGCGGGGTTGGAAGCTGTTGTTTGTGCGGCTTCGGCAGACGTTTGAATGTTCAGCGGAGCTATCTCAACAATCTTTATCGGGTTAGGGTCGGCAGTCGACGGCTGCATTTGATTATGAATTAGTTCGGCGACTTTTTTGTAATCCTCTGCGCCGTGACAGGCGGGTTCGTATTCGAAGATTGTTTTGCCGTAGCTTGGGGCCTCGGCGAGCTTGATGTTTCTGCGGATATAGACAGGCAAGACCTGAGCATCGGCCCAGGCACAATTGGTTGTGCGGGCATTTTTTAAGAATTGTTCTATGTCGGCCTTGACCTCATTGGGAAGCGAGGCACGGCTGTCGAACATGCACAGTAAAATCCATTTAACTTTAAGGTTAGGATTTATTCTTTTATTTACAAGCTCGACGGTTTGCAGCAGTTTTCCGAAACCCTGCAGGGCGAGGAAATGCGGCTGGAGCGGAATCATAACCTCCTGGGCGGCAGCGAGGGCGTTCAAGGTCAACAGTCCCAGTGAAGGGGGACAATCGATAAAAGCGTAATCGAATCTATCCGCAACAGAAGCGAGGGCTTCCCGCAGGATGGTTTCTCTTCCGACGACGCTTACGAGCTCACTTTCGGCACCGACAAGATTAATATTTGCAGGCAACAGCCAAAGGTTTGGACGAACAAGCAGGATTTCGTCTTCGAATTTTGTCGATTGCGTGAGAAGTCTGTATGAGCCTGATTCGATGCTTTCAGGTTCTGCGCCGAGATGTATCGTCAGATGCGCCTGAGGGTCGAAATCGAGAACAGCCACCTTCAGACCTGCGGCGGCAAGAGCAGCGGCGGTATTTACCACCGTTGTGGTTTTGCCAACGCCACCCTTCTGGTTTAATACCGCTATTACCTTCAATCCATTAACCTCAATCGCTTTCGGTTTTTATTTTCTTCAAGACGGCGTCCAGCACGCCGTTAACGAACGCCGAGGACTTATCGGTGCTGAACTTCTTGGCAAGCTCGATAGCCTCGTTTATCACGACTCTTGGCGGGATATCGGGACAGAATTTCAACTGGTAAACCGCCAGCCGCAAAATGCTTTTGTCAACAGCTGAAAGCCGGGACAACTGCCATTTTATTGCCGAAGCGGTTATAAGCTCATCACATACAGCCAGATTTTCCCACGCTCCCTTTGTCCATTCCGAGGCGAGCTTGCATACTAAAGAATCCGGGTCGTTTTCAGTGAAGAACTCGGCTAATTGCGGGAGCAGGTGTGAACCCTGTATGTCGAGCTGATATAGTCCCTGTATCGCCAGCTCTCTGGCCCTTGTTCTTTTGTCCACCTTCAGGCCTCTTATCAATTGATTGTTGGGTATTGTTAAATTGTCAATGAACGACTCAAATCTGTTCGAGCACGTTCGCAGTTTCCATAGCTGTCAATGCCGCGTCGGTTCCTGCGTTACCCATTTTAGCTCCGGCCCTTTCGACGGCCTGCTCGATGGTATCACAGGTCAGGACGGCGAAGACCGCCGGGGTCGCTGAATCATAGCTGATTTGTCCGACGCCCCTCGCTACCATCTGAGCGATATAATCGCAGTGAGATGTTTGGCCGCGTATTACAGCGCCGAGGCAAAGGACCGCAACGTATTTGCCGCTTTGCGCAAGTTTTTTTGCAGCTATGGTGATTTCCAAGGCGCCTGGTACCCAGACTACCGATATCTGTTCGTCAGCGGCACCGTGCCGTTTGAGACAATCTATGGCGCCGGCAAGCAGCTTAGCGGTTATAAATTCGTTGAACCTGCTGATTACAATGGCGTAATTTCCTTTGCCGGCCGTTAGCCGACCTTTTATTTCTTTAATCATAGTTTTGCTTCTCCCAAAACAATCAGAACTATAGTTTCCCCCGTTCTTGCTTTCGCAAGAAAGCACGGGGGCGGTCACACATTATAAGACTAATAGCGGCTGGTTTCCAGAAAAAGACCTGTTGCGGCTTTGTCGGGCAGTTTGGACGGCCTGTCTTTATTGAGTTAACTTTCGCAGCAGCAAGTGGTTATAGGCCTAATTTCCGACGAAATTTTTAATTGGTTCAAAAAGAAATCAGGCCTGCAAAAACCGTTAATTCGGCCTGAGTTTATTGCCGAAACGGTTTGGGGTGATGTATTACTTTTTGGGTTAAAACAAGCAATCGGAGTTTTATGCTGTTCGACGATATGGAATATGACTGCTTTTCTGAAGCCGAACATAAGGCCAAGAAGGCCTACGAGCTTTACGAAGACGGCGAAATAACTCAGGCTCTTACCGAACTGGACGCGGCGCTTGAGATAAATCCGTCCAACAGCGCCTGGCATTTTGACAAGGCCCTTACCCTTGACACCAAGGGTGAGTTCGAGAAAGCAATAACCGAATACGAAACCGCCCTGGAGCTGGTGCCGGATGATTTGGAGGTGTTAAATTCGTTAGCGGTCGATTATACCCGCACCGGCAAATACGACCTGGCCATCGAGACTTTCGAGCATATCCAGCAGTTAGATGCCGGGTTTGAACCATGCTATTGCAACCGGATAATTACCTATACCGAGATGGGGCAACACGACCTTGCAGAGCAGATGTTTTACCTTGCCCAGCAGATAAATCCGGACTGTGCATTATGTTACTATAATATTGGCAACAGTCTTTTCGTTCGGGGCGAGTATAAGAAAGCAATTCATTGCTGGCTGAAGACAGCCAAGCTTGAACCGAGTCATCCGCAAATTAACTATCGTATTGCTCAAGCATATTGGGCCATGGGCGATTACGAGTGCGGGCGTGAGTATTTCTTAGTTGAGCTTCGCATTAACCCGGGCGATGTTGATGTCATCCTTGATTTCGGCCTGTTTCTCCTCGAGGTTGGTGATGTAGAATCGGCGAAGGAAAAGTTTAACAGGATACTTGAGCTTAAGCCGGGTTCTGCCGCCGCCATGTTTTATTTGGGGGAGATTGTTTTTAAAAGCGGTGATTATCTAAGAGCAGTAACACTGTTCAAAGAGGCGTTACAAAGGGACAATCGACTCACTGGGCCGCAGTATCGGCTGGCTGAGTTTGCGTTAATGTGCGGAAATAAAGAAGAGGCGAGAAGCCATCTGGTTTCGGAGACGAAGCTGGCTTCGGAGGACACTGACATACTGGTTTCGATGGGGTCGATGTTTTTGGGAATTGGCGATTTGGATTATGCAATGCATTGCCTGCTGAAGGTCACCGACATAGACAGCTCCAACGCGGACGCCTATTATTACCTCGGTCTTGTCAGCGCTATAAAAGGTCGATTTGAGGATGCGATGGAGTTCTTCGGTAATGCTCTCGACATAAGGCCTACGGACGTTTGTGCCTTGCGGGATTCCGCCCTTGTTTGTTTGGGGATGGGCAGATTAACCGAGGCTGCGGAGAGAATTAAGAGGGCGCTGGAATTTGCAGATGATGATTCACGGTTAAAGGCCCTTAGTCGCAGAGTCCGGCTGGCCCAGGCAGCAAGCCGAATAGCAGATTTTCTTTGGCGGCCCCACCCTCGATTTGTTTCGTATTTGATGAGCTGGATTTTATTTGGCCGCTGAGCCCTCATTGGCCGCAGAGTTTAAATTTTCTCTGCGCACCTTACGTTCTTCGCGATTAACCCCATTTCCTGCTACTCTGACACATTTCTAAAGGCCTGCGGGGCCGGTAAATTAAGAAACAATTTGCAAATCGGCGTAAAATTCATTAGTCTATGGGGCTGACGCTTCATAGCCTTGGCGACGGAGCGAAACCGGGCCGAGTGGCGGAATGGCAGACGCTGGGGACTTAAAATCCCCTGTCCTCACGGGCGTATGGGTTCGACTCCCATCTCGGCCACTATCCGTATCTTAAACGAGATGCGTGATGGCGGGCTGGAATGCCAAGACTGCGCCGAAAGCGCAGAGAAAAGCTGGAGAAAAGAATGGCTAAAGAAAAGCCTAAACTTGTAGAAGTAGAAAAACCCAATTTGTATCGGGAGATATTTCCGTATGTGGAATTTCCCAAGGTAATATTCGACGAGCAAAAAGTTGCTCGTGATATTCCGGAGAATATATGGATAACCGATACGACTTTCCGTGACGGTCAGCAGTCCAGGCCCCCTTATACCCCCGAGCAAGTGCTGCGGATATACGATTTACTGCATGAAATAGACGGCGGAACAGGTTTGATTCGGCAGTGTGAATTCTTTCTATACTCAGAGCGAGACAGAAAGGCGGTAGAGCTGTGCAGGGCCCGTGGGTACAAGTTTCCTGAGATTACCGGCTGGATAAGGGCTGTGGAGGCCGATTTCAAGCTGGTTGCGAAAATGGGGCTCGCTGAGACCGGTATTTTGACCTCAGTAAGTGATTATCATATATTTCTGAAACTGCGAAAGACACGTTCACAGATAATGAGCGCTTACCTTGATATCGCCAAAGCGGCCCTGGATAACGGGGTCATACCGCGATGTCACTTCGAAGACATAACCCGTGCCGATTATGAAGGTTTCGTGCTGCCCTTTGCATCTGAGCTGATGAAGCTGGCAGAGGAGAGAAAACAGCCGATAAAGATTCGTCTTTGTGATACACTTGGATTTGGCCTGCCCTGGCCCGAGGTTGCCCTGCCGAGAAGCGTTCCGAGACTTGTCCGAGGCCTTCGAGAAATTGGTGTTCCCCCTGAGCGGCTCGAATGGCACGGTCATAACGATTTCCACAAGGCCTTGGTAAACGCAACGGCGGCGTGGTTCTACGGCTGTAGTTCCGCCAACGCTTCGATATTCGGTGTCGGCGAGCGAACAGGTAATTCACCTTTGGAAATGCTTGTTGTCGAACATGCCCAGCTGAAAGGGATGACGGCTGGTGTTAACTACGCTGCGATAACCGAGCTGGCTGAGTATGCCAGAAAGGAGCTTGGCTTTGAAATTCCGCACAATTATCCGCTGGTCGGCAGGGATTTCAATGTTACGCGGGCCGGCATTCACGCCGACGGTTTGCTAAAGGACGAACAGATTTACAATTGCTTCGATACGAAGAATCTGTTTAACAGACCAGTCAGCGTGGCGATTACCGACAAGAGCGGTGCTGCCGGCATCAAGCACTGGATAGAGTCTATGTTCGATATTGAAATATCCAAGCACAACCCTCATATAACCAAGATAAAGGATAAAATTGACGCTGAGTATTCAGCCAATCGTGCGTCGGCGATATCGGATGAGGAAATGTTCGAATGGGTGCGGGAAACTTTTGGTGATGATATTCCGCCGCTGAGAAAATAAAGAATATGCCTGGTAAAAAAATCAAAGCGATATTGTTTGACCTCGGCGAAACTCTGCTGAACTTCGGCAGAGTAAATACGACAGAGATTTTTCGCCAAAGCGCAAAAGCGACCTATGAATTCCTGCGAAGCTGTAAGCAGCCGCTCGGCAGCTTCACGTGGTATTTCCTGCACAGCATGACAGCTTTCAGATTCCGCTGCCTGGTTTCCATGCTGACGGGGAAAGATTTCGACACCATTTTATTATTGAAGACAATCGGTACAAAGAAAGGCCTTACCCTAAGTGAGGACCAGTGGCGTCAGTTGGGCTGGCTCTGGTATGAGCCGCTGGCGAAACAGGCGCGAATCGAACCTAAGCTGAAGGAGACTCTGTCTTGCCTTAAACAGATGGGCCTTAAACTGGGCATAGTTTCCAACACTTTTATAAGCGAGGGTTCTTTAGACAGGCACCTTGCCCAGTTCGGCATACTTGATTTTTTCACGCTTCGAATTTATTCATATCAGGTTGCTTTCAGGAAGCCGGACATCCGAATTTTCCAGACAGCCGCTCAGCAAATAGGCGAACCGCCGGGGAACATATTATTTGTCGGCGACCGGATTAACAAGGACGTCTCTCCAGCCTTAAGAGCCGGTATGCAGGCCGTTCTGAAAGAGGCATATACTAATATCGGAAAGACGATTCCGGAAGGCGTTTTGAAAATAAGCCGGCTTGCCGAGCTGCCGAAATTAATAGAAAAAATCAACGGCAATTGTCCGGCTGCGGTCCGGGCCGAAAACGATGGGCCGCGAAACACTATAAACAACAAAACCCAAAAGGAGTTTTGTGTATGAGTAAAACTGATGCAGCTTATCTGAAGTGCATTAATCCGGATTGTGCAGCCCAGTTCGACTGCACGTTTGCCGCGGGCGGATTTAAGTGTCCGAAGTGCGGCGAGCTTCTGGATACGCAGTATAACTGGGACAGGATAAAAGTGCCGAAGAAGCTCAGCGAGTTCGGCAAACGCTGGGCAAACAGAAACAGTCCCCTGGATTTTTCGGGGGTGTGGCGGTTTCGGGAGCTGCTTAACTTCTGCGATGACAAATATAAAGTCACGATAGGTGAGGGGCAGACAATTTTGCAGCAGAATGATGCGGTTGCCAAGTACGCTGATATGAAGCCGGGGTGTTTATATTTGCAATACGAAGGGCTGAATCCATCGGGTTCATTCAAAGATAACGGTATGACCGCGGCATTCAGTCACGCCAGGATGGTTGGGGCGAGTTCGTGCGTATGCGCATCGACTGGAAATACTTCAGCAGCAATGGCGCTGTATGCACACAGCTGCGGTCTGAAAGCCACCGTTTTCATCGGCTCCGGCAGGATTGCTTTCGGCAAGCTCAGCCAGTCTATGGATTATGGCGCTCAAACGATTCAAATAAAAGGAGACTTCGACGACTGTATGCGGCAGGTTCAGGATGTCAGCACGAAGCTGGGATTGTATCTGCTCAATTCACTGAACCCATTCCGGCTGGAAGGCCAAAAGACGATAATGTATAGAATTATCGAAGGGTTAAACTGGGAGGTGCCGGACTGGATTGTGGTGCCCGGCGGCAATCTCGGCAATTCGAGCGCCTTCGGTAAGGCGTTTTCAGAATTAAAACAGCTCGGGCTGATTAAACGAGTACCGCGGATGGCGATTGTTAATGCCGCCGGCGCCGATACATTGACCGAACTGGTCAATAACAAGAAACTTGTCTGGAATAATGGTTATGTTAATCAGAAAATAATAGATAATTATTATGCTGATTTGACGGCACGTAATTTCTCACCGCACACCTGTGCCTCGGCGATAGAGATTTCACGGCCGGTCAATCTGAAAAAGTGTCTCCGGGCGATTGATGTATGTAATGGTGTTGTTTGTGCAGTAACCGACGAGCAGATTGTCGATGCAAAGGCGATTGTAGGCAAATACGGGCTAGGCTGCGAGCCGGCTTCGGCGGCAACGATTGCAGGATTAAAGCAGTTGCGGGCCAATGGCAAAATTTCGGCTAACGAACGGGTTGCCTGTGTGCTGACGGGGCACGCACTTAAAGACCCTAATGTAACAGTTAACTACCATAAAGAAAATCAGGGCAAGTTTAGCAATCCGCCCATAGAAGCGCCTAACAATCTTAATGAGATAATTAAACTAATCAGTTGATTCTTCAGACGCTTGGTGACACAATACCCCACCAATGGCTAACGACTATAAAAACGGTAAAAATACAAAAGTTCTAATAGTATGTGGAGTGCTGCTTCTTTCGGCGGTAAACGCAGCATGGATGCTTTCTGAAGAAGCTCTGGACAATCACGAAAGTTTTGTTTCTGTTGCTGCTCGCGAGATGCTCGCAAGCGGCGACTGGGCTTGGCCTACCTGTAACGGAGAGCCTCGTCTTCAAAAAACACCACTGTCCTATTGGCTTGTGGCGGGCCTGGCTAAAATAACCGGCAGGGTTGATGAGTTCGCCGCACGGATGCCAAGCGTTATCTTTGCGGTGCTTTCTGTTGTCGCCATTCTGTACTTTGTAAATCTGTGGCTATCTTTTCGCATTGCAGTAATTTCGGGGGCTGTTTGGGCAACATCGCTGTGCTATCTCCGCTATTCCCACAGTGCCCGACCGGAGATGGCTCTGATGTTTTTTGTTTTGCTGTGCTTTCTAAGTTTCTACTCGGCAGTTATTGCAAAAGACCGGAATAAGCAGATTGTATATATGCTTGTCTTCTGGATAAGTTTTGCTCTTGGTAACCTGGCCAAAGGGCCTGCTCCGCTGCCGCTTGTCCTGATTCCACTGTTTTTCTACGTTGCCATATTCCGGCAATGGAGGAAACTATTTAACTGGGTATCAGTGGCAGGGGTGATTATTTTTCTGGCCATCGTATTGCCGTGGCCGCTGGCTATCGCTCACAAAGTAAACTGGGACTTAATGGTATGGAAGCATGAATTTGTCGACCGTTTCTTCGGAACTTATGCAAAAGGAGATTATCCGCCTTATTTCTATTTTCTCATAATGTTCAGATACATAGCGCCTTGGGCCGCTTTCTTACCGCTGGCGCTGGCCGCTCCTTTCTACAAGGTTTGGAACAAGAAGCGGCCTGTGATGCTGTTTTTGTGGTTGTGGTTCGTTGTGAACCTGGTGTTTCTTACTATCAATGCAGGCAAACGCCAGCATTATATTCTGCCTTCAATGCCTGCCATGGCAATTTTGATTGGCATTCTTCTTGAGGATATGGTCTTCAGTCAAAAAGCATACGAGCACAAATTTGCCGTAAAAATGTTCCAGGGACATCTTGCAGTTGTAGTTGTCGGCATTATCATAGCGACCATTTGCGTAGCCAAAATAAGCCCTGTGAATCTTCACAAGATGTTAATACTTGCGTCGGCAACGATAGTAGCTGCTGCCATAATAGCTGCGTTGTTCGCCAAAGGGAAAAACGGCTGGGGTTGTACGGCGGTTTTCGCCGGTGTTCTTGTCGTGAGTATGATTTCATACGCGAGCTTTGCAGCTTCTACGGACGAGTTTAGATATTCGCGAGACTTCTCCAAAAAAGTGGCGCAGATAGTCCCGCCGACTGAAAACATCGTCGTTTATAAACACGTATCGAGCAACTTTGTACACTATTTCGGCACAACTGTTCCGGTAGTATCGGATGCGGATGAATTATACAACTGTTATCAAAGGGGGTACTGGATTGCAGCAGCCTCAGGTTACATGAAAGAATTGACTCAGGATAACCGTTTCAGAGAGGTGTATCGCAAAGAAAATTCGGGCTGGCGAGAGGTAAGCGGAGCATTATTTCACAAATCAGCCCCGCTGATAAAAAAGGACAGCGACACTTAGCGGGGTATTTTCATTCTGTTAGAGAACGGATATATTCCGTCTCAGCTTTTGTCAGTTCGCGCCGGTTTACAATTTTTTTTACTATCGATGTGATTTCCCCGGCGGTATATTTTTGACTTTTACTCAGCCACACCGCTGTGAGCATAGCAACCCTCTCATCATCTCCGCTTCCGTGCAGGAGAACCGGCAGGTTGGTTTTGTCAGACATTGTGTTAAAAAACCTGTCGATAGTTTGCCAGTCAGGAAAAGGGTTATTCTTATCCATAGGCAATTCGATATATTTAACGCCATTGTTCCTGACCCAGGTTACTTCTTCGTTATACCAGTTTCTGTTGCGGTGCTCTGCCTGGGAGCGCAGGTTGATAATTGTGGCGATATGATATCTATAGAGCAGGCGGGTATAGTCCATTCCCCGCGGCTGGCCGCTGGTATAAAGGATATCCGGCTCTATGATACAAAAATTCTTGATATGAAAATGCCTGACTAATAAAATTACCACCGCTGTTGCGATTAAAATAATATACAGTGCAGCCAGAGATTGTTTTTTCTTCTTTGCCACTTTTAACCTGCCGTTAAATTTTCCCTGTGATGGACCTTACGAACTGAATATATCTTTTTGTTTGTTGATTCAAAATATACCCTGCTTATCATCTCGCCTATCAGTCCTGTGGTTACAAATATGGCGCCAATCAGCAGGAGCATCGCCGCCAAGGCCGTCAACGGTGCGTGTGCAACAGTAATCGGCACCTTATAAACGAATTTATCATACAGTATATATGCAAACAGTGCGAAAGATAACAGGATAGAATAAACAGCAGGCCGGCCGAAAAAATGCAGCGGTTTGGTGGCGTATCCGAGCAGGAACCGCAGCGTTATCAAATCGAAGACGACTCTAACCGTTCTGGAGATTCCATAATTGCTGGTTCCGTAGGGCCGGTTGATATGCTTTACCGGTATCTCGATGATTTTGATGCCGCTGCGAGACAGCAGTGCCGGGATGAATCTGTGCATCTCGCTGTACAAGTTCAATTCTTCAATGACTTCGCGTTTGTAAGCTTTGAAGGTGTTGCCGAAATCGTGGATATCAACGCCGCTTACTTTTGAGGCAATCCAATTGGCTGTCACACTCGGTATTTTTCTCATTATAAAACCATGTGCTCTGTTTTTGCGCCAGCCGCTGACAACGTCGTAGCCGGCGTTAATCTTTTCGATAAAGTTCGGTATTTCCTCCGGAAAGTTTTCCAGGTCGCCGTCCATCGATATTATTATTTGTCCCTTTGCGACATCGAAGCCTGCGGCAAGAGCAGGCGTCTGGCCGAAATTTCGGCGAAGCTCAACGCCGACAACCTTGCTGTCTTTGCCGGCGATGTCTTTTATCAGCTCCAGGGTATTGTCGCTGCTTCCATCGTCGATAAAGACCAGTTCATAATACAGGCCGGTTTCGCTCATTGTTTTGGTCAGCCGGCTGTAAAGCTCTTTGACCGCCGGTGCTTCATTGTAAAGCGGCACTATAATCGAGCAATCAATGGGATTTTTATTAAGCTGGTTAGAGCTGTCCATAATGCACTAATTTCATTCCTGCGTTTTTGAGATACTGTTTTGTTCTTTCACTGCAAAGAGCTTCAAGCTCACCCTTTCGCTGATGCAGGCTGGATTGCTTGTGTTTCGAGTCGTTGTCAAGCCCGGGATGAGTCATTACTTCTGCGGTTGCCGCCGAGCTGTATAAAGCGACTGCCTTGAAGAAATTCACATCTATTTTCCCTATATGCGCAACGCCGAGAATACAATCGGTTTTCAGTAAAGCCGAGTTTTGGATACGGTTAATCTTGGCCATAATCCGGATCGCTTTTGCTCTTTTTCTCCCGCCTTCGCTCGGCAGCGGCCAGGGCATTGCCAAAAGCTGTTTCGGCTCAAGGGTAAAACGTATGGCGGGAATTTCAAACCGCCTGGCCAGGCCGCACACTATTGGGAAAATAACGGGAAAGCTGTGAATATGTTTATGTGAGTCTAAGTGGGTCGGCTTTAAGCCGTTGTCAATTACCCATTGAATTTGAGCGGCCAGCTCTGTTTGTATGGCAGTTCGAATCTTACGTCTGTATACGGATAGAAGAGACAACTTGGCAGGTGTTAAAGCGAAGTCGCCATCGGTGTTAAGTAAACAGTTGACGCTCTGGTCTTTCGACAGGGGCCGGCCTTTGAACAGGTTAAGGTGAACACCTAAGCCGAGGTTTGGCAACTGTTTAGCTATTTTGACGGCTTCGTCGGCGGCAGGCATATTGGCCATAATCGTCGTGCTGGTCAGCACGCCGTCAGTGTGTGCCTGTGCCACAGCCTTATTTACTCCGCTGCACAGGCCGAAATCGTCTGCGTTTATTATAATACGCCTATTCATTTGTAATAAGTCTAAACGGCATAAGCAATTCGGTCAATTAGATTCTGCGCAGCCAGGAGAGGCCGAAAATGATAAAGCCGGCAATGAGGGCCAGCGAACCAAGGGCGTGTAGAAATACTGTCAACTTGCTGGCGCGGTATTGGCCGGGTTTGAGCAAATTGTTTTTATTTGCGACTTTTATCGCGACTATAGCTGCCGGTAACGTAAGAATATAAAGCAATCCTGCACAAGTAAAAGGGCGATAAAGCAGTATTGCTACTGCCGCAATAAGATAGCTTGAGGCGAGCGCTATTCGATAAATCCATATAGAAGCGGGGACGCCGAAACGGACTACAAGGGTCCTTTTATTTACGGCGGCATCGGCGGCGACATCCTGGAATTCGTTTATCAAAATCACCAAGAAAATCAATATTCCGACAATGACAGATGGTATAAGTGGAATAATACCAATGGTTTGTGTTTGCAGGTAGTATGAGCCATAGACCGGCAGAAGGCCAAATAACAGCGCAATGGCGGGTTCGCCGATGGAGCGATAGCCGAGGCGAAGAGGCGGAGCTGTGTAGAAGAAACCGCCGAGCAGGCCGATAAGGCCGAGGGCTAAAATAAAGACGCTTTGGGTAAGTAAAAAGATAATGGTGCCGAGGATTGCCCCTGTCGTAAATACAAGCAGGGAAAGGAGTAATGTCGCTTTAGGGGAGAGGATTCCGTCCTGAATAAAACGTCTGCCGCCGGAGAAAGGGGTTGGGTTTTGATTGAGCCAGTCGTTGCGGGAGATATGGTCGAAATAATCGTTGGCTACGTTGGCGCCGGCGTGCAGGGCCATTATCGCAAGTAGCGCGAGGATAAAGAGATGCAGCGAGAAGGAGCCGGAGATTGCGAAGCCGAGGGCGGAGCCAACGAGAACCGGGGCGATGGATGCGGTCAAAAACTTCGGGCGGGTGGCGAGGAAAAGAATTAATAATTTAGATTTCATAAGTTTAGTATTTTACAAGGATTAAAGAAAAAAGAGAAATTGAAATTGGTGAGATTTTGGGAAAAATAAGTTAATTATCAAAATAGAAAAGATAGGGAAAGTGGGGTAGCACCAAACGCGCAAGTTGGTGGTTTAAAGCTGCTAAAAAGTGGTAAAAAATGCTAAAAATTGGTAAAAATGCGCGCAAAAGTGAGAGAAAATGCGCGGAAAATGGTTGAAAATGTCGGTGAATTTTTTACCCCCCTGCGCGAATTGTTCGAAGCGAACAAGTCGCGGAAAATTTCAAAAAACAAGCGACAAAATTCAAATAAATCCCAATCACCAAGATACGAAATTCAAAACAAAATCTTAGCCACAGAGAACGCAGAGTTCACAGAGAATTTTAGTTCGTAGTTCATAGAAAAATTGGGTACAGGTACCTAAGGCTTAAATTGCCTAAGTTAACACGAGTTTTTAAGTTGCGAATTTGGGCTGGAGATGTGGTATTTTTTTCAGTAGGTGGCAATGCCATATAGCGCGGATAATCACGGAGGGATTTTTGTTGCGGTGGATTTGGGAAATGCAGTTCACTATGTGGCAATGCCATATAGTGAGGATAGACGCATAGATTTTTTGATGGACGGATTGGGGGATTCGCGTTTAGAATACGGGTCTTCGACAGAAGACCAAGTTAGCAACAATCAAGGATCTGTGCTGCGCTTCGAGATTTTTTTAAGATGATTTTTCAACGATGGCGATTTCGTCGGGGGTCAGGGCGAGAAGGCAATACCTAAGATAGTTAGGTATTCTTTTTTTGTCTGCGGGGTTTTAAGAATTGGGGATTTTTATGCCCGCCCTCATAGAGATGGCGAGGTAAACTACGCTTCGAGGGTCAGGCCGGGGCGGGGAAAGTATATTAGTATATGCATACATGCTAATATACTGATTTTAGAGTCATGGTTTTCAAAGTGAGGGATTTGAGAATTGGGGTTTTTAGGATGCGGACTTTAATGTTTGCGGGGGTTTGAGTTTGTGGGTAAAATGGGGAAAATTTCTAACCACAAATTAACACGAATAAGCACGAATTTTTTTATCACAGAGAGCACGGATTTCGCGGGAAAATATAGCTGTTATAAATGCTTTCCTTTAACAAAATTTGCGGGTAAAATGGGGTGAGCAACGGCGGAGAAAAAGCATCGCGGGGGTAGTCTTTGGTATTGTGTGGTTTGGGTAGAATTGTAAAACAAGAAAAAAGCGGAATTATGACATGATTAAAAACGGCGACAGGCTCTAATTTTGCCCCATGAATTCAAAAGGAAAATCAAAGCATGGTTTGCCACAAAAAGGCACAAAAAGAATGAGTTGCTTACAACGAAGATGTTTAGTGATGGAGCAAGGTGGTGTATTAGCAGAAATTAAAAATTAAGGATATAAGAATATGGATTACCAACAAAAATGGCAAATTATTGCAGAACATGATGGCGGTGGACAAGGCAAGGTGTATCGCGTATGTCGAAAAGATGAATACATCGAGGTTAAGAACAGTGTTCGTAAAATCCTAAAAGCCATAACGTCAAATTTTGATTACGGGGCGCAAAGACAACTTGATGATCATAAGGAATTGTGCAAATGGCTGCCAAAAATGTTGCAGATGGAAGACCCTGCGAATCAATTTGCATTGAAGGTTCTGCACAAGCCGAAAGATGCAAGAGATCCGAATTTAGCAAAAGAGAGGATAAAGCGTGAGATTGGTGTAATGTCGAGAAATTTGCACTCTAATTTGCTTGAATTGGTGAATTCTGACCCCGACGGCGAATGGTTCGTTTCAAGATTTTATTCCGGAGGTACGTTAGCACAGAAAATGGATGAGTACAAAGGCGATTTTTTATCTGTTTTGAAAGCGATTCGGCCTATAGTAGAAGGAGTCGCAAAATTGCACAAAGAAGGATACGTCCATAGGGATATAAAACTTGAAAACATATTTGTTGGAACGAAGAACGATCTAGTGCTGGGAGATTTCGGACTCGTGTTTTTTGATGACCCAC
Source organism: Phycisphaerae bacterium (assembly GCA_028714855.1). Lineage (NCBI taxonomy): Bacteria > Pseudomonadati > Planctomycetota > Phycisphaerae > Phycisphaerae bacterium. The sequence continues at coordinate 183,795 of JAQTLP010000001.1, read as the reverse complement.
AGCATACAAGAATTTCTGAAAAATATCAAAATGTTGGTAGCCATGATTGGATGCCAGGATGGGCAATAGGAATGCGAATTGAGGAAGTAAAGCCAACATTTGACGTGTTCTCTTTAGGTAAAGTGCTATGGTCAATGACAAGTGGGCGACGCTTACTACGGTTGTGGTATTTCAGGGACGATGAATTTAATGTTGAAAAGATGTTCCCAGATTCTCCAGGGATTAATTTAGCAAATCAATTGTTTGATAAATGTATAGTTGAAAGAGAAAGAAATTGCTTACCAGACGCAGGGGCATTGCTTAAGAAGATTGACAGAACTATAGGTCTGATCAAATGCGGCGCGGATGGTATTGATCTAACGCAGAAAAGAAAATGTAAGGTGTGTGGGATAGGAGAATATGATCTGGTTGCCGATGGGAACGCAACAAAAATCCATAACTTAGGCTTCAATCTTGTTGGAGGCCGCACGATGAAGATATTTACCTGTACTAACTGCGGGAATGTGCAACTGTTTTCTTACGATAAGGTTGTCCCGCCACCGGCATGGCAAAAATCAGAAAGTGAGACACAAGCATAGGCATGGAGATACCCGATAGAGACGTAACAACAATCCGCGATTTAATTTATTATCAATACGCCAACCCCGGTTAGATAGTACACAACACATCTCACAGGGCAGGGATAATTGTGCGGCGGGCGGATGGGCAATAAAGTAAACAATGACGGGCAGGAATTCTACGAAAGTTGAGTGCGTATGAGGTATGCAGGACTTACGGATGAGCCGGAAAAAAGAAAGAGGGAACATACCAACCCTCGCGATTTCAAAGTAATGCAGCAATTCACTTGCGAGACGGCAGCCCGGCAATGGGAAAGGAGAATGACGGCGCAGGGATATGGGGAAGATACCAGCGGCAAAGGGTGGAAATACGGCTATACCTTTTCAATCTGAAGTTAGTTCGTTGTTCATAGTTCGGCAGTTAAATCTGGGGGGCACCATAATAATTTTTCAACATTAACTCTCTCGAACTAAGTTTCCCAAGTTAGCACACCGAAAGCGTTCTGGCCCCCGACAGAAGACCGAGTGAGCAACCCCCGACTACGACATTCGAGGGCAGGCGAGGCAAGGGTTTTGTTAAAGACAAGCCTTAATGTTAGTCTCTTGCACCGGCAAGCCAGCTGATATCTCCGCCGGCGCCTTGTACTGTTTGACAACCAACCGCAGAAAGTATGACGAGAAGCAACAGGATAATTAAGAGGGCTTTTTTGAACATTTCATTGGACTCCGAGACAATTTCTTTTTATTTCTTATATAGTTATCGTCCTATCGCCAGCTAAAAATGAACTTATTAATTGGGATTTCCGCCATCGCTTCAGCAGAGGGCGGAGAACGGACGAAGTAATCCTCGCGCCTGCAACGGAGCTGGGGGCTAAATATAAACGAAGACCCTGCCATAGTGATGGCAGGGCTAAACGATTATAAAGCTTTTTGGACGCCTTCGCCGTATTGTTTGTCAGCCTTTGTAAAATGCTCGAGCATTTTTTTCTGGATTTCCTTCGAGACTTTACGGAGCGAACGCGCGATGTTCTGAACCAGTCTTTTCTGCTGGTCAGGCGGCATTAAACGATAAAGGTTTCCCGGCTGGATGTAATCGTCATCGACGCCGCGCTTCTGCTCATACCAATCGGCATCGCCGGAGATTTTCAGAGGGGGTTCTTTATATGCGGGGTCTGCCTTTGGGCCGCCGAAGCTGTTCGGCTCGTAATTTGGGGAGGAGCCGCCGTTATCGTCGAACCTCATTTTTCCGTCGCGCTGATAATTATCGGCTTTTGCGGCGTGGGGACAATTTATAGGTAGCCGTTCAAAGTTGACGCCGAGGCGATACCTGTGAGCATCGGCATAAGAGAAGATTCGGGCCTGAAGCATTTTGCAAGGTGAGAAGGAGATTCCGGGAGGCGCGTTTGCGGGCGAGAAGGCAGCCTGTTCGACTTCGGCAAAATAGTTTTCGGGATTTTTGTTCATCTCAAGTACGCCGACCTCAATGAGGGGGTAATCGCCGTGGGGCCATACTTTGGTCAGGTCGAAGGGATTCCATCGGTAGTTCTCGGCCTCTTTTTCGGGCATAATCTGGACGGAAAGTGTCCATTTTGGGAAGTCACCTTTTTCTATCGCGTTGAAGAGCTGCTTGACGTGATAGTCGGGGTCCTCTCCCGCAATCTTATCCGCTTCTTCCTGCATAAAGCACTGTATTCCCTGCTGAGTCTTGAAATGGAACTTGACCCAGAATCGCTCGTTTTTGGCGTTGATGAAACTATATGTGTGACTGCCGTAGCCATTCATGAAAGGGATGCCTTTGGGAATGCCCCTGTCAGAAAAGAGGATAGTCACCTGATGGAGAGATTCTGGGACCTGTGACCAGAAATCCCACTGCATTGTGTCATTCTTGGCATTTGTCTTCGGGTCTCTTTTCTGGGTATGAATAAAATCAGGGAACTTGATTGCGTCTCTGATGAAGAAGGTCGGGGTGTTGTTGCCTACCATATCCCAGTTACCTTGTTCGGTATAGAACTTAAGCGCAAAGCCCCTGACATCTCGCACGGTGTCAGCGGAGCCCTTTTCTCCTGCGACGGTAGAGAACCTGCCGAAGACTTCCGTTTTCTTTCCGACTTTGGAGAAAACGGCAGCCTTAGTGTATTTTGTGATGTCGCTGGTAACGGTGAACGTGCCGTGCGCGCCAGCAGCCTTTGCATGCACAACGCGCTCAGGGATACGTTCGCGGTTAAAATGGGACAGTTTTTCAAGCAGATGATGGTCCTGGAGCAATGTCGGACCTCTTTGGCCTGCGGTTAGAGATGTTTGATTGTCGGATACAGGAATTCCTGCTGCGGTAGTTAGTTTTTTTTCAGTCATTTTTCTTCTCCCTATTTTGGTTGTCAGCGAGAATAAATACGTCACCTTTTTATTTCATCTGAAGCCCAGATGAATTTCGAGCCTATAAATCTGTGCGTTTCAAAGAGGCACCCCGATATCAGCGTGATTTCCGATTATAGCGGTTCCTGACGGGGTTTCAATAGAAATAAGTTAAATAACTTATAGCGGGTGAAGTAAAACGGAATCGCAATAAAGATTGCGAGGTATTTATTCTTTAACTCGAGTTACGTAGAGGCCTGGTCTGATAGGCCGCGCCGAGCTTGACGTGTTCGAAATCAACGATAGTGTAGAGCTTGCCGTCGACAAGCAGGTCAGGAGGCCAAGCGAGAAGGAAGCTGTTGACATTATCAGATTTATCATTTAAGAATATAATTGGATTTTTGTCAGAGAGATGAATGATGGCAGAATTAATAAAAGCGTCTGAGCCGTTCAGGTTATGCACGAGACTGCATTTATCGGAATTGACGGGGCTGAAGGCGTCAACACTTAGCAAGCTGTTAGAACTGATAAGGACGGTATCAGGGGCGTGCATATATCAGCATACGCACCGTTTTCTTCAGCAGCATCAGCATTTATCCCCAGAGCCGCCTAATGATTTTGCATACTGGGTATCCAACGTTCTTGGCGAAGACGAACTGGGGGAGAAGCTTGCGAGCATCGATATAATCCGATACTCGAGCGTGCGAAGTCTGCGGGAGAAAATAATCCTTGTAATCGAGGAGTATCTTCAAAAGCATCCGAAGGCAAAGAAGAAATTTGTTAATCCGGGGGCGGAGTTCCATTTCATAAAATCGATAAGTTTTATTTTTCCTACGAACCATGTCGCCAACGATTTGAAGGAGCTGGCGGACATTCTGAGGCAGATAACAATCGACTCGATATACTTTCACGTTTTCGAGTCGCGGTTGCGTCTCGAGAAGGGCAAGAACGACCTGTCGCTATGGATAGAGAGGGCAATAGGGGACAAGGAGCTGGCGGACAAAATTTCACGGCTTGACCCATATACTTTTACACTGGAGGATTTGAGGAAGAAAATCATCGATTTGATAGAGAGAAGGATACGTTCGTGATATGGGCACATTAGAAGATTACATTCCGATTGCCAAGCGTGGAGTTGTAGACGACCTGATGCTGGTGGCGGAGAAGCTGAAAGGACGCAGCGTCCAGATGGTAAACTCGACGGCGGTCGGCGGAGGAGTAGCAGAGATATTGAACAGGATGGTCCCGCTATTCAATGAGCTGGGCATCAACACAAAATGGGACGTTATACGAGGCGGAGGGGATTTTTTTTCGGTCACCAAGAAGTTTCATAACGCCATTCACGGAAAGCAGGAGGAGATAACGCAACATGACTTCGATATTTTTATGGACACGAGTGAGAAGAACATCGAGCAGGTTGCAACTGACAGTGACATAGTTTTTATTCACGACCCCCAGCCGATAGGTCTTATAGATAAAAAAGCCGACAACAAATGGATTTGGCGGTGTCACATAGACGCATCCAAGCCCGACCGGAAGGTCTGGCGGTTTTTGAGGCATTTCATTGACAGGTACGATTCTGTCGTGTTCTCGGCGCCCAGCTTTGCGCAGAAGCTGGCGATGAGACAATTCCTGATAGCTCCTTCGATAGACCCATTGAGCGACAAGAACAAGGAACTGCCAGCGGAGATGGTTGAGTCGGTGCTGCAGAAATACGGCATCGACAGGGAGAAGCCCGTTATCACACAGATATCGCGGTTCGACCGTCTGAAGGACCCGGTCGGAGTCATCGAGGCGTATCTGCTGGTGAAGAGGCACATAGACTGTCAGCTTATTCTGGCAGGCGGGACGGCGGTCGACGACCCGGAATCGGTGCAGGTTTTTGAGGAAGTGAAGGAGAAAGCGCAGCAGGACAGTGACATACATATTCTTTTGCTGCCACAAGACGACCTCGAAATCAACGCGCTGCAGAGGGCGTCAACGATAATAATACAAAAATCAATCGGAGAAGGTTTCGGTTTGACGGTATCGGAGGCATTGTGGAAAGGCAAGCCTGTGGTTGCCTCGGCAGTCGGCGGTATCCCGCTGCAGATAACTCATAATTATTCCGGTTTGCTTGTTCATTCGATTGAAGGCGCCGCCTTTGCTATTAAGCAGCTGCTGAATACTCCGGAGTACGCCAAGAAGCTCGGCGAGAACGGGCGGGAACATATCCGAAATAATTTTCTGCTGACACGTCACGTTCGTGATTATATGCTGCTGTTCCTTTCGCTGTATCACGAAGATAACGTGGTCTTATTTTAGGGCCGCTCAATGTCGACGGAGCAAAAGTATCTGAATAAGATTCACCGACACTTCCGGGCAAGTCCTGACGATAAAGAGCTGTTTTCGCGGATTGCAGGAGCTTCATCTGGGCAGCGGGAGCAAATCCTGCAAGACGTGAGCGAACTGACCGGACGGCAGGGGTTAGCTTACGGTCTGCTTGCGTTGTACCGTCAGCAGGTCAATTGCGGATTTGTTCTGGCAGAGCCTTTAGGCCGGGGTGGGAAGGAACCCAAGCAATTCAAAGATGAAACTACCGGCGTTAAGTTTCGCCTGTTGTGGAATCCCGACAGAGAACTGCGAAAGAATCATTCGCTGCTGATTGAGCGAGGAGTAATCAATGGGGACGCGGATAAAACGAAACTTATCAACATAGATGAAGATGGGAAGCCTTGCTACCTATGCAGTGAAAACATAGCAGAGCTAAATCCGGCGGAAATACTGCTTGGGTTACGACTTGACGGGGAAGATTATTTCGCCGGCGCCAACTTCGCATATATTGAAAACAACCATTTCACGATTATGAGCTCCGAGCACCGCGACCAAGCGTATGAAAAGGGCGTTCTGGCGGCGATGAATGATTTCATTGAACAGACAGACGGATATTTTCGCGCTATCTTCAACGGCCGTGCCGGCGCGACAATCCTCAGGCATGAGCACCTTCAGGCCACAACTGAGCCATTTCCTATTGAGGATATACGGATACGCAAAGACGATGTGGTATTCGAGAAGGAATCTTTACGCGTAGCCAGGCCTTTTTATTATACACCGCTGTGGGTTATTGAAGGCGCGGACAAGGACGCGGTAATCGATGCGGCAGAGAACATCATTGTCCGATGGCACAAACTAAACGAGATAGAACATACGGAAAACGTTATAGCCGTAAAGGCAAACGGCCTTTTCAGAATGTTTGTCTTTCTAAGGGACAGGAGGCGTTTGGCCGGAGAAGGTAAATCAGGCGATATGGCGTGCTTCGAATGCGGCGGCAGCATTGTGCTTTCGTATCAGCCACCCCCAGAAAAAACAGGCGAAACCGACGAGAGAAAGACTTTTGATATCGCAGATCTTGCGACAGTGAAGAAGCTGCTGGGGGATATAGCTCCTGTCGCTGCCGGTATGGATTTCTGATTTCGTGCTGTTCATCAGCCGGGGGCGGATTATTGATGCCAAGCTCTGTCGAATTGGCAGGATAGTGCGGAGTTGGCAGGTTAGAAGCAAGCATACCTTTAGGGTGTAAGTCTGCTTGGAATAAGCGGTTGCGGAAATAGGGGTTTTGGGGGAGGGATTTGGCACGATATTTGCAATTATAGATGGGAAGCTATGGTTTTGAATGAGTCCAAATTAGACGAGGTGAATGTATTGGCCAGCGGGGCCGGCTGGGGGTGGCCTGATGCGCTGCGCCATATATTTCAGCCGAGAGGGGTTAACCTGTTAGTGGCGGAAAGCACAGGCGAGTTTGTCGAGATTATCAAGCGGAGGCGAATACAGGCGACAATAGTGGATACGGATTCTGAGGGCAGTGGTTTGGCGACGATAAAGATTATCCGGATGGATTATCCGAGGCTGCCGTGCATACTGCTGTCGAACGAGCCGGGGGAGGCGGTGCTGAGGGCGGCACTGGGGCTGGATGTTTTCAGCGTTATTGACAAGCCGGTGAATATGGGTATTCTGCGGGAACAGTTGAACAGGTTATTTATAAAGAAATATAATAATGGCAATTTTGCGGAATAAGTGTATATTACAGCCCCCCGTTTAGAGTGTTTCGGGGCGAGAATTAAGGATTTTTTTGAAAGGAGTAAGGTCAAATGAAGATTCGGCCATTAGCAGATAAGGTGCTTGTAGAGCGATTAGAGGCGGAGACCAAGACGGCGGGCGGGATAGTTCTGCCGGACACCGCCAAAGAAAAACCGCAAAGAGGGAAAGTCATAAGCGTCGGCGAAGGCAAAACGCTCGATGACGGGACGGTGCGGAAGCTGGAAGTGAAAAAGGGAGATATGGTGCTCTTTACAAGCTATGCCGGCAGCGAGATAAAGATAGACGGCAAAGAGTACCTGATTATGAGCGAGTCGGACATAATGGCTGTAATTGAGAAGTAGATAATTGATTATTGATAGAAAGCTAAAGAAGGAGAAATAAAGAGATGGCAGCTAAAAAGATAGCTTACGGCACTGACGCACGCGCAGCGATACAGGCAGGCGTAAAGAAACTCGCGAAAGCGGTGAAGATAACATTAGGGCCTTGCGGCAGAAACGTGGTTTTGGAAAAATCGTTCGGCTCACCAACCGTTACCAAAGACGGAGTGACGGTGGCGAAAGAGATAGAGCTGGAAGACGCATACGAGAACTTAGGCGCTCAAATGGTAAAGGAAGTGGCCTCGAAGACCTCGACAGTAGCCGGCGACGGGACAACGACCGCAACGATTCTGGCGGAGAGCATCTTCAATGAAGGCCTGAAGAACATCACGGCAGGAGCCAACCCGATGCAGGTGAAGCGCGGCATCGAAAAAGCAGTCGAGAAGATAATAGAAGAGCTGCAAAAGATGAGCATACAGGTCGATTCGAACAAGCAAATCGAACAGGTGGCGACCTGCTCGGCAAACCAGGACGCCGAAATCGGCAAGAAGATGGCAGAAGCGATGGACAAGGTCGGCAAAGACGGCGTCATTACCGTCGAAGAGGGCCAATCGCTGGAAACGACGGTGGAACTGGTTGAGGGTATGCAGTTCGACAAGGGATATTTAAGCCCGCACTTTATCAACAAGTTAGAGAATATGACTGTTGTGCTGGATAAGCCGTATGTACTGATTCATGAAAAGAAAATAAGCTCGGTAAAATCGCTTGTTCCTTTGCTGGAGAAAGTGGCCAAGCAAGGCAGAGCGCTTTTGATTATAGCCGAGGACATCGAGGGCGAGGCGCTGGCGACACTGGTTGTCAATAAGCTTCGCGGTGTGCTGCAAGTGGCGGCGGTGAAGGCGCCGGGCTTCGGCGACAGGCGGAAGGCGATGCTTAGTGACATTGCCGTCCTGACCGGCGGAGAGGCGATTTTCGAAGACCTGGGGCTGCAACTGGAAAACATCGAACTGGCGCAGCTTGGCAGGGCGAAACAAGTTACCATCGACAAAGACAACACGACCATTATCGAGGGAGCGGGCAGCTCTACGGAAATAAAAGGAAGAATCGAACAGATTAAGACCGAGATTGAAAACTCCACGAGCGATTACGATATTGAAAAACTGCAGGAGAGACTGGCGAAGCTGGCGGGCGGGGTCGCACAAATCAATGTCGGGGCAGCAACTGAGGCGGAAATGAAGGAGAAGAAGGCCCGCGTGGAAGACGCGCTGCATGCGTGCAGGGCGGCGGTAGAGGAAGGCATTCTGCCCGGCGGCGGGGTAGCGATGCTGCGGGCATTGCCGGGGTTAGATAAAATCAAGACCAGCGGCGATGAGAAAATCGGCATTGATATTGTTCGCAGGGCAGTGGTGGCACCGATTAAGCAAATTGCCGAGAACGCAGGGCTGGACGGTTCGATTGTCGCACAGAAGGTTATGGAAAGCAAAGAGAAGAATTTCGGCTACGACGCATTACACAAGGAATACGGCGATATGATTGGGTTCGGCGTGATTGTGCCGACGAAGGTCGAGCGGGCTGCGCTGCAGAACGGAGCGTCAATTGCATCGCTGTTATTAACGACCGATGCGGTAGTGAGCGAGATTCCTGAGAAGAAAGAGGCACCGGCGATGCCACCCGGCGGCGGGATGTATTAAAAAGAAAGAGACTCTAAGCGGGCTCCACCAAGGAGCCCGTTTTTCTTTAATTAAGGAAAAGAAATGTTCAGCTTTTACACGAATGCAATCTCTCAAGCATCGAAAGGTATAGCAAAAGGGATTTTTACGGTTGGGCTGCTTTTGGTAGGATTCGGCATTTTAATTCTTGTGCTGCCGGCCCTTTTCGCGATGTTAGCGGCGGCGGTATTTTTTATTGCAGGGGCCGGTTGTGTTGGGACGGCGGCCAAGATATTTTTAGCACAGAGGCGATTGAACAAAATCAATCCGGATGATTCAGAAGGTTACAGAGAAAACGTCCGAATCCACATCGAAGACCATTACGAGTAGAGTTTAATATTTATAAACTCTATCCTGTATCAGCAAACTTACCAAAGCCGCACGGCCTAAAGAATCTATTTTGACTTTAACCCTCGCCTCGTTGGAGTTTGTCCGGAGGTCACTTTCTACCGTATTACGTGCATCTTCGGGGATAAAATACGATTCGATTCCATATACTATTCTATGGTTTTCTTTTTTGCCTTTTATAATCACGCAATCAGCCGGCACGGATTTGGGGCGAGAATTGTGCACGGAGACGGCGTTCCAGATTTCACCGTCACCTTTTTTTAGCACTACCCATACCCGCTGTCCACCGGGCCAATTCTGCCATTCGTTCGTGATTTGCGGGTGAGAGATTTCGTGGCTGAGATTGACGTAGTAGCCGCTCATTATCGTGTAGGGGTCATAGGGGGCTGTTTTCAGGATAACGGTTTTTCCTGTGCACAACGCACAGATTTTCCCGGCAGGAACAGCACCAAGAATGAGAAGCTGGACAGCAACTGCTATAATAAAATAGGACAGGCGTTTATTCATTTATAAGCCTCCTTTTTTTCAGGTAGTTTTCAAAACTGACTCCCGCCAAGATTAAGCCGATACCGCAACCGGTGAAGACCGCCGCTTTTAGGAGCAGGTCTGTTTCATATTCGAGAAATCTGCTGGTAATAATCAGGGCGGTTAGGAGTATTCCGGCCCAGAAGATGCCTCTGTTTTCCGCGCGGTAGCTATTGATAATCAGGCCGACACATAAGGCCAAGCAGGCGATATTGGCGGTGATTATGAGCGAAAAATAATCGTTATCAGCCCGGCTGCCCTGTGGGAAAATCTTGATGATTATCCCTGAGAGCAATAATATTGTCGATACAAGCATCGAGATGGAAATGGGGCGGAGCCGGCGATCAGACAGCATCGACTTAAAAACGTATATCCACATAAGCACAGCGATGATATAGACAACCGCGACCAGAATTGTCCATGGTTCTGCTTTGATTGAAGCGAGTTTGACTTCCCTGGCCGATTCTTCGAAGGACAACATATACGCGTTCATTGCAGCTAAGGGGACGGCGAACACCATTGCCGGCGGCGCGAAGATTTTAAAGCTGTTCGTACGATTAGACAACAGGCCATAAGCGAAGCAGAACAAGCCAACACCTGCGGCAGCGATTGAGAACCCGAAGAGGCCGCTGCTATCCCATGCGGCATATACCATAACAGAAATTGCTACGGCAAGAAGAGAAAAGGCAAAGGTGATTACTGAGCGATGAAGGTAAGCAAACGGCAGTACGACAGCAGCAGCAACAAATGGATAGTAGCAGAAGGAATGAGAATCGTCGGCAATCCAGCCGCAAAAAGCTATGAACGATACAATTACAGCAATTATAATATTCGGCTCGCTTTCGAGGGCGTAGGCCATTACGAGGGCGCCTATTGCCCATGCATACATTCCATTGTAGAAGTTGGCTTCGATGTGAAAGATTTGGGCAAGCAGGCCGATGTTAGCGCCGAAGACCAATGTTCCAAGGGTTATAAGCGCATGACCGAGCCGGGGACTTTTGCCGGAGATTTTCCAAAGATAAAACCCTGAGAGGTGACAGGCGAGCATAAAGCTGATAATTACGGCGATTTTGACAGAAGGAGTAATTTTATCCCAATGGGCAGCTACGAAACTGATAACTCCAGCGGCGACCAGGACAGCTCCAATTATGTATATGGCAGACAGCACTATATTTCTGGATTCTCCTGCTGTCTGGTCGAGCATGTATCTTTGATTTATTGCTGTCGACTGGCCAGGGGTGATGATGCCATCGGACTGCCATATTTGAAGTTCCTGCTTAAGCTCTTTTCTGAAATGATTGGAAACTTTGATGCTGTCTTTCATTTTCAGCCTCCGGCATAGAAACACTTGTTTTATCAATGAGCGCATTATAAGAGTGAAGAATAAATTTTGTCAACAGCTGCTTTTTAGCGGATTTTCAGAGTTGCGAGTGCGATTGCGGCGAAGGCAGCGGCGAGGAGCCAAAATCGGACAACGACCTGCGGCTCGGACCAGCCGGAGAGGTGAAAATGGTGGTGGATTGGGGCGCATCTGAAGATACGTTTTCCGCCGGTGTATTTGAAGTAACCAACCTGAAGAATGACGCTGACCAATTCGAGCACAAACACGCCGCCGATAATCAGGAGGAGAATTTCATTTCTCGTCACGAGAGCGCCGTAGCCCATTGCTGCGCCAAGCGGCAGAGAGCCGACATCACCCATAAAGGTCTGGGCAGGGTGACAATTGTACCACAAGAAGCCGAGCACAGCTCCCAAGATTGCCGAATAGAAGATACTCAGTTCGCCGGCCTGCGGGATTGCGGGGAGCAGGAGGTAGCTGGACCAGGTGACAGAGGTTGTTCTTGTCATTGTTTCGGAAGCGACGTAACAAAGCAGGGCCAAAACGAGGCTGACCATTCCGACGCAGCCAGCAGCGAGGCCATCCATACCATCGGTCAGATTGACGGCATTGCTGGTAGCGGACAGATAAAAAATGGCAATAAGGACAAACATCCAGTTGGCCAGCGGCAGGCCGTGCTTATAGAACGGCAGCCAGAACAGTTTACCGTCCGGGATGTTAGTAAAGTCTCTATACAAGAAGAGGCCTATTAGGACGGCGAAGCCGAATTGGAAGAGGATTTTTTCCCAGGGTTTCAAACCGTCTCTGCTTCGGTGCCTGATGTCCGCAGTGAGTTTCAGCCAGTCGTCGATGCCGCCGAGGGCGCCAAACATTATCACTAAAATGATTGCTTTTTGGACGAAGGGGTTATTTAGCTTTGCCCAGAGCAAAGTTGTCGCTAAACCGGCGATGATGATAATCAGGCCGCCCATTGTAGGGGTGTTGGCCTTTTCCCTGGTCAATTCGTTAAGTGCGGCGTGATGAAACTCCGGGCGGTCGCCGATTTTTTTGCGCATCAGGAAGCGGATTATGGAAGGGCCAAGGAAAATCGCGACAAGAAAACTTGTCAAGACGGCGGCTACCGAGCGAAACAGGACATCCTGATAGGCATAGAAGCCCAGTTTATGAGTGAAGACGTCGCGGAAATGCCACAACAAATGGTATATCATACTATATCTCGTATCTCGTAATTGCGTGTTTTGCTAAAGGCCTGGCAAGACAGCTTTACGAGAAAAGTTCTTTTAATTTTTCGACGGCCACTTCCAGCCTGTTAATTCTGGAGCCCTTGACCAATATTATATCGTAATCTTTTATGAATTTTTTGAGATTATTGCAAGCTGAAAGGACATCTGCGAAAGAATTTGTTTGCAAACCGTATTTTGCGGCGTTTTTTGCGGAGTCTGCGGCGATTTTCGCTGAATCTCCGACGGTCAGCAGGAGCTGAACTTCGGCCCCGGCGATGTCGTTGCCCAGGCCGGTGTGCAAATCCTCCGTTTGCCGTCCCAACTCAGCCATGTCACCGCAGATAAAAACCGCCCGGCGTTTTTCTTTTGAGACAAGGCCTGCCAATATGTCGAGGGCATTTTTCATCGAGGCTGGGTTTGCATTGTAACAATCGTTTAATACCGTCAGCGTTCCGATTTGCAGGAATTCGGCCCGCATAGGAACGGTCGACAAGGTCTTTACCGCCTGTGCGAAATCATCAATAGTTATGCCGAATTGGCTGCAGACAGCCCAGGCGGCAAGGGCGTTTTCGACATTGCCGGGGCCGGCAAGCGGCAGGAGAACCTCTGCCCCATCGATGGTGAACCGACTGGCTGGGCCGTCGAAGGAGATGTTTTGGGCGCGGAAGTCGCAGTTACCTATTTTTCCGAAGGTCAGGATTTTGGCTGAGAGTTCCGCGGGCGGTGTGACGGCGGAGTTGATTATCAAGACACCATCGGACGGGAGGCCTTGTGAGATGGACAGTTTTTCTTTCGCGATAGCATCGACGCTGCCGAAGCCCTCCAGGTGGGCGGGGTAAACATTGGTTACAACCGCGATGTTCGGCTGGGCAATGGCAGTAAGATATGCGATTTCGCCAGGGTGGTTTGTTCCCAGTTCGGTGACGACGATTTCGTGTTTCGGGTCGGCGCCGAGAAGTGTCAGAGGGAGGCCGATTTGATTATTGAAATTTTTCTGGGATTGAAAGACACGGTGGTTCTGACTTAAAATGTGATGGACGATTTGCCGGACGGTGGTTTTGCCGACCGAGCCGGTGACGGCAACGACCTTGAAATTCATCAACCGGCGAAATTCGGCGGCGAAGTCGCCGAGGGCTTTTATGGTATCATCGACCTTCAGCAGGCAAAAGCCCGGGGAATCGATATCTCTGCTGACGACGGCGCAGACGGCGCCTTTGGCGAAGGCGTCGTCAATATAGTCGTGGCCGTCGAAGTTATCGCCTGAGATGGCGAAGAAGCAATCGCCGGTCTTGATGGTTCTCGAATCGGTATTGACGCGTATGAAGGAGCCGTGACTGACGGCCCGCAGAGCACGGCCCGAATCCTCAAGAGGCTGCGATTTGATTATCTGGGCGAGGTCTTTGATAAGGAATTTTTTCATTTTCTTTTTGTTAAGCACTCCAAAGCGACCGCATTGTCTGAGAAGCCGAATTTTTGTTTGCCGATTATTTGATAATCTTCGTGGCCTTTACCGGCGATGAGGACAATATCGTTTTTGCCGGCAGTATTCATCGCCATTGCGATTGCCTTTTTTCGGTCGGGCTCGATGGTAATTTTCTGTGAGCCAGGATTTTTGAAGCCGGCGGCGATTTCGTTAATAATACCCTGCGGATTTTCGGTGCGGGGATTATCGCTTGTTACAATTGCAAAGTCAGCTAATTGTTCGACGACCTTAGCCATTCTCGGGCGTTTGGTCCTGTCTCTGTCCCCGCCGCAGCCAAAGATGACCCTTAGATTGCCTTTGCAGAGAGGTTTTAATGTCGAGAGGACATTTTTCAGGGCGTCGTCGGTATGCGCATAATCAACCAGGACGGCAAAATCGCCATTCCAATCGACTTTTTCCAATCGGCCCGGCACACCCTTGAGGGCTGAAAGGCCGGCGGCTACTGTTTTTAAGTCCAGGCCTGCGGCAAGGCATATTCCAGCCGCGGCGAGGTGATTGCTGACATTGTGCAGACCCAGCAGAGGAGTTCTTACGATGGATGACTGGCCGACATATTCCAGCGAGAAAACTGTTCCATTTATGTCCATTGATTCGATATGGGTTGTGATATCAGCAGGGGCATCGACGGCATACCATAGAATTTTTGCTTTTGTTTTTTTGGCGATTTTTTCCGCTTCTGGTGATTGTTTATTTAATATAGCTGTGGCCTGGGGTGAAAGGCCTGCAAAAAGATTTGTTTTGGCTGCGAGATATTCTTCTTTGGTTTTGTGGTAATCGAGATGGTCGCCTGTGAGGTTGGTAAACGCGGCGGCTTTGAAGCTGACAGCGGCGAGGCGGTTTTGAGCGAGTGCGTGGCTACTGGCTTCGATGACCATATATTTTGCGCCGGCCTTTAACATTTGCGATTGTCTCTCGGCGATTGTCAGGCAGTCGGGCGTTGTCAGGGGCGCTTCGAAGGTTTCCGACCCCGTATCGTAGATAATTGTGCCGACAAGTCCGCACTTTTGGCCGGCGATTTGTATGCAGGAGCGGACGAGAAAAGCGACTGTGGTTTTGCCGTTTGTTCCGGTGACGGCGAGATTGGTCAGTTTAGAGGCAGGGTTACCCGAACGAGCCTGCGCCAGAACCGCTGCTGCTTTTGCGGAATCATCGACGAGGATTGTTTCCAGACCTTTATGAAGACAAGGCCTCTGGCAAACGATGTATTTGGCGCCATTTGTTACGGCCTGGCTGATGAAGTCGTGGCCGTCGCATACTGCACCAACGACAGCCACGAAGATATCGCCGGCTTTGACAAGGCGCGAATCAATACGAATAACAGGGGCCTTATTCGAAGAAACGAGTTTTAAGAGTTCATCAAAAACCATAACGTTACGCTACAAGGGAATTAGGCATATTTTAGTCGACAAATAGAAAATTTGCGATGAAAATTCGAATCTTTGCGTTTATAATGGTCAGGAGAGTTTTTTGGAAATCGAGAAGAGCAAAAGGGGTTGAATTATGAAAATCCGGTGTATTTTTGGCGTTTGCCTGGTGTTAGCAGCAGCCGGCGTGAGCAGTGCCAAGTCGGAGGAAACCGAGTATTACGCCGTGTTTACGGGGAGCAAGAAAATGGGTTATGTAATCCGAAGCCGTGTAGAGGCCAATGATAAAGTGACCACTACCGAAACAATGAGGATTCTTGTCAAGCGGGTCAATGAACCTGTGCAGATGACTACGACGGAAACGAATATTGAGACGACTGACGGCAAGCCGCTGGGTTTTAAGCTTACGCAGAACTTTGGCGCTGCGACGACGACCGTTTCTGGTAAGGTGGATGAACTATGGATAGTAGATATTACAGCTATTTCAATGGGGAGGGAGCAGAGGAAGTCGATAGGATGGCCGAGCGGCGCAGTGCTGAATGAAGGCCTGCGTTTGCTGCAACTCGAGAAAGGTCTCGAGGAAGGTTTGGAATACAGCACCAAGATATTCGAGATTGGCAGCCTGCGGGGGCTCGAAACTAAAATACGTATCGGGCCGAAAAAGAATGTTGACCTTCTGGGACGCGTCGCGGCTTTGACGGAGGTAAAGACAACTATTAAGACACCGGCAGGCAGTGAGATTGTTCAAACCAGCTATGTTGACGAAAACTTTCGTTCTAAAAAGAGTATAACGCCCATGATGGGGACGCAGGAAATGGAAATCATTGCCTGCGCCAAGGAGTTTGCATTAGGCAAGAACGACGTTGTGGAACTGGTTGACAAGATGTTTTTGGCCAGTCCTGAGCCGTTAAATAATATTGAATCAGCCAAGTCGGCCGCCTATTACCTTGAGCCGAACAGCCAATCAACGAAGCTGGTGATACCATCCAGCGACAACCAAAGTGTGGAGCAGAAAGAAGGCAAAATAATCGTGACCGTTAAGCCTGTCGCTGCGCCGGCAGGGGCGAAATTTCCATACGAAGGCAAGGACAGCAATACAGTAGAGGCGATGAAGCCCACAAGCTATGTGCAGAGCGACAACAATGACATAATTGAACTTGCCAAGCGGGCTGTCGGAGACACCAAAGACGCGACAGAGGCCGTAAAAAAAATCGAAACGTTTGTATCCGGATACATTGAGAACAAAAGTTTGTCGGTTGGTTACGCATCGGCGGCGGAGGTTGCAGTGAGTAAGGTCGGCGACTGCACCGAGTTTGCGGTGCTGACGGCGGCGATGTGCCGTGCAATCGGAATACCAGCGAAGGTGGTTTTCGGTCTTGTTTACACAAAGTCATTTGCGGGGCGGGAGAATGTTTTCGGCGGTCATGCGTGGGTAGAGGCATACGTTGGCGACAAGTGGGTTGGGCTCGATGCGACGAGAGCACCAAAGGGTTTCGATGCGGGCCATATTGCGCTTGCCATAGGCAATGGTGAGCCGGCGGACTTTCTCAATTTGGCGGCTACTCTTGGCCAGTTCAAAATCGACAAGGTGACAATCGACACGGGGAAAACCCAAGACCCGAATCTTTAAAGGTATGTTTTGATTACTGCAGTTTATTCCAGCCTGATGTCGGCGAGGACGAACTCGACGTTACAGTTGCCATTGTAGGTATTGAGCTGGGGCTGATAGGCGACATCGAAGAACTCGTGTTCAAGCAGTTTTTTTTCTAATTTTCCCATCCCGAAACCGATGCAGCGGATAGCGTTTGTATTGTCCGTTATTGCAAGCTGCAGGTGACTGCCCTTTGAGCCGCAGATTTTCGGCGGAGAGGCAAGACGCACGCCTTTTGTAGTGAAGAGCGGGCTTGGATTTCCCCTGCCGTAGGGGCTGAGCATCTGGAGTTCGGAAACGGTTTCTTTTCTGAATTCGCTCAATGGCGCTGCGGCATCGATATGGAGTTTTGCAGCACAATCATTTTTGGCGAGGTGCTGTTTCACGTAGGCCTCGAAATCAGCAGCGAACCGGTCGATTTTTTCGGTTTCGATGGTTATTCCGGCAGCCATTTTGTGTCCGCCGAAACTGACCAGATGGTGCGAACAGGCCTTGATTGCGCTGAGCAAACAAAAACCGTCTATCGAGCGTGCGGAACCCTGGGCGATGCCGTTTTCGGCGCTGCCTATGTTAATCATAATCGTCGGGCGATTATAAAGGTCTACAATTCTCGAAGCTACTATTCCTATTACGCCGGAGTGCCAGGTTTGGCCTGCGAGGACGAAGCTGGTCCTGTCGGAGCTGTCCAAGCCTTCCTTGACTATTTTTTCGCGGGCCTGCTCAAATATCTTTCGCTCGCACTTGCGCCGCTGGTCGTTTTGCTCTTTGAGATATTGCGCTATTTCCGTCGAGCGAACGGGGCTGTCATTTATTAACAGCTCCACGGCCAATCTTGCGTGTCCCATCCGGCCGGCGGCGTTAAGCATTGGAGCAAGGTGAAAACCGATGCGGAAACTATCAAGCCCTTGTCCCGTAAATCCAGCCGATTCGATTAGGGCCTGGACGCCGGCGAGTTTGCACTGCGGCAGGGATTTGAGTCCATAGCTTGTCAGGATTCTGTTTTCTCCCCTCAGGTCCACGATGTCAGCGATGGTGCCCATAGCTGCCAGAGAAGTTGCGTTAAGCATAAATTCGCGAAGTTTCGGTTCGAGCCTCCCGCTCCCACCGGCAGTGAATTCATTGGCTATTGCCCAGGCCAGCTTGTAGGCGACCATTGAGCCGGACGAGTCTTGGTTCGGGTAGGATTTATCCATTGCAGGGTGGACAATAGCGACGGCCTTCGGCAATTCGTGGTCGGGCGCGTGATGGTCGGTTATTATCAGGTCGAGTCCCAATTGCCCGGCGAGTTCTGCTGATTTGACCGCGGAGATACCGCAATCAACGGTGATTAAAAGTTTTGTTCCGGCCTGCGCCAGAATCTGGACAGCTTCTTCATTCAGGCCGTAACCTTCGTCGATACGATGCGGGATATAGAAATTTACATCAGCATTGAGCAGCGTCAGAACCTGCCAGAGAATTGCGGCGCCGGTAATACCATCCACGTCATAGTCGCCGTAAATGGTGATTCTTTCCCTGGCTTTGACGGCCTTTTTTATTCGTTCGACGGCCGGCTTGACGCCCGGCATCAGTTCCGGGCTGATAAGCTCGTTCAGTTTCGGCCTTAGAAAAACGGAACCGGTGTGGACATCAGTTATTCCGCGATTGAGTAAGACTTGCGCCAAAAGAGGCGAAACCTTCAGTGATTTGGCAAGTTCGCCGGCGTCTGGATGCGGCGGATGGATTACCCATTGTTTTTGCGGGGCAGCGGAGCGCGCCTTACTGCTTTTTATGAGTGTCTCGATTCGCGATTTTTCGCGAGTTCGGCCGGGGCTTGTATGCATCCGTGCGTGAGATTGCATTTAGAATCCGTTTCGTTCTTTATTTTTCTGATTTGTCGTAAAGCAAAAATGCACTTATAGCATAAACGAGCGCGAAATGCAAGATGTTTTTAAGCCCTCATATATAAGCCGCCGTTGACGGCGATATATTCGCCTGTGATGAAGGAGGCGGCATCGCTTGCGAGGAACAGAATCGCTTTGGCGACGTCTTCGGCAGTGCCGTTTCTGCCGAGCGGGGTTTGCTGAGCAACTGCTTTTCTGCGTTCGGGTGTGCTGAACCTTTCGTGGAACCTTGTTTCGATGAGGCCGGGAATGACGCTATTTACGCGGATTCCGTATTTGGCGAATTCTTTGGCCATAGCGATGGTTTCGGTGGCAACGGCGGCCTTTGCGCCTGCGTAGATGCCGGAGCCGTCTGCGCCGCCGTGGTGGCCTGCGATTGAGCCGATGTTTACGATACTGCCTTTGGTCTTTTTCAAATACGGCAAAGCCGCCCTTGTCGCCAGAAAGATGCTGCGGACATTGGTGGCGAATACGTCTTCGTGATAATCGAGGGTCGCGGTTTCGAAGGGCTGGCGGTCGATGAGTGAGCCGGCGTTATTGATGAGGATGTCGATGCCGCCGGCGGCTTCGATGAATTGTTCGACCATTTGGTTTACCTGTTCCTCGTCCCGCATATCCGCGCAAAAGAGGACTCCGTCGCTGAATTTTTTGACCTGTTGGAGGGTTTCTTCGCCGCCTTTTTTTGTCTGGAAATAATGGACGCCGATGAAGCCGCCCTGCTGACTGAACATAACAGCCGCTGCCTGACCGATGCCGCTGCTGGAGCCGGTGACTAAAACCTTTTTGTCTTTGAGGTCTTCGTAAATCATCTTATTTTGTCTTATTATTTTTTGCTCCATTCAACAGGCCAGAAGACATAATCGCCATTACCATCTTTTGAGTCGCGGATTCCGTTATCATCGTCGCAATCCGCCGCGAAACTGTATAGTATAAAATCACTGTTGGTGAGTTTATAAACCAGCGGGCCGTCGCTAAACGGATCTATCGGCAATTCATTCAGATATCCAGAAGCCACAAGCCCATCAAGACTTTGCGGATATTCGCCTTTATCGGCTTTGTATCGTAAAAGAGCGATGGTGGTCAACAGGCCATTAGTATATGCCTGCAAGCGATAGGATGTTTTTAGGATTTGTCCCCAAGCGGGGGCAAATGTCTCCAAGAGATAGTTGCCTTTTACCATTTCTGCAGCTATTTTATCTGGGTCTTCGTGTTCCTTGTTCAATTCTGCCGGCAACTTACCGCTTGCCCGGTCGAAATAATCATACATCTTATCGGCAAGTTCAACAGTTTCTTTTCTGGTTATTTTTGGCTGTCTGCTCAACTCCGGCTTAAACGCTCGCTGAACATAAAATACAGGATCTTCTAAAAAAGCCGTTCCATACAAGCGGCCATCACCTTGGCCGTCGTCAGTAAAAAGCCTCTGCACTTTGTCATAGAACATCATCCTTTCGGCAGTAAAGTCGATTATGGGGTTTCTTGTATGTGATGATTCTTCAATTTGATGCTGGAAGTTTTCCAATAATTGCGGACTTATATCTGTTTTATCGAGAATCTGAAGACCAGTATTTAATGCGAGTTGGCCAACGCCTATTCCTACCAATTGTTCTATCAAAGTCTTTCGTTGGCCAAAATGCGTTCCTATTCTGTAGATTACATTTACAAGTTGCAGGGCTGATTCTGTCTGGCCTTGATATGCCTTTAATTTTGTCTGTAAGCTGAGCACCTTTATGCAAAACCTGATATTCTTAAGGTCCGGCAACATTATCTCTAACAAGTTATTATCCTTAGCCCGGTGTTCAATCCAATAGTATGGTTTTTGAGAAGCTTCTGTTAAATATTCGATTATTTGGGAGCTTGATTCTGTTAAATCTTCAGCTTTTTTGAGTTCAACATCATTCATATCGCCGGGCCATTTTTGGGAAAGGTCTTTTATGTCGGGAACGACCGTAATCAGGTCAAAGGCCTTCTGATAATACGGGGCGGCGTTGTTATTAGGGTCATAGCCGGCGGGTTTTGAAATTTCATTGTACTTGGCCACATAGTTGATTTTAACATTGATTCTGTCTTTCGTGTTTGGGGTGAAATGACTTATAATACATAAGATCATGACAATAGAGATGACGGCAATAGATTTAAGGCTGAATTTCAGATTAGGTTTGTTAGATGAGATAATTTTGGAATAGCCAAACTTAAAACTTAAGTAGAATGCAGGTAAGAGCACCGCCACCCCAAAAAGTGTTGCCAGGACGGTTTCTGATAATGGGTATTCCGGTTTGGGGTAGAGTATAAATTCCCAGTACCAAGAAAGAACAACAAAAGCTATCAGCAAGAAAGGAATGATTTTCCAAAGCCAAGTAAAAGATTTAGGCCTATAAGACAGACCGTGAAGGAAAATGGAAATAGCTACCAGACCGAATGAAAAAATTCCCAAGGTTGCGAGCCAAAGCGGAGAGTCCGGTTCGGGGTGACTTGAGGTCGCAAGTGGAATAAAGACAGTGATGAAAAAAACAAGATAACAAAATGTCAGTGTCCTCTTCATGTGAGATTGCTCTGTTTATTTTGTATTTGTTTCCGGTTTTGGCGGCGGGGCATTTAAGGCGTTGACGAGGGCGGGTTCGAAATCGGATTGCCTCGGGTGTCCCTGCCAAACGACTTTACCGCTTTGGCCTATAATGAAAGTTGACGGGATGCTTCTGACGGAATATTTTGCGGATAGGCCATTATCCATTCCGACATAATAATTTATGTTTCTATCTTTCACCGTTTTTTTTACCGGTTCTGAAGAACGGTCTACGGAAAGGGCTATAAAGGGGACAGATTTGTCTTTATATTTATCCGCCAGCTCAATCATATGTGGAATCGACTGTATGCAGGGCGGACACCAAGTTGCCCAAAACTCAAGGACATAGACCCGGCCGTTGAGGTCAGGCGGCGGAGATGTAATCCATTGGTCAATTTGAATCTGCGGGGCATTAACGTCAACGAGACTGGCGCCGCGGCTTTTGAAAAGATGAGCGCCGATGGCAGCGAAAACTATTACCGCCAACACCATAGCTAAAAATGAAAGAACAGGTTTTTTATTTGGTTTTTCAGTTTCCATTAGATGTCTCACTTTCATCCTGTATCTGGCCTAATTGCAGGCCGAAGCGGTCGAGTTTTTTCTGGCCATCTTCGTATTGGCCGAAGGCATTGCGCAGGTGTCTGCCGAGGACTTCCCAGCAGCCGCCGAAGTCAGCAAAAGAGGCGTTCAATCTTTTTAAGTTCTGGCGGATTTCGGCGGCCTGTTTTTCGATTTGCAGGCCGTGCAGACCCATCGCGACCGTCATAAGATACACATATAGAAGGTTCGGTGATACGGGGATTACTTTTTTATCCAGACAGTATTGCATAATATCCTGCGTTTCGTCTGCGTATTTGACAATTGTTTCGTAATAGACATTCTCAGCAGGTATATACATCAACGCAAAATCCAGCGTGCCTTCGGCAGGTCTGATGTAGCCGGCCGCAATTTTGTCGATGTGTGCGGTTACATCTTTGAGAAATTGTCTGCGGAGTTTTGTTTTTTCGCTGTCGGTTTCCGCTTTTACTACTTTTTCAAAGCTCGGCAGCGGAAATTTCGCATCAACGGGAACCATGAAGTTCTGTAATTGAATAGCGGCATCGACCACCCTGCCGTCTTTGAAGGTATATTGGAGTTTGTAACTGTCTTTCGGCAGGATTTGAGCGAGGAGGTTTTCGAGCGACCACTCGCCCATCTGACCTCGCAGCTTTGGCGAGCTTAAAATATCCTCAAGCCGTCTGACATCAACTCCAAGCTGGAGCATTTGTTTGTTAGTTCCATGCAGCTCGCCGATTTGAGTATTCAGCCGGCTTAACAGCTGCTGACTTGACTGGAGGTTCTGGTTGAGATTGGTTTGGCCTGTCTGGAGGGATTTTTGCAGATTCTCTGAGGTTTTGTCCTGAGCGGCTTTTAGCGATTCGAGCTGCTGGGCGAGGAGTGTGATATTAGTAGCGTGGACGGCTGTTTCTTCTTTGCTCTTGAAGATAGTGCTGAGTAGCCAAACCAAAAGGCCCAATACAGCTATAATCAAAACTATAACTACGGCGAGCAGGACTGATTCCATTGTTTTATCCTCAGAAAACCGTTTTTATTATAGGGATTATACGGGCGTTCGTCAAAGTAGTTGCCATTTATCAGATTGGTTTTTATGATAAATCCTTGATTTTTATGACTAATCACCTGGTAATCCTGAAAAAGCCGTATTTGGATGCGATTTTAGACGGCAGAAAGCTCATCGAATCGCGCCTAAGCGCAGTAAAGCCCTGTGCTTTCGAACGGCTTTTGTCCGGCGACAAGTTATTTTTGAAGCAAAGCAGCGGGCCGGTCTGTGCGACAGCAAAGGTTAAGGCGGTCAAGAATTTTGAGAATCTGACGCCAAGGCGAATAATCGAAATAAAACAGCAATATAACCGCCATATTCTCGGCAGCGATGAATACTGGCGTAGCAGAAGGGACAGCAGATTCGGCTTTTTGGCCTGGCTGGAAGAGGTAAAATCAATCGAGCCGGTACGAATTAACAAGAAAGACTGGCGTGCGTGGGTGGTGTTAACAGAGAAAGAAGACTTCGGTCTGCTGAAACCAGATATTGTGAAAGAAGCCCGATAGAATTATTTTGGCTGGCTTTTTATAGGGCCTTGCCGCTACTTCCAATTGCTTGGGTAGTAGATGTAGGCAGGCTGAATGTTAAATTTTCTGGACAGCGCCTCTACAAGCGCTTCTACCCTTTTTATCTGGAGGTTCGTTGGGTATTCCTCCGTTATAACGCAGATGCGGATAGTTTGACTGCTGCCGTACCAAGTTTGCCCCGGTACGATAGACCACTGTTTTTGCCATTTTTCGGTTGGCTGGACCTCGCCGTCATCACCACCGAGGCCGTTACAAATAACGAAGTGATAGTTGATGTCCTCCGGACTGGACAGGCCGCTGAGCGAAGCGAGCTGTTCAATATTTCCGGCTTTGGTGTTGCTGTAGTAGATTTCGATGCAGTTCCAGCGATAATGGGATTGGACCGCCTGGGAAGAAATGGTTTTTTCGATTGGGTCGAGACGATAATAGCTGGAGAGGCAAAATGGGCCGGAAGAAGGAGGATTGTTGCCGAGAGCCATTAAAACTATTGCTCCGAGGGTCATTGAAACCAGGAGGGCTGCTAATACCTTTGCTACTCGTGGTTGATTTGACATAATTTCGTCCCTGAAAGGCGCCTGACGTCCTTAAAAAATCTGCCGGAAACTATCTACAGAAAGCACAACGTCTAATTTATATGATGAACATCGGCGTTTGCCAGCTAATTAATCAAAATTTTGTTAAAATTTTGCAAATTTTACCTGCGGGCTCTATGCTTGCCTTTTGCAGCTTGCCGCAGAAGGTGTTTAACGTCCCTTTTTGTGCACGAGGCCTCCGAGTACCGCCATTAGGCGGATGCAATAACACGCAACGTTACAGTGCTCAGCCGAGAAAGTTATTATTTGGCGGAGGTTTTCTTTTTGCCTGAGGTCTTCTCTTCTGGCTCGGTAGCCGGCTTGCTGCTATCAGGACGAGACGGAGCTGCTGCCGGGCTGAAAGCCGGAGTGTTCGGTTCTTTGCCGGGGGGATAAACGATTTTCGCATCAGCCTTGAGCGATTCGATGTATTTCTCGGCAAACTCGGCTTTTTTGGTTTGTGTCAGCATCTCCACTATGTCTTTTTCGGCCTCATCAAACGGTATAGTATTGGCGTCTTTGTGTTCGGTAAGCTTTATTATGTGATAACCGAATTGGGTTTCCACGATATCGCTGACCTGTCCGGGTTTCAGTGCGAAAGCTGCTTTTTCAAAAGCAGGAACCATTTGGCTTCTACCGAAGAAGCCCAAGTCGCCTCCTTGTACCGCCGAATATGTATCGTCCGAATTGACCTTGGCTAATTCGGCAAAATCAGCTCCGCCTTTGATTTGTTTAAGTAAACCCTCGGTTTTCGCCTTGGCTTTTGCTTTTGCCTGGTTCGGGTCGGTATTGGGGTCACCGGTAACAGGTTTTACGAGGATATGACTTGCACGGATCTGTTCGGGCGTTTCAAAATTGGTTTTATTTTCATCATAATACTTTTGGGCATCGCCTTCCGGAACGTCTATCTTTCCGGCCCACTGGGCTTCCATAAACTTCTGATAGGCAAGCCCTTTCTGGATTCGGAGTTTTACATCGTCGAAACTTTGACCGTAGGCCTCTACCATGGTCTTGAAATCTTCGAGTGATAACGGCGGCTGCTGCTGCGAGGATATTTCTTTGATACGTTCCATTACTTCTTCTTCGGAGATTGTTATTTTGGCTGCTTTTACTTTTTCATCCAGCAGCTGTTCGATGATCATTTTCTCAAGGATCTGCCGTCTGAGTTGTTTTTTGTATTGCTCAGGCAGCTGCGTGCCTATTTTCTGGAGCTGCGGCTGGAGCTGGGCATCTATCTTGCTTTCGTTAATAGCAACGCCATTGACGGTCACGGCAACACTGTCAGCGGCTGTTTCGGCGGGTTTATTCGGTTCTGCTGCTACAGCAATTGCGGGGGCATTTGGTTCAGATTTCGCCTTGGCTTTTGCCTTGGCAGAAAGCACGGTGGCAAAAAGCATTACAAAACAAGTTGCGGCAGCCGCAATTTGGAGGATTCGACGAGAAATGCTGGTTTTCATAACTTTATCCTTTCCTGAGTTCTAAATATTAAGAGTTTTTTGCGAACGGGTAATTATCCAATCCGCGAGTGAATAAGTCAATACTTTTATCCTTCAGGGGCGTGATTTTTACAAGACGGAAGCTGTAAATTTACTGCTTGCAAATGCCGGTTTTTGTGCTATTTTGGGTTGTTGGTTTTTAACCTGAGATTGAGATATGGGTTTTCCCAATCGCACAACTATTCAAAAACATACGATAACTATTGTGCCCCGGTATAATGAGACTGACCAGGGCGGGGTGGTTCACCACAGCGTCTATCCGGTGTGGTTTGAGATGGGGCGAACAGAGCTTTTACGGGTTAACAACGTAGCTTATAAGGATTTAGAAAAAGCAGGGGTGTTTTTTGTTGTTGCGGAGCTGCGGGTGAAATATCGCCGGCCTGCCATGTACGACGAGAAACTACAGATGGAAACAAGCTGCTCAAAAGTCAGTGCAAGCAGGGTTGAGCACGTTTACAAGCTGACCCGCAGCAGCGAGATTCTGGCGGAGGGTTCGAGCGTGCTTGCCTGTGTCGATGCCAAGGGCAAAATTTGCCGAGTGCCTGAATTTATGTATCCCGAGTCCGCTTTTGGGCGAGACTTTGCTGAAGGTAAGCCGGAAGAAACAACAATTATTTGACTTAGTAGGGCGGATTGGCTAAACTACATTTTCCGCTTACGGCGGATAATTTTTCGAGGTTGCTGTTCGTGTTTGAAAAAAAAGAAAGTTGCGGTCTTTTCGGTGTTTTCGGGGACCCTGATGCGGTTCAAAAAACCTATCTGGGTTTATACGGCCTTCAACATCGCGGTCAGGAGTCAGCGGGGATTGCCTCAAGTAACGGTGAATCTATCCAATGCTACAAGGGGATGGGGACTGTCGGCAGGGTTTTCCGCAGCGGTACTGGTGTTTTAAAAGACATTGCTAATCCTATAGCTATCGGTCATGTGCGATATTCGACTACCGGCTCCAGTAAGGAGATAAATAGCCAGCCGCTTTTGAGTGAGTACTCGCGCGGGCAAGTGGCGGTGGCGCATAACGGCAATCTCATAAATGCCGCACTATTGCGGGACGAATACGAAGCATACGGCAGTATCTTCAAGTCAACTTCCGATACTGAAGTAATTATTCATCTGCTTGCCAAGCCGACGCACGTCGGCAAACCTGACCCTCTGGCCCATGTGTTAAATCATCTGCAGGGTGCATACTGTCTGCTGTTTTTGTATGCCGACCGGATTGAGGCAGCGAGAGACCCTTACGGCGTAAGGCCTTTGTGTCTGGGTCAAACGGAAAAGGGCGCATACGTCGTCGCCAGCGAGAGCTGCGCTTTTGATGCGGCCGGGGTGAAGTTTCTTCGCGAGATTATGCCGGGCGAGATTATCCGGCTGGACAAGAAAGGTCTCTCGAGCAGATTTTTCGTTAAGCCGGGTACTGTCAGGCCTGCCCACTGCATCTTCGAGCATATTTATTTTGCCAAACAAAACAGCACTATTTTCGGCGAAAATGTGCATGAGTTTAGAAAAAAGCTCGGAAGACGACTGGCAATAGAACAGCCTGCCGAGGCTGATGTTGTAATACCCGTGCCGGACTCAGGGACATCATCTGCAATCGGCTACGCGGAGCAAAGCAAAATACCCTTCGATATGGGAATGGTCAGGAGCCACTATATAGGCAGGACATTTATCTCGCCGGACCAGAAGATGCGGGAGGCGGAGGTCAAACTTAAGCTTGCAGTGGTAAAAGAGGTCGTGGAAGGCAAAAGCGTCGTAGTGGTGGACGATTCGATAGTCCGCGGCACGACCACAAGAGGAAAGATTAGAACACTGCGCCAGGCAGGCGCAAAGCAAATCCATATGCGGGTGAGCTGTCCGCCAATCAGGCATCCCTGTTTTTACGGCGTGGATTTTCCGACAAAAGAGGAGCTGCTGGCGAACAACCGCGACCTGAAACAGATTAAAGATTTTCTCGAAGTGGACAGTGTCGGTTATATTTCTCTGGAAGGGCTGCTGGCCTGTGCGGCTTCGCCGGCAGAGAATTACTGCACCGCCTGCTGGAGCGGCAAATATCCGATACCGGTCGATACCGCGGTGAACAAGTTCTCTTTGGAACATTATCAAATGCATATGTTTGATGATCGGTCCCAGACAAATGAGTAAATACATCAGCTATGAACAGTCCGGCGTAGACATCGATGCCAACGACGAGATGGTCGATAAAATCTATGGGCACGTATCGAGCACTTTCGGGCCGAGGGTAATGGGCGAAAAATGGGCGTTTGCGGGGATGTTCCGGCTCGACTACGACGAAAAGCTTTTCAAAAAAAATTATAAAAGTCCTGTTTTGGTCGCCTGCACTGATGGGGTTGGCAGCAAGATCCAGTTAGCAAGCAAAATAAAAAAGTTCGATACGGTGGGGATAGATTTAGTGGCGATGAGCGTCAATGATATGCTGGTGCACGGCGCCGAGCCTTTGTTTTTTCTGGATTATATTGCCGTTCATAAGCTGGAGCCGGCGCTGATAGCCGAAATGGTGAAAGGTGTCACGGCCGGCTGCCGGCAGGCCGATTGCGCATTATTAGGAGGGGAAACCGCTGAAATGCCCGATACATACCGTGAAAATGATTTTGATATGGCAGGGTTTGCTGTCGGAGTGGTTGAGCGAAAAAAAATCATCAGCGGCAGGGGTGTGAGGAAGGGCGACTGCATTCTCGGCCTGGCGTCGAGCGGGCTGCACAGTAACGGCTACGCCCTTGCCCGTAATATATGCTTTAAAAAAGGCGGCTTTAAAATGACCGACACGCCTGATGAACTCGGCGGCGCCGTGCTTGGCGATTGCTTACTGGAGCCGACGCGGATTTATGTTCGGCCGATAGTTAAGCTGCTGTCCAATTACAAAGTCAAAAAAGTTGTTCACGCAATGGCCCATATCACCGGCGGCGGGCTGCCGGGAAATGTTTCGCGAGTGCTGCCGAAATCCTGTGACGCGGTCCTTAAAAAAGAAAGCTGGCCCAGGCAGAAGATATTCACCTTTCTGCAGGAAAAAGGCCCGGTCGAAGAAGCCGAGATGTATAACGTCTTCAATATGGGAATCGGGTTTGTTCTGGTGGTCGCTGAGGAATTCGCGGATTCGATAGCTAAAAAGCTCTTGCACTATGGAGAGAAAGTTTACAAGATAGGCAGGATAACAAGCGGCACAGGTAATGTGCTTCTCAAATGAGAATTGGGAACCGCTTTTTGTAATAAGGATATTATCATTAAGTTACACAATGGAGGTGGAATATGAGCGGCATTTTCGGGGTCGCCCTGAAGGGCAATTGTTCGGAAACACTTTTCTACGGGACGGATTATCATTCACATCTTGGGACCGAATACGGCGGGATGGCGGTGCTTGGAGAAGGTTTCACCAGGCAAATACATAATCTTGAGCACAGCCAGTTCAAGGCGAAATTCTGTGATGATGCCAAGTCTATGGCCGGCAGCAAAGGCATCGGCGTTATCAGCGACGCTGATGAGCAGCCGATTTATCTGAATTCCCGATTTGGGCCGTTCTGCATTGTTACCAGCGGCTTTATAGAAAACGCCGAACAGTTAGCCGAGAAGCTGCTGAGTGAAGGCGTTTCATTCAGCGAGATGAGCAGCAAAAAAGCCGTCAATACGCCTGAACTGATAGCGAAGCTGATCAATCAGGGGAGAAGTCTGACAAACGGCATAGAGAAAATGTTCGATGTTATAGAAGGTTCCTGCTCATTGTTATTACTGCATAAGGATGGGATATACGCGGCAAGGGACAGGTTTGGATATACGCCTCTTGTTATCGGCAAACGGGAAGACGGCTGGGCAGTAACCGCCGAGACAACCGCTTTTCCGAATACAGATTTCAAAGCCGTAAAAAGCGTTGAGCCGGGGGAGATTGTCCTGATAAATGAGTTCGGCATAGTTCAGAAAAGACCCGGCAGGTGCACTAATCAGATATGCGCGTTTCTCTGGATATATACCGGCTTTCCCGCGTCGAGCTACGAGGGGATAAATGTGGAAGCCGTAAGAGAAAGGTGCGGCCGCTGCCTTGCGAAACACGATAAAGATATCGAGGTTGATGTGGTTTCGGGGGTCCCTGATTCAGGATTGGCTCACGGATTGGGATACGCAATGGAGTCGGGCAAACCGTTCAGGCGACCTCTTGTCAAATATACATCCGGTTACGGAAGAAGCTATACGCCGCCCTCCCAGCAGAAACGCGATCTCATCGCGAAGATGAAACTTGTCCCTATTAAAGAGATAATCGACGGCAACAGCGTTGTTGTGTGTGAGGATTCTATCGTCAGGGGGACACAGCTTAAGAACTTTGCCATAAAGAAGCTCTGGGATTGCGGCGCAAAGCAGGTGCATATAAGACCTGCATGTCCCCCGCTGATGTTTCCCTGCAGATTCAATCTTTCCACCCGCTCGATTCACGAACTTGCCGCCCGCAGAGCCATTCGCAGCTTAGAAGGTCATGACGTAAAGGATGTCTCGGAATATATAGACTGCAATGGCGAAAAATACAAAAAGATGGTGCAATGGATTGCTGAGGATTTAAGAGTAACGACGCTTAAATATCAGACTGTGGATGATATGGTTGGGGCCATCGGTCTGCCGAAAGAGCAGCTTTGCCTATACTGCTGGACAGGCGAATGCCCAGGGTCGGCGTCTCCGAAAACAACAATAGACATAATCGAAACGAAAAAACCATCATCGAGGAAGATGGCGGAAACAAAGGCCGCACTCTAACCAGACAAAGCACGGCCTGCGCCTTAGAATTATTTCTAAAATCGTCACCACTTTCGCGGGAGTAGCGGATGAGTAAAACCTTCGGCAGGTTTACCGCAGCGGCGGTTGTTTACCTCAGCTTTGCAATCTATTTGTATTGGCCGCATTTTAACACCTTCACAAAACTGCAATTTCTCATCCTTGTAAATGTTTGTCTGGCCTCTTTGGGATGTTTCTCGCTAAGTCGGCGGTGGGTGCCGGGTTTTCTCGGTTCGTTTTTTGCGGGAGCCATTTACGGCTTCGGGCCTTTTGCGCTCGGACTGGCTGGTTACCACCCGACGGCGGGCTTCTTGGCGGCGATGATGCCATGGCTGTTTTTGCCGGCTGCGTTCGGACCTAAAGGCAAATGGCAGTGGCTGAGAGTGCCGTTAGCAATCCTGCCGTTTCTGGCAATACTGCTGTTTTTTGGCGCATCTTCTCACTATCGGTTGTTTGCTGTCCCGATGCAGACCAGCCTGCGTTTCGCCGACCTTATGGGATTGGCGGCTCCGCTTGTTACAGCTAAGCATGGGTTGACTTCGGTTGGGTTCTATCATGTCCCCGTAGCTGCGCTTGTGATGGGGTTCGCAATGCTCTTTGCCGCCCGGCGGTGGAGCGTGCTTATAATTTTCTGTCTCGGAGTGATTCTGGCGTCCTGCCAGCCGCTGTTTGGAGTAAGCCCGATTATCTGGCTGAGCTTTTCCGTGTTATGCTGCTCGATTCTTATCGGCGCAGGCCTGCAGGGGCTTTGCTCGGCTGGTCTGTCCGACAGAAGATGGATATTGCTTAGCATGGCATTTATGGCCGGCCTTGCCATCGTGACACTCCTGCAGGCGACAAAATACTTTCAGGTCTTCGCCGGTTTAGGCGATGAATACGCAAATCTCTTCCTGATGGATGCGAAACTATACATAGCCGGCACAGTTGCGCTTTTAGCCGTTTTTTTTATAGCACGCGCAAAGCTGCGGCTGGCCTGGCTGCGATGGGCGCTTCTCGGCTCGGCGATGGCGGTTGACATATTCTTCGGCGCAAGGTTTGCGGTCGATATGATGTTTTAGGAGCGGTTACGAACCGAATGTTTCGCGATCAACTGTCCCCAGATAGAACCTGCCGTCACCTCGCATAAAGTCGATGATGCTGTCGAACTGCTGATTTATAAAACGTGTGTCATTCGAAATCAGCGCAATTCCTACAATTGCGGATGTCTTTTCATCCTGATGGTCGACTTCGGAAATGGAGATATTAAATCTGCTTTTGAGCCTGCCGATGAGACTCTTGACGATGCTTCGCTTTTCTTTCAGCGAATTTATTCCGTGCAAATGCAGTTGAGCTGTCAATACGCCGACTATCATAACCCCACATTGTAGGCTTTGTGGTAAGTCTTTCAACAGTTTGAATTTTTTTAAATTTATGTTGAAAACTACAAAAACGGTTGATTTACTGAATGTGTAAGCCCATAACACTTTACCGAGGGATAGGCAATGGACTGGACGATTGATTATCTGGAAAAAGACCGGATTGTGAGCGTGAAGGCGTCCGGCGTTATGGACTGGGATGAGCACAAAAGGTTTGCCGAGGAACTGTATCCTTTTGCAAAAGAGCACGGCTCGCACAAGATTCTTATCGATTTTCGGCAGATGCAGCCCAAGTTTACCATATCGCAAATAGATGACCTGCCCGATATGCTTATGAAAATCGGCGTAGGACCGGAATTCAAAATAGCTGCTGTTTCTGACCCGGCATCACCCCACGGTCACGAGTTTAAGTTCTTTAATAATGTGGCAACCATTCTGGGCATAAGAGTCAAGCAGTTCGCTGACCCCGACGAGGCGCTCACCTGGCTGAAATCGGGTTAGCGGGTCCGAGGTTTGTCGGGCGGCTATGCTTTAGATGTCGAGCAGATTTCTTGAACCTTCCGGTTTGAATCGACCCAATTTTTAATTTTCGATTTATTAATTATGATTTATGATTTGTTGTTCTTGCCAATCGGCGACGAAATGTAAATAGAAAGTAATAAATAGAAAATAATAAATCTATCAACGCGCCCTGCCGTCCATACAATTCATAGCCATATAGAAAGTTTCTTTCATCATCTATACTACAACCCAAGTTTTTATACGCAGCTTTATAAACTCTCATAATTCCCCTTGTTTTTCACTTTAATTTCAAATCATTCTTTTTCTCTTTTTGTCGGCTATCTCCCCAGCCGTACATATATACAACAACCTCTCCGGAGTTTGCTACTTCAACAAAAATGGTATCAAGTAGGCCTATATCATTCTTGCATAACAAAAAGCTTTCATAAGTCTTGCCTCTAGGAATTTTTTCACTACACCATTGCGGAGCGTTTCTGGACCAGGAGCCACTCTTATCACGTATGTTATCGCCTTCTTTTAAGGTTATTTCTTCCGACCAACCACCTATTTGAGAAAAAGAATCTCTTAATTCAACAAAACCGGTTTTATCAGTGGTAAAATTAATTACAAAAACATAGGGCCGGTCTATTCCGCCAGCGAATTTGTCTGCAGCTTTTAAAGACTCTATTTTTGCAGGAAATTTAAAACCGCAGTTGTTTTCGATTTTAGCTACAATAGCTTTCGGATTAGAATCATCGTATGGCGTTTCATAACAAAGCACATAACAAGAAATACAGACTACAGAGGCTAATAAAAGGAGAAGAATCACAGAGATAATTATCCCGCCTATTGCAAATCCTTTTCCACTTAACGCCCCTTTACTCCTTCTAATTAACACCAATGCTATAACACTCAAAATAAGACCTGCAGGTGCGGCAATTATTATTAGAGTAATCCCAACCAATTCTAATTCTAACTTTAAACGAGCAATGAATATCTCGCTTAATATCCCGCCCATGAAAAGTACAACGGGCAGTATTAGGGAAGCAATAGCCAGTTTTGATATTTTCCGCTTCTGATATTGAGTGTTAATTTCTATTTCGCTCATTTATTCCCTTAATCCTTACATTGATTCTACCAAAGCTGATACCGGTTTGCACTCGTTTATTTTTTCACCACTGTAGGGCCGCAAGTTGTGACGGCGGTTTTGTAAAAATGAAATAATAAAAAAAGGACTGTGTTTTTTCACAGCCCTTTGTTTTACGAAACAGACTTTGACGCATCATTTTATGATTTCATTTCAGCGACGATTTGGCGGGTCTCGGGCGACTGGTTCTGCTGGGCCTGCTTGAAAGCTTCCACAGAAGACTGGTTCTGCTTTTTAAATAGCTCATTGCCTTCGACAATTTCCTTCAAGGCCTTCGATTTAATTTGAGCATCCCTTAAGAATCTCACCGCCCTTGTCCCAAACACGCCGCCGAATAATGCGCATACGCCGATAGCCAATTCGAGCACCGAATCAGCCGCCTGCCACGTATCAGGCCTTTCGGCTGATTGAGCCAAAGCCGTTTGTGTGAGTTGCCGGTTCGACTGAGCGAGACAATCTTCCGCCGTTTCCGCCTGTGGAAACTCCTTTGGCAGGCCATTGTAAGATACAAACGCCCTGCTTTGCAGTTCAGCCAGTTTCGTTAAGGCCTGAAGCTGCTCCGAGGTATTTTCACTCTTTGCTGTTTCCGTGGTTATCGCCGCCGTCCGATTATGCAGCCATGCGTTTTGTTTCTGCGTCTCTGATGGCGCAAAACGCAGACTCTCACAGCCGGCCGACAAAAAGCAAAATCCTAACAACATACTTGCTAAAATTTTTCTCATAATATTTCTCCTTTACATTTAATAAGACTTGTCCTCTGCGGTTGCTTCCGGAAATTGTTTCTCTAACATTCGCAGGCGATACTCATACGAAATGTTTTTTGCCTAAAGTGATTCGAGCTTCTGCTCAAAGCTCTTTTGGCTGGCGAGCAGTGCTGTTACATCGTGCTGCAGCAAATTAAGCTGGTTTTGCAGATTGACCCAGCTTCCCATAATCAGCGAGGCCAAAAACGCCAGTTGAATCAGCACAGAAAGGTTTACCCTGCGGTCAAACCGCCAGGTGCGCTGATTTTGGTTTTTCGCGTCGCTCATTTTGCCTGCCCCCTGTGGATTAATCACGTACCAGTTTTCTGGATGCTCCCGATTTAGTGGTATCGGCTGTGCCATCACCATCAGTATCTATGCTTAGCCGGCACCGTTCCCTCACCTTCTCAAAAAGCTTTTGGTAATGCAGGCTTTTCTTCCAGAAATTCTCATCCTCAGCATTATTGGCTAACATCGTATAGATGCTTGATATGACCGCAAAGACTGATGCTGTTCTTAGCACATCGGCATCTAAAATATCCTCCGCGTCTATATCGCTTGCAGGATTACCCGGCCGGATGCCGAAGTATTCCGTCAACTGAAAACCGGCTTCACCGGCCTGCGGCCCGAACGTGCTGATGCGGTAGGTTATATCAGTGGCCGCTGGCGGAGCTATTGGTTCATCGCCCGAATCTGTTCTGACTACCGAGACTGTAAGCTCTGTCGCCGAGTTGACCGAAACTATCTCATACGCACCATCTAGGGAATCATCTGCGGAATGCAGATGTATAACCTGGCCTGCTGTTATCTGAGCGTTTACGAAATCTGCACCGCTTGCTGTAAATGTCGTCCCGCTGAGCACCCCGCCGCTCCCTGCCGCCAATACCTGCCATGGCAGATGCAATTCTCCAAACAGTGCCGGTTCGTACTTCAAAATGTCCACATCGTTTGCAAATTTAACCATTGTTTATAGCTCCAATTTCATCTGACCGGCAGGATTGAGTGCCCAAAGACCATATGAAGTCTCTGGGCACCCCCTTGCCAATACGTGTGATGGGTAGCCCCCCAGTTGTTAGTCGGTGCTCAAATCACGAATAAGGCCGTGTGCCGCCTCATTCTTTAGTTCCAGCGTGTATTCGCCGATCACCTCTCCGCACTCATAGTCACCGCTGCTTGCCAATGGCTTGAAGTAAAAGCTCCGCCCCGCTAGTGGCAGCACGCTGATGCGCGAAGAATCCAGCAGCAGCGCCGCATCCTGCGGCATCCACCGCGTTGTAACAATCCTGCAAACACCGAAATCGCTTTCATAAATACTAACCATATCGGTGAATGTGGTATCGTTTGCTGCGTAGCTACGGCTGTCGGCACAGAAAGCGTTTATCTTCCGCTTCTGGAAACCGCCGACGACAATCAGGTCCACGTTGCCGCTGCTGCTTTCCCAAATCTTGCGCAGCACATAGTTAATCTTTGCTTCGTCAAGGTCGCTGCCGATTGGGAAATCGCTGTCGCCGGTATGGAAAACATTTGTCGCCAGGTGCTTAATAATGCCTTTCATCGACCTCCGCGCCGAGTCGCTGCCCTCTGGGTTGCTCGCCGGCTGACCGCCGTTGATGACCGTGTTCTCTAGGTCCCGAATCAGTTCGCGCAGCCGTTCCTGCTTTTGATAATCCATCTCGTCTGATAGGCCCAGATGGCTGGCAGCTATGTCCGTTCCGCTTACTTCCACCGCGGCAGTGAATATCTGTGTATAGTTGCCGCACCTGGTGCGTGTGGTAAATCTGTTGCCGGGTTTGTCCCCGCCTTCTAGAGCCGCATTGCCGAGGATGTTAATTATCTTATTGTCGGCGAGCGCCTCTGCAGCGGTGCCGGCGTAGCCGCGAATCACCGTCAGCGTGTCGCTGTTGACGGCTGTCACCAGCATCAATTCCTCTGACCCTTCAACCTGAATTTGGTCGCCCGCCCGGAATCTGCTGCCGTGGTCAACCACAAAGTCGGTATCGGAAGTCGGGTTGGTGTAGGTGCTGTCGTTGATTGCGTCTTTGTTTGGTAAAAGTTCGTCTTCGAGCCATTCGTGGTGCGTACTGCTTGCCTCTTTCATTGGGTCACCTAAGGCGTTCAGCAAAGGTGTTTCATAAGGCGAAATTATTCCAATCAAATCCGACACATCTTCCGCCAGTTCCGGCAGAGTCGTGCCCGCTGAATATGTTGCTTTTCCTGTAAAAGCCATCTGTTTTTCTCCTTTTATTTATGCCCGCTTGTGATGGGCTGGTTTTTCATTACAATCAAACAAAATTTCTTCGCAGTTTCAGATACTCCTGCAAATCTGTTCTATTACCGGTTGTTGCCGCTTTTTTAGCTGCTCTTTCGAGTATTGTCTGGCTGTTTTGCGTCCGGTCCTTGGCTCCTGCGGTCTTTTTCGCTGTCACAGCAGATCCGGTGCCGGAGAACAAATATTGCTTTTCTTTTTTTAACTGCCCAATTACGCCGTCCAAATCCGCTTCTGTATCTTCTCCTATTTTGGCTTTGGCAATTAATGCCGCTGCTTCCACATCAATAGCCCCCGCAGCGGCCAGTTTGTGTATCAGCTTTTGTTCCAGCTTGACACTGCTCAATTCCTTGGTCATTTCGGAGGTTTGCGACTTTGCCTCGGCTAATTCCTCAGTCAGAGTTTCGATTTTCTTCTCGGCACTCTGTGCTCTCTTGCGATAGCGAATCGACTCTGCTACCGGAACAAGTTTCAGACTGTTTCCGGCCTCTTCCTGTCCCGCTTCTGTCTCTGACAAAATATTTTCATCTGTGTCGATCTGACTCATTTGGATTTTGACTCCTGCATTATGATTTAATAACCTAACTCTTTGAGCACCTGCTCAGTTGGTACGCCCAACTCTTTTTTAATCTCTGCTTCCTTTAGCTTTTCCATCGTATCTTCGGGTAGAGGGTTGGAGAAAATAATATCTATCTCTCTATCAGCAGCATCGGTCCTGTAAATATTAGCCCCGTCGAGTATATCCAGAACCATCTTGCAGATTCTTTTGAGGCCGTCGCTGTAACTGAATCTCTTTCGTTCGTTCTTTGAGAGCATCCCCATAAGCGTAAGTTTAAGGGCCACTGCACTTGTAAGGTTGCCGAGCTTATTCTTCAAAACCCCGGCTACCACTGGCGTCACCCCGCTGGCTTTGTCCATCGCTTCTCTAATTTCCGCAATGTGCAGGTCTTCACTCGGTGTTGTTGCGTCTCCGCCGAACTCTTCGATAGTTGCCTCCGGATTATCGGTGTACCACATCATGCCCGGCGAGACGGGTCTGTCCTCGAAGCCTTCTATCCCTTTGCCTAAATACATCTTAAACGACTGGAACGTAATCCTGCTTGCCCTGTCACTCAATCTTGTATTAAGCTCATCCTGCAGCGGTATTAACGGCTCAACATCGCTTAGGCCTTCGTAGTAATATGGCTGAGCGATATTTTGGATATGCACCACCGGCAAAAATCCCCAGGGCAATTCGCCTTCTCCCGCAAGTTGTTTGTTCTCATACCTCTGCCACCCTGTTGCCGAAATAATTTCCGTCACTGCAATCGTCTCCCGGCTGTCACCGCTCCGTTTGCCTTGCAGCAATAGCCTTGCCAGAAAAGAGCTTTTCTTGTTGATCGCGTTTCTCTTCTGGTAGAAATGCTGAACGTAATATCTGATTTTTTTATAGTCGTTTTCTTCCAGAACAGGCAGTGCTCTTGGCGCCTCGATAAGTTCTAAGCCGATTGTTTGTGCTAATTGCAGCACATTGTTGAACGGGAGAGTTTGGGAGGAAGAAGAAGTGAATTGCTCTAAAATCTCACTGCCAGGCCTGACAATACAATCGACAAAACCATAGACGCTTCCAAGCACCGCCATATCCTGAAAAAAGCCGATAGCGCCATTGGCCTCAAACACAGCCTTCAATATAGATTCAATTTCTGCTCGTTTAAGGCCGTCCGGCGCCCGGCTTATAAAACTTATTGGTTTGCCGAACAAAAAATCCACCGCCGCATTTATTCGCCACGCGATATCGTTTTCTATCACCACTTCTTTCCGCTGCACGTCTTTGATTGACCGTGCGCCGAAAATTCCTGCATTTACTGAGTGTACAACCCCTGTTATCCTCGGAGGCAGCCCGTGTTCTTGTGCCTGAACGTAGCACCGTCCCGATTCGCTTGCTCGTTTGTCAGAAATCCCCGAGCTATCGCTCTCTATCATCCGGTTTGCATAGTATTCCCACAGTTTTGAAAAGTGCGTCTGAATATCTGCCGATTGCTCATCAACGAGCCACTCGACATAATCGCTCTCAAATTGTGGGTCTTTGAAAATGCTGAGGTCGAATCCCATATTAAGCTCCAATTTTCCGAGATATCGCTTTTTTTGCTGTCTCTGCAATTGGAGGGACTTGCGCGTTTGATGCGAAAAAAATGCTTGTCTGATTTGTGCTTTTTGAGCTAACTTATTACGACAAAAGCAGTAAAAATCTTTTCGAAATTTCCGGTTTTGCTGTCTGCCTACCCTCGCTTTTGATTGAAATTTACTCTCAATTTTCCCCCGCACCTCCTTGTACGATTTCGCTCCGCTTACGAATGAGTGTCTTCGTAATACGTATACGTAATAATATTACATTAATTCGTATACGAATACGTAATAGCAAATACCATACCAGCTTAAAAAGCGATTTTTAAGTCTGTGAGCACCATAGTTTTTTTATTCCATTGATTTATGTGAAAGAGTTGTGCAGAATGTTGTCACATTTGCATGAGGGGCTGATGATGGATGACAATTAGGCGTTTTGTACTTTTCTCGGCAGTAGCATTTTAGTTTTATACTGTGTTCGCTTTGACAAGAACAACTTTTTTGTGGGAGAATAAATTATGAAAAAGATAATAGCCTTTATGTTATTTTTTGGCATTACCTCAATGGCGGCAGGAGAGGTTTCGACAAGAGTATGCCTTTCTGATGGCAGCACACCCCTTGAATTAGCCGATCCCTGTATCCCCTTCGTATACCGGGATGTTATGGTTGAGACCAAACTGACGATTATTGTCAGTTCGGATGTTGCTGAGGAGTGGTATGGCGGCGCTCTGGTCACGGAAGATACAAATATTTTATACGGAAGAGATTGTAATGGATATGAGTGTCCCGGCTCTTGTTTGCCTGCTGCCGGTGACTTTGCTTATGTGGTGAAAATCGAATATCCCGGTTTCGGGTTTGATTTCTATGGAGGTGAAGACCCGGATGCGGGTGACTGGTTCATTATTGATTATAATGCTGTAGATACAGGTTACTGCAACGTTGAATTCTATAATTACGACGTGAGTACAACCGAGCCGCTTTATACTCTTATCTTTAACCATGTCCGACCAGACTTAGATCAAGACACCAAAGTTGATTTTAATGATTATGCAATACTCGCCTCCCACTGGCTGCAAACAGGCTGTAACGAGCCCGGCTGGTGTCAGGGAGCAGACCTTGATATTGACGGGAACGTCGACTTCAATGACTTAAGACTATTTTGCGAATTCTGGCTTGAAAAGGCCGAATAACAGGACTCGTCTGTAATACTTTTGTTGCAGGTGCCCTCCAAATCGCATGGCAACGGTGCTGCATTCCACCTGAATGTTTGTTTTTTTGCAGGTTAATTTCGATAAACTTGGCGGAAAGCAATCCACATCTCCTGTTTCACAATCGCCTTCTCTACAGAAAGACTTTTAGCAATTGTCCCGACAACAAGAGTCTGGTTGCTAAATAAATTTTACCAGCCTGAATTTAAGAGAAGGAGATAATCATGAAGACAAGAAATTTTATGTCGATAGCAGTTTTTTTATTGTTTGTTAGTGGTGCTGCTTTTGCAGACAGGCCCTTGGAAAGAAAGGAAATTTTACAAATCTTTCAAAAAATAACAAACCAGCCAAGAAAGACCTGGATACCCGCAGGGACGATTGAGGCAGCACACGAAGAATACAGAGCCCCGAAAATGATGGACGCAGATATGGTCAATGACCAAATCAACAAAGATATTCAGCAATATCAGGACAGCCCGAACAAAAGAGAGCTTACGGAAGAGTTGCAAAAAATGAGACTTGATGCCGAGCCGTTTAATACTCGATACAGATTGTCCAACGAATATACGATGAGTTCGAAAGTCATTGTAAAGTTCGATGGAGACAGATTTTACTGGGAAATCAACGTAAATTCGCGCACAGATTCAGTAAGGCCCGGCAAAGAACTGGCCGGTAATTATATGACCGAGCAGTTTAACTTGGACTGGAATGCCAGACGTATATTCGCTTGGGACGGTGAAAAATATACCACTTATTTTCTGCCCGGCAATCACGCCATCGTTGATACGACAGGCCGTATCCCCCATGTTGTCAACGGGTCGCTGACAGCAGGTTTGATTCCTTGGGGATACGGCTTTTATTCATACGATAATCTCGCCGCTGCGGACGCTGTTGCGATAGAAAAGCAAATTAATGGCCAAACACAAATAAGTCTAACGCTTAATAATCCTGATGGCCTGCAAATGGAGTTTGTAATGGACCCGCAAAAGGATTACGCCGTAATATCCTGTCTAACAAGCAGGGATGGTGTTGTCATTTCCTCCAAACAATACTCCAACTATCAGTTGACAGCCGGCGGTTGGATTCCATTCACCATTTTGCTGGAGCAGTACGAAACCGGGTCAAAAAGATTATTGGCTCGTGACTTGTGGGATATTACCAGTATAGATTCGAATGCTCCTGAAAGTTACGATTTCGAGGTCATCTATGAAGCCGATGCATTGATAGAGCGTTTTTCTCTTAGCGGCGGTAAGTCGGAAACGTATCGTTACTCACAGGGAGTCGATACAAATCTGCTCTTAACCGAAAGATTGGCTTATGCAGCTTCTGAAAGTGCACAACCCAGGAACTGCGCAACGGCAGCATTAAAATATATTACTTCGCAGTTGGGTAAAAATATCACAGACCAACAGTTCGCTCAGCTGGTAAATGGGCCGGATAAATCCACAAATCTTTATGAAATGAAGCAATTTGCACAAGGCATGGGCCTTCACTGCAGGGCTGTCAAGACCGATGTCCAGACGCTGAAGAAGTTGCACGATTGCAAGGCAATCCTGCATATACCCGGCAGAAAACATTTTGTTGCTCTTGAGACAATTGATGCTAAATATGTCTGGACGGTGGATTTGGCCAGCAACCAATTCTACTGTCGGACAGATATTGACTCCTTTCCGGAGGATTGGATCGGTGGCATAGCGATTTTGATTTCCAATACTGAAGACGCTATAAAAGGCGAGTTTGCCGAAATCGACGAAAGCGAGCTTCGTAATATCATAGGGGCCTCCGGCTATAAATGCAACCTGCTAAAACAGGAATGGTATATTATATACTGCGTCTATGCTGGCGGATGTGGTGGCGAATGCAGGGAGTTCTTCACGCGACTGGGCTGTGGAGTTGCCGCGAGCGGAAACTGCTACCAGTACCCAATGCCCAGGTACCGAAAGTCACCCTGTATGGAAGTTCCTGGAGAACCAGGCAACTGTACAGATACGGGCGAATGGACGTATTATTATATGCAGGCATGTGCCTGAGATTAGCGGCCTCGTAGAAATATCAAAAGCAGGCGGGATAATTCCCCATCTGCTTTTTTTGCAGGTGCTTTAAGTTGACGCATCAGACGAGCGGCAATAGAATAGCCGGTTATGAGGCGTTCCGCTTTTACAATCATTGAAGTGCTTGTGACAATTGCGATAATTGCGATGCTTGCGGCTCTATTATTGCCGGCGTTGCGGCTTTCCAGGAAGCAGGCTGAAGTAGCCGTTTGCGGCTCGAATATTAGTCAGTTACTGAAGGGCATGTTTAGTTACGAACTGGAAAATCAAAACCTTCCTTACGGCCTCGACAGCTCGCCTAAAGACCCGCCAACGGGCGGCTACCCGGGATACAGGTCATATGATAGACCGGGATGGTGGTGGTTTAACCAGTTGGAAGATTATTACAGCAATGCCAACAAGGCCAGAACGGTGGCATTATGCCCGTCCAAACGTCTGAGAGGTACCAAGTTCAAAAACAATGTCCTTTGCGGCAATTATGGCGTGAACCGTTCTATATGCAAGGGTACTGATGACAAACAAAGCCGTATGGCGGAATTTGTTGGAACGCCCTTGCGAAGCAGTGATATGCCGCGTCCCGCCAGCACCCTGCTTATCGTTGACAGCGGCTATAGTATAATAAGCTGGTGGAATGCGGTAGATGAGCCTCCTGTGGTTCTTAGCAAAGGTGCAATCGAAGATACTGCTTATGTACCCGGTCTTTGGATTAATGAAAGAAAAGATTTATGGCCCGACCAAAAACCCGATGCCATAGACGGCCGGCATCCGCGTAAAACCGTGAATGTCGGATTTGCGGATGGTCATGTCAGTTTAACAAAAGCTAAAGACTTGTTTGTTGAGAAGACGGGCGTTGACTATAAAAACAAAAAGCCCCTTTGGGTGCCGAAATAAAATGCCGCTGTTCTAAAAAGACGCGTCTTTAATAACTTTCTGCATTTCACTATTGCTTAAATATTCAACTGTTGTCACGGATGTTGCAATATAATCACTGTCAGCGGCCGATTTTACATACCACTCTATTCTCCGGGGAAGATTTGTCTCGGAATCCGCAAATATCCGCCACTTCCTGAGCACGACAGGGCCGCCGGAAGCTCTGTCGGTCCACGTCAAATCATATACTTCGATGCTTTTAGTAATGTCTGCTAAGTCAGCGACGTGGCTCCATACGGCGTCTTCAGGAACGTCGGATATGGCATAAGGCATTAACCCTAAAGAGCCGGTTATTTTTTCCTCGATGTCAGCGGCCGAAGCTGTAGTTAATGGGGTTGTCTCGGTTACGGCAGTGTCCGCTTGTTTGCCTTTTCTTACCTTATTGGGAATATCCAATAGAACAAGCTCTTTTCCAGACTTCCACAGATAAATATTTAACGTAAGCGACACCCATGTTTCTTGTATTATTTTTGTCTTATCAGGGGCAAAATTTGTAGTGTGGACATTTCTGGCTTTTTTGATGGCCTTGTAGATTCTTTCCAGCGTAACTGCTTTGGCTGTTGGTATATTGAGCAGCATCGCAGCTGCTATGGATATCACTGCTGCTGTAGCAATGGCAGTTTTAAGCAACGGCTTTAATTTTTTTACTGAGACCTTTTGTTTTAGGGCGGCGGCAAAATCAACATTTGGAACCGGCTGCTCAGTCTTCATTTCTTCGCGTTGCTTTACGTCTACTCTTATGGGAAAACCGGCATAAAGCTCCTCGGTTCCACTGGCCGCTTGGGTTTTAGCGGATTCATCTATCTGGTATATAGTAACGACGTCAGATTCAGCCCGTTCGGGAATTCTATATATGGCCTTGTGCAGCTCTTGCGTTTTAGCCAGACATTTTGGGCAATTGGTTACATGTGAGCTGAACGATTCCCTGAATTTAGAGTATTGCTCCTTGGCCGGATCAATTCCGTATGGTATGACATAATCGAAAAAATCGCTTGCCGAAACTGACTCGCAGGGAAGTCCCGGAGATGGAACGTACTCCGGCAAACTGTCGCAGAATTTTTGTCGCTCTTTATAAACCAGTTTTCGGCAGACTGGGCACGTGCACAAGTGTTTTAAGACTTCCGAATCGGTTTCACTAAAAGCCATTGATATAATCGAAGGGATAGCATTTTGGGCTTCTGTGCAGCTGATATTACTCCCGGCAGATTTATCTGCAAA
This sequence comes from Phycisphaerae bacterium, assembly GCA_028714855.1. Classification (NCBI taxonomy): domain Bacteria; kingdom Pseudomonadati; phylum Planctomycetota; class Phycisphaerae; species Phycisphaerae bacterium. The sequence goes on along the minus strand of JAQTLP010000001.1, from coordinate 139,932 downwards.
AAGCCGGCTTAACCGGCATAATTGTTCATGCCTGAGATTGAGACATCGAATTACATCTAAATCTTCAGAGCACTGTTGACAATCGCACACATGCGCTACTATCGGTGTTGGTATATGTATCCCCAAGACTTGGTCTGGCAGGGTCGGCAGAAAAGGTTTTGCAATATTGCAGGTCACAGGCTTGCCGGTATAAGCAAAATGAAGTTCCAGCATTGTGGCAACCGCAGGACTGACTCGTACACGCCCCGATTCAAGACCATCGGCTTGCAATAACGCCGCTTCAAGATGGTTTATCTGTTCCCGGCAAGGCAAGCATTGCTCAATGTGGCTAATGATAGGTTCTGGAATAAGTCTGCGGCTTTCATCATAGAGAAAATCATAGTAATACAACTCAGCTTCCTTGCATAACGATTTAGGACTGTGAGTAATCATTCTAAATCACCTTGTTTTACTATTAAAAACTGACGGACTTTATTTAACCCTGTGGAGATATATCTGCTGATGGTTCTATTATTAACATTCATCTTTTTTGCTGCCTCTTCGATATTATAACTGTTTTTGTATCGCAAAGTAATCGCCTGAGCTTCACTATATCGTAAACACCCCTTGATGAGTCTGAACATCTCATTTGTTTGCTCTATTTCAATTAAGGCGTTTTCCGGCTCGTTGTTGTTGACCGAATAATTAAAACATTCAGCATATTTGCCCATTCGAGTTTTGTACTTCTCTACCCGGCGAACGGCGTCAACGATATCGTTGGTTATCGCCTTATAAAGATAGCCTTTGACATTATGAATATTTGCGGGGATGGGCTTGGAAACAAGAGAAAGGAAGAAATCCTGGAGCAAATCATCCGCCTGGGCATCATTTTTGACATGGTAACAAATAACCGTACGGATAAAATCTTCATATTTCGAGAAGATTTCTGCCGCGCGGGCTACATTGGCCGGCGGCACAGATTCCGTTTTTACCCTCTCCACAAGCACTTTGGCGATACTCCAAAAAAGTTGTAAGTTCAGTCATTATACCCAACAACCTGTTTATTGACAAGGGGGGAGATTAGAGAATGGCGGACGGGGGAAATTATTGCCTTGTTAAATGCCGGATTTGGCGGTTTTAAGCAAAAAAATCCATCTTTTGTAACCTCCGGAGTTTTCTCGTTCCTAGCTAAATCAGGCCAGATATCCTAAAGTGCTTTGGCGAGGCATTTTTCCCAAAAAATCAGAATTTCCATCAACATTTCACCAACCTGCTTCGCTTCATATATGAATGTGGTATTTCTCCGCTGAGATAGGCGGGAAGGAAAAAGCGAGGCGAGGTTTAGCCGCCAGCAGGAAGTTGGCGGCTATTACTCTCGTCGAGATGGCTTATGCCGCATTAAAATTGACGTTTCAAACATCGAACACATCAGATTAGACCTTAATCACCGTATATCCTTGCTGTCGTATTAAAAAGTGATTTTGAAGTCTGCGTACTGAGGGTTGGGAGGGGTTTCTTCGGCTTTGGTTTCTCTGATGTATCCGCTGAATTCTTCAACAATATCCCGGATGCAATCATCGACCGCTCCGGCTGTGCCTTGAGCAAGCATCTCTACGGCGCCATCAGGTAAATTGCGGACAAAACCGACCAGCTCATAGCGATTGGCTATGTTAAACGCAGTAAAGCGGAAGCCCACGCCCTGGACTTGGCCGCTGAAAATTATACGCTTGGCTATCTCGTCCATTACGGGTTTTACATTAACTCAAAATGGCCTCTAATACAAGCGGCCAATTATGAAAAACAGATTAAAAAAGTTCACTAAGAGGCATAATTTCAGTATAATTCGTTGGTCTTAGTGATAACAATTGATTATGGCAGAAAAAACTCAAGAACAAATTGATAGAGACGAGCCACGCCACTCCGAGGGGCGGGACGAGCAGATTTATCAGCTCACTACCCTTGTGGCGGGAACTTTTTCCCTGCAGGAGGTTCTCGACAGACTCGCTGAAGCGGCGGTTAAAATTATGCCCGGAGTCAAAGCGTGCTCCATTCGGCTGCTGGATGAAGAAGCCGGCGACCTGAAGATGCGAAGCTCCTACGGACTCAGCGATGAGTATCAGAGCAAAGGACCGGTCTCAAAACACGACACGGTTATTGAACAGGCATTTGCGGGGGAGGCGGTGGTGTTGGATGATGTGCGCGTTGATGGCCGTGTAAAGTATAAAGAGGCGGCAATAAAAGAAGGACTCGTAAGCCAGCTTACCGTCGCGATGAAATTTAGACGTAAACCAATCGGCGTGCTTCGGCTGTATAGCCCCAAGCCCAGACAGTTTTACGAAGATGATATTGCGCTTGCCAGGGTCGTTGCCTCCCAGTGCGCCGTGGCAATAACCAACGCCAAGCTTTATGCCGAGGCGATTGAAGGGCAGCGCATGGCTGAACAGATACGTTTGGCGGGTGTCATTCAGCGAAGGATGATTCCGGAAAAAGCGCCCTCGATGCCGGGTCTGGATATAGCGGCTACGTATATACCATGTTTCGATGTCGGCGGTGACTTTTATGACTTCATCCGGTTAAGCAGTGATCGTGTCGCTGTGGCAATCGCTGATGTTATGGGCAAGGGAATTCCTGCCGCGATTATGATGAGTCTGTTTCGAGGCGCGGTACGAGCCTATGTCGATACCGAATGCGACAAAGGCGCCGTAGAAAAAATCGTCAATAAACTCAACAAAATGGCCTGCGGCGAATGCAAAGATGGCGAGTTTGTCGCCCTCTTTTACGCTGTCCTTGATGTTAAAGAAAAGACCATCACATATTGCAACTGCGGGCACGAGCCGGCCGTGCTGATAAGAGACGGCAAAATCGTGGAATTGAACAAGGGCGGATTTGTGCTCGGAGTGGAAGCCGGCGCCGAATATGAGATTGAAACCTTAAAGCTTCGAGATGGCGACAGCCTGCTGTTCTATACCGATGGACTGATTGACGCTGCTAACTTTGATGGTGAATTCTGGGGCTGCGAAAGAATGCTCGAAACCGCAAAGCAGTTCACCTCATTAGAGGCAGGGCAGATGGTTAATAATATCCTCGGGTACAGAAGACGATTTGTCGGACTTGCCAGCCAGGTCGATGATACGAGCGTTATCGTTATCAAAGTTGGAAAATAGCGTTATCTTAAATTAAAATGGCGAACCTGATTATTACTATCGACGGCCCCGCGGCAAGCGGTAAAAGCACCGTTGCGCGGCTGCTGGCTGAAAGGCTCGGCGCGAGCTTTCTCGATACCGGCGCAATGTATCGCGCTGTCACGCTGGCGGCGATGCAGGCCGGCATCGATATGAGCGACGAGATAGAACTGCTCGATGTCTTAAATCATAAAAAATTCCAGTTCGCAGCGAAGAACGATAAGATGACGGCCTCCATCGACGGCGTTGATGTCACCGATAGAATACGCTCGCCGGAAGTTACCGCCAGCGCAAAATATATCGCTTCAGCCCCGAAGCTGCGCGAAAAGCTTGTGGAAATGCAAAGGCAATTCGCCGCTGATGAAGAAAAAATCGTTACCGAAGGAAGAGACCAGGGGACGGTAGCGTTTCCGAACGCTTGTCTGAAATTTTACCTCACCGCAACGCCCGCGGAGAGAGCAAAAAGAAGGGCGGCAGAGCAAGGACTAACGGCCAAAGACCAAATCGAGCAAATACAAAGAGAAATCGAGGAAAGGGACACCCGCGACCAAAGCAGGTCAGTCGGGCCGATGAAACCCGCAGACGATGCAGTTATCATCGATACCACCGATTTATCAATCGAAGAAGTCGTTGAGGAAATTCTGAAATATGCGGAAAGCCATATTTATCGGCTGCCGAAAATGCTATGGCCCCGCTTCGCGAGATTGCTGTGCAAGATTTTCTGCAAGACCTTTTTCCGTCTGCAACCGCAAGACCGCGAGAATGTCCCCGACTACGGTCCGCTTGTGCTTATCTGCAATCATCAAAGCTTTCTGGACCCCCTCTTTTGCGGCATATTCATCAAAAGGCCTTTGTATTTTCTCGCCCGCGATACGCTATTCCGCGGCCTGTTCGGCAAACTGCTGGTCTCTATCCAGACAATACCGGTCAAAAGGGGCGAAGCGGACCTCGCCGCGATGAGGAACGTCATCGACAAGCTGAAAGCCGGTCACGGCGTATGCCTCTTTCCGGAAGCCACCCGCACCAGCGACGGGAAAATCACCGCCTTTAAGCCCGGCTTCGGCCTGTTGTGCAGAAGGGGCAACGCCTCGGTTGTGCCCGTGCTTATCGACGGCGCGTTCGAGGCCTGGCCGAGACATAAAAAGCTGTTTACCCCCGGCCGGTCTATCGCCGTTCAATACGGAAAGTGTATCCCATCTGCCGAGGTCAAAAAAATGGACGATAGAGAGATGGCCGAGCGGCTGACGGAGGCCCTGCGTAAAATGCAGAGCGACTGCCGGATAAAACAGGGAAAACAGCCGTATGATTATTAATAGGCAGGGTGAATATTTATGAAAGTTATAGTTGCTGAAAACTGCGGGTTTTGTCCGGGCGTCAAGAACGCCATCAGTATCGCCGAAGAAATACTCGCCAAAAAAGTCGCTCCGGTATATAGTCTCGGCCCGATTATTCACAACGCCGATGTTGTCCGCCAGCTGGCTGAAGAGGGGCTTAAAACCGTCGGCAATGCGGACAAAATTAAATCGGGAACAGTCATTATCCGCTCGCACGGCGCAGCGCCTAAGCAGATAGTCAAGCTCAAGGAAAAAGGAATCAACATCGTCGATGCCACCTGCGTCCTCGTCAAGAGGGTTCAGCAAATCGCAAAAAAGCTCGAAAAAGACGGCTCCAAAGTCGTCGTCATCGGCGATGAAAATCATCCCGAGGTGCAGGCGGTCGTCGGCTCTGCCAAAGACGTCGTTGTCATTGCCGACGAATCCGATTTACATAAGCTCCCTAAAAACGCCAAATTGGGCATTGTCTGCCAGACCACGCAGAGCCAGGAGCACTTCAGCAGGATGCTCGGGGCCATTGCCCGGCACGGGTTTGGCGAAATGAAGGTAATCAATACTTTGTGCAGGGAAGCCATAAAAAGGCAGGAATCCGCCGTGCAATTGTGCAAGCGGGTCGATATAATGTTCGTCCTCGGAGGCCTGGAAAGCGCAAATACCTGCCGGCTGGCGGAGCTTTGCAAAAAATATAATAACAAAACGTTTCACTTGCAAAATTGGAGCGAATTTGATAAAGTTGTTCTCTTTGGCAAAAAACGGGCTTTGCCCAGCGTAGCAGGCGTTACTGCGGGGGCTTCTACGCCCGAATGGATAATTGCAGAGTTTGTTGAAAATTTAGCGAAAATTAAGTAAATCCAGCCCCTACAAGGGGCGGGATGAATATGCGGCCCTTGATATCCTGTCGCCGACAGGAGGGGGACGCTGAAACAATAACTTTTTTATTTTAGAAATTGAATTTATGGTTGATAGAAATATAGCTAACAAATTAGGCCTGTCGCAGGAAGTCATCGACCAGCAGGTCGGCAAAATGTTCAGTGATAAAGAAACCGCGTTTTTGGAAGAAGTACTCCAGACAAAGGTCGATTCGCGATTGCCGGGGACTATTATTAAAGGCACTATCGTTTCGCAAATAGGAAATGATGTTATCGTCGAGGTCGGCCTCAAAAGCGAAGGCGTCGTCGATGCCAGTGAATTTGACAGTCCGGATGAAGTAGCTCCGGGCAGAGAAATCGAAGTCCTGCTTGAAGATACGGATTCCGAGGGCGGCCTTATCCTGCTCTCAAAACGTAAAGCCGACCGAATCAGGGGCTGGGAAACAATTGTCGATACCAAAAAGGAAGGCGATATTGTTGACGGCAGAGTTGTAAGACGCATCAAGGGTGGCTTGCTTATTGATATTGGCGTACCTGTGTTTTTGCCTGCTTCGCAGGTTGACATCAGAAAGCCGGGCGATATCAGCAGGTTTATCGGCAAGGAACTTAGGTGCAAGATTCTCAAGATAGATATTGAAGGCCGAAACATCGTCGTATCGAGACGAAAGCTTATTGAGGAAGAACGCAAGAGCAGCAAGGAAAAAGTCCTGTCAGAAATCGAGGTTGATCAGGTGCGAAAAGGCGTTGTGAAAAACATCGCTGATTTCGGCGTGTTCGTGGATTTGGGCGGCGTCGATGGCCTGCTGCATATCTCTGATTTGAGCTGGGGCAGGATATCACATCCTTCAGAAGTCGTTCAGCTCGACCAGGAAATCGAGGTCGTTGTTATTGGGGTGGATAAGGAAGGCGAGAGGATTTCTTTGGGCTTGAAACAAAAAACCTCCAGCCCCTGGGAAAATGTTGAGCAGCGCTATCCGATTGGAGCAAGGGTCAAGGGGAAAGTAGTAAATGTAATGAATTATGGCGTGTTTATCCGGCTTGAAGATGGAATTGAAGGATTAGTGCATATTAGTGAGATGAGCTGGACCAAACGCCTGACACATCCCTCCGAGATGCTCAATTTGGGTGACGAAGTTGAGGTGGTTGTGTTGAGTGTTAACAGGCAGAAACAGGAAATTTCGCTGGGGCTGAAGCAAACCGAAACCAATCCCTGGACAATTGCTTCGCAGAAATATCCGGTTGGAACCATTGTTACCACCACTGTGCACAGTCTGACTAATTTCGGCGCATTCGTGGAGATAGAAAAGGGTATTGATGGGATGATACACATTTCTGATATGAGTTGGACAAAGAAATATAGCCATCCCAGCGAGGTATTGCAAAAGGGGCAGGAAGTTAAATGTGTTGTTTTGGAAGTCGATGAGGAAAAACGGCGAATATCTCTGGGAATAAAGCAGATGTCCGAAGATCCGTGGGCTCATGCGATCCCTGAGAAGTATATACCGGGACAGATTATTAAAGGAACAGTAACAAAGCTTACCAATTTTGGCGCATTTGTTGAGCTTGAGCCCGACTTGGAAGGACTGTTGCACATTTCTGAACTTGCCGACCATAAGATTGAAAAAACACAGGATATTGTTAAGCTGGGTGAAGAGATTGAGGTTAAGATTCTAAGAGTTGATACTGAAGCGCGTAAAATCGGGTTGAGTTTGCGCAGGGTGCAGTGGGCTGCTGAAGAACAAGCGTCCGAATCTACCCAGAAGCCTGCCTCAACAGGCGCTCAAACCGTTCTTTCGGATCTGAATATCGCACCGCTGGAAGAAACAGATAAGTCCGAACAGACCAGCGGCGATGATAACACAGAGCAGACGCCCGATAATTAAGGCCTGATGGTAGGTATCGACCCGCTGCATTTGATCGCCTAAACCTGCAGGCTTATTTGACCGATACTTCAAACAGGTTTGTCTATGGCAAAGTGTCGATTGTCTTATAAAAGTGTTGAGGTCGAAACCGAATCTAACCTTATAGTTGGAATTGAAGGGCTTTGGAGGGACGGAGGAGCTAACCATAGCATTTGATATCACCATAAAAGATTACCTTAAGGAAATTGACGAGGCTTCGCTGCTGACTGTGGAGCAGGAGCATTCGTTAGGAAAATTGGTCGTTGAAGAAAACGATCCGCAGGCTAGGGAGCTGTTGGTGCGAAGCAATCTCCGGCTGGTCGTTAATATCGCAAAAAAATATGCGGGCAGGGGGATGAGCCTGGGCGACCTGATTGAGGAGGGCAATCTCGGCCTTATAAAAGCTGTCGATTACTTTGACCCTGACTATGGAACCCGTTTTAGCACCTATGCGGCGTGGTGGATAAAGCAGAGTATCAAACGTGCGTTGCTGGCTAATGTTCAGCCGGTGCATATCCCAACCTATATGGTTGCGCTGATGAACCACTGGCGGCATACTGCGGCGGAGCTCCAAAGCAGGCTCGGCAGAACGCTGGATGCCGAAGAGATGGCAGAGATAATGCACCTGCCGGTACGCCAGGCAAAAATCATACATCACATTGTCAAAATCCTTGGCTCTGTGAGAGATACCTCCGGCAGTGACGGAACGGAAGACAATCAAATAATCGAGGAAACATTGCAGGATCAAAATGCGGGCAAGCCGGAGGATACTTTGGTTGCCGATGAAGAACGGACAAAGGTCTTGAGTTTGCTCAATGAAATCGAACCAAGGGAAGCCGATGTTTTGAGGTCGCATTACGGGCTTGATGGACGCAAGCCGATGACATTAAAGCAGATAGGTAAGCAGGTAGGTCTGACACGAGAGAGAATTCGCCAGATTCAACGCAGCGCTCTTACTAAACTTTACGAATATATGAACGAACGGTAATGGGCACCTGCTTAACGGTACCCGCGACAATACCATGGATGGGAAAATAAATGTCGACTAATGAAATCAATCTCGAAAGTTACATTCGCAGCATACCCGATTGGCCCAAAAAGGGAATTTTATTTCGCGACATCACGCCGTTATTAGCCGACCCTAAGGCATTTGCAGCAGCGATAGATGCTTTATGCGCCGCCTTTATAGACGCGGATATCGACTATGTTGCCGCTGTTGAGGCAAGGGGATTTATATTCGGTTCGGCCGTCGCGAGAAAACTCGGTGCTGGCTTTGTACCAATACGCAAAAAAGGCAAGCTGCCGTCCAAAACCGAAAGCATAACCTACGATTTGGAATACGGCACAGACACATTGCAGGTGCATTGTGATGCCGTAAGCAAAAGCGCGAAAGTCTTAATGGTCGATGACCTGCTGGCTACCGGCGGAACAATGGCCGCCGCCTGCAAACTCATAGAAAAAATCGGCGGTCAAATCGCCGCAATATCTTTTCTCATAGAACTGTCAGGACTGCACGGCCGGGAAAAACTCCAAGGCTATGTTATTAAAACGGTAATATCTTACTAACCTTTGGCCGATAGCGGTTGCCTGTAAATAAAAAAAGGGCTCAGATTTCTTCTGAGCCCTTTTGCATAGTAGTCGAATAGATACTATTTTCTCTTCCTTAGAAGCGCCAACGCTCCGAGTCCCAGCAAACCAATTGTTGCCGGCTCAGGCGTAGGATACTGCTCTGTGCAGAACGAAGTGCTTCCGAGGAACGATACTTTAAAGCCGAAAGTACCGGTATCGTCAATGCCAATATCGTATGCAGAACCCGTAACATTAACATAGTCGATTGTTCCTACATAACCACTGCCGCCATTTGGTATCGTTCCGGCTGTCACAGCGCTGAGTGTCGCCGTCCAACCATTCGGTACGAGCAGACCTGAAGTCACAAATGAGAAGGTATGACTCATGCCCATGGTGATATGGTAATCAGTCCATGCGAAGCCCGTGTCGTTTTCCACGTCCTCGATGATACGAACAGTCGGGTCTTCGGGTGTATCGGTCGTGAAATCGCCCTCTATATGCCCCGGCTCCCAAAGAACATGTGTGCAGTCCATCGCGAGTTCATACTCGTCATCTACCGGTGTCAGGCTTACCGAACCCATGACTATCACGCCGTCTCCGTCGTCGTCACAGCTCCAGCCGGTAATGGAAGCACTTACTAAAGAAGTTGTGCCAAAAAGTAAAAGAAATGCTACTACAAAAAACTTGACTTTTTTCATCATATACTCCTCCTTATAACGCTTATACCTTCCTTCTCATCTTCTGAATTTCCCCAGCATAGTACGTAAACCGGAGGCATCCACCGCAACAGGCATAATACAGTAGCTGCTGCTATTTGTCAATAAATTTTCCGGTTTTTTGAGAAAAAAAGCGCGTTTTTCCCCAACTGCCTATCCAACAAGAAGTTAAAGTCCTTAAATAACCCCGTTTTTTGCGAAAAAGTGCCCTCTTCGGCCTTTCTATTTCTTTTTTGCAATTACAATTCGGTTTTTATATTGGCGAAGACGCTTATCTAAAACAGAACGGTAATCCCGAAGTTCAATGCATTTATGCCATTGCCTGAAGAATATTCGCCTTCATATCGTACGAAGGCCGAGACATTTTTCTTCAACAAAGCCGAGAGGCCGGCTCCAAAATATACACTGTCGTCCCATTCATCATCAACACCGGTCGTGAATTTTGCGGTTCCATCTACAAATCTGGCTTGGATATTCTCGTCATCCATAAATTCATGCGCCCACCCGGCAAATACTTCCGGAATAACTTTGGTCCCGTGTAATTCGAGGACCTTTGATAGTGTCACGCCCAGCTTGCTCCGAAGGGATTCCGATGTCGTTGAGTTCACCTTCAGGCCGGCCGCACCTGCTCCTGTCTCCCGGAAACCTTCGCTGTGATAGGTGATATATTGCATGGATGCGGTTGGAGTAACCGTCAAAGCTTTGAGATGGAAATCGTAACCGGTCCCGGCATATACGGATAAATCGTAGGCTCTGTAATCACCTCTGGCGGTTCGGTTAATAGTGCCGAACCTTATATTGCGCTTATTCTTATTCTCGTGGAAACCTAAGCTTACCGATGTGTCGACGAAGAAGTTCTTTTTGCTGTAAGATGCGTAAGGCCCGACTCTGAAACTGTCCGACTCTCCTTCGCCGCGGTTTCCCTTAAAGTGAAGCGAGGAACGGGTATATCCGCCGCCGACACCGGCTATCCAGTTGGACCCGTAATTCCTGTCAACACCGAACAGGGCGCCGACCGCTTTGGCATCGAAACCCGTCATACCAGAAGTCGTGTCGTGGTCGTAAAAAACTCCGAATGGCCGGAAAAAACCTTTGATGCCGTTATCTGTTGCTGCTTCTTGTTGCATTTCCTCTATCTTCTTGTTTTCATTGATGACATAGGCAAGCATTCGAGGGTCGTTCGATGCGTCTGCTATCAGCGTTTGGCGCTCGTATGTCTGAGAGTCGAACATCATGGCCCTTTCGGTACCTGAACGCCGTGCGCTTAGATAATTCGCCAGATTGCCGGTCATTTGTTGAGTGTTTCTGATAGATACTATTGTTGATGAAGCATGAGGCAGCGGGTCAAGTTGTTCTTCTGCGTCGCGGAGCTGGGCCGTATTCAGCTCGGTAAGAGCGTTGATTAACGTTATATAGTCGCCGGTTGCGTTAGCCATATCAGAATCAATCGCCCCTAATGGACCACCGCCGCCTCCGCCGATGGCAGAGGCAAATGTCCGCCGTGCCGCTGTCAACTGATAGAAAGCGCCGCTGACCCCGCCGGTAAAGCTCAGCACGGCGGAATTATCGGTAATGGTCGGACCGCCATCGGTAATAGCTCCGCCTGCTTGAATGATATTAAAAGTGTCCCCCGTTACAATTATCGAACCGGCAGGACTGACATCAACTACGTCAATAGTGCTGCCGGCTGCGAGATTTACTGTGCCAGTTACATCCAGAAGATCACTGGTTAGTACCCCGCCCGAGTTTGAAACTTCTACTTCGAGTGTGCTTCCTGCATTCTGAGTATAAGGTCCAACAATAACGACAGTTCCGATACTGTTACCTGGCCGGAAGGTTCCGCCGCCAAGTGTAAGTCCGCCGGCACCATTAAGAGAAAAAGCACCTGTTAAAGTACCGGCTGTTAATGTAGTAAGGCCAACATGGGTATTGACACCGGTAAGTGTAAGAGTACCGGTACCTGTCTTTGTCAAAGTACTGCCGGCACCGGCACCGCTGATCACCCCGCTGAGGGTCAGATTGCTTGCGCCCGAAACCGTCAAAGCGTTGCCGCCAAGTGCGATTGCATTACTCACCGCCCGGGCGTCATCATTTGATTGAATAGTGCCGGCGCCGCCAAGGGTCAACGTTCCAGTACCAAGTGCAGCATCATCGCCGAGGATTATTGTGCCGGCGTTAAATGTCGTCCCGCCGGTATAGGTATTTGTTCCGCCAAGGCTCAGAGTTCCCGTATCTGCTTTCGTCAGGGCGCTTGCTCCGGCAACGATGCCGTTATATGTTAGTGTCGTACCTGCGTCTACATCTATCGTGCCTGCTCCGGTCATTGCTATACCCCTGTTGGCGGCAAGGGTGAAGCTGCCTGATGACTCCAGTATGCCTCCACCGAAGACTATCTGCCCTGCTGTCGCTGCACCAGGCGCTGTTCCTAATCCGGAGTCGGCGCCGATGCTTAGAGTACCGGCATTGATTGTCGTTATCCCGCTATATGTGTTTATTCCGGACAGTGTTACCGTGCCTGCATCGGCCTTGGTCAGTCCGCCTGTATTGCTGATTACTCCGCTCAATGTTGCGTCGCTTGCTCCGCCTACGGTCAGTAAGTTCCCGCCGTTATCTATTGTCCCGGATGCCGTCAGTGTCCCTGCCGTTGAACCTATCTTGCTTGCTGTTGCAAGGGTTATGTTGCCTGCAAAGGTATTGTCGTTGATGATGTTATCCAACGCTCCGGACCTGCCGGCTGCTCCAGTGCCGTTTAACGTTAATGCTTCTGCAGTCGCATAGTTTGTGGTTCCTGAAATGCCTAATGTCGCTCCATTGGCCACTGTCGTGGCTCCTGCAGCCGTGCCAAGTGCCTGGTCCGCTGCCACTGTCAGCGTACCTGTATTTATATTCGTTGCACCGGTATAGCTGTTCGTACCATCAAGCGTAAGGGTTCCTGCTCCCTCTTTGGTCAATATGCCGCCGGCGCCGCTGATAACGCCGGAATAAGTAGTATTAGTGGCATCGCCGGTGGTAAGAGTCGTGGCATTGAGGTTGACATTACCGCCGAGGGCGCCGCCGCCGGCAAGTGAGCCTATCGTCTCGCTGGTTGATAATTCGAAACTTGCACCCGCGACGTTCGCAAGGCTTACTGCCCCTCCGTCCGCGATAGCAGAGCCGCCTGAAACTGTCAATGTGCCGGCGTTTATCGTCGTCGTGCCGGCGTATGTATTTGTTCCCGATAGCGTTAACGTGCCTCCATCGGCCTTGGTCAATGCGCCTGCACCGGAGATCGCGCTTGATACCGTGGTATTGCCGGCTCCGCCGATTGTCAAAGTACCGGCGTTAACGATCCCGGTCGTATCGATAGTAAGTGTCTGGCCGCCTGTCGTTACATCGATTTCGCCGCCGGTGGCATTGACAGTGAAACCGCGGTCCGTACTGGCAGTGGTTCCGGTGTATGAGACAGTGCCGCCGTCAAGAACGAGGTTCCCTACGGCATTGGTGGCTTGGCCGAGGTTGCCGGCTACGCCGCCGTTACCGATAGTACCAACGCTCACGGTACCCCCGGCACCAATAGTAGTTACGCCCGTATAAGTGTTGTCTCCCGAAAGTGTAAGGGTCCCTGCGCCGGCCTTGGTCAATGCGCCTGCACCGGAGATCACGCTTGATACCGTGGTATTGCCGGCTCCGCCGATTGTCAAAGTGCCGGCGTTAACGATCCCGGTCGTATCGATAGTAAGTGTCTGGCCGCCTGTCGTTACATCGATTTCGCCGCCGGTGGCATTGACAGTGAAACCGCGGTCCGTACTGGCAGTGGTTCCGGTGTATGAGA
>JAQTLP010000001.1:0-126471 GCA_028714855.1 Phycisphaerae bacterium | reverse complement strand
CAGTGCCGCCGTCAAGAACGAGGTTCCCTACGGCATTGGTGGCTTGGCCGAGGTTGCCGGCTACGCCGCCGTTACCGATGGTACCAACGCTCACGGTACCGGCACTAATAGTAGTTACGCCCGTATAAGTGTTGTCTCCAGATAGCGTAAGGGTCCCTGTAGTTGTAGTAGTAATGCTCGTACCGCTGATAACGCCGCCGACTGTGTAACTATCGACGCCGGCAAAAACAATCCCGGCGCCGGTAGTAACAATACCGATAGTGTTGAGGTTCTGCGTGGACCCGCTGTCACCGGTAATTGCAACCCCTGCATCAAAAGAAAAGCTTCCGGCCCCTGCTATCGAATAATCTCCTAAAGCGCCGTCGAAACTAATACCTGCAAGTGTCGAATACGCGCCATCAGCACCGGTAACTGTGCGAAATCCTGCTCCTGCGGCGCCAAAGGTCAGAGAATCGCCAACCGCTCCCGCTGGTGCAGCAAGTCCGACCCAGTTCCCGCCTGTATCAAAGTCAGTGTCAGGTGTTGCTGCGCCGTTCCAGACAAAAGCAGCCCACGCTGGCGAAGTAGTCAACAAAAGGATAACAATTACTGATATGAGACTGTGATAGATTGATTTGACGTACGGTTTCATTTCGGCTCTCCTTAGCTTTACTCGTTTACTTATCGTTGTAGCGTCATCATCGCCCTTCGCTCCGTCACTCGTTATGAAAATGCCAACCCATACCTATATTTATAAGACTTATATCGGCTATTATTAAATATTAGCTTAAGATAAGCGTTATAACAAAATTAGCCGATTTTATATATTTTTTGTACAGCCTCAGACGCAGACAAATCCACATCGCTCACAGATCTTGTTTTCCTCATTTTGGGAATTTTACCACCAAATCTTGAATTATTACTATATAAAAAACACATTTTTTACACTTTTTGCCCTTTTTCTCACACCTTTTAGCAGATTTTCCGCAGTTTTTAACGGCTTTTATCTTGCCTATCTTACCTAAATTCTCCTTTTAATACCATTCACCTCCATTATTACCCCAAAAACCAACATCTCGCACTAAATCCCCGGTTTTTTAGCGATTACAATTCGGTCGTTGTCGTGAAAATCTTTTTCAATCGTGATTTCAGCAAAAATCCTAACCTGTTCAAGCAGTTCTCTGACGGCCTGTCCTTGCTCGTAGCCGATTTCCAGCATCAACGCCGCGTCAGGCTTAAGAAAGTGTTTCACCCTTTCAATAATCCTTCGATAAATATCTAACCCATCGTCCCCAGCGAACAGCGCCTGCTTCGGCTCATAATCTTTCACGTTTTTATCGAGCTTTTCAAACTCAGCGGCACTTACGTAAGGAGGATTGCAGACAATCAAATCAAACTTTTCAGCATCAAGATGAGGCACAATCGGGTCGAATAAATCGCCGCACAAAAGTTTAATTCGCTCCTTGAGCCCGTGCTTCTCGACATTTTTTGCTGCTGCACTTAAAGCGGCATCGCAGATGTCTGTTGCGATTATCCGGCAATCGGGATAGTTTCGGGCAATCGCTATGGCGATGCAGCCGCTGCCCGTGCATAAATCGCAGACAAATCGCTTCCCGCTGCGCGTCCGCAAAAATTCAATGGCTCGCTCTACAAGCAATTCCGTTTCCGGCCGGGGAATCATACAATCCGCCGTAATTTCTAATTCCAGAGAATAGAACTCGGTCTTGCCGGCTAAATATGCGACCGGTTCGTGTTTGCCCGCCCGCTCCACCAAATCGTGCAGCATGTCTAACTGTTGTTCAGTAACGATTTTTTCGAATTGCGTGTATAATTCAATCCTTTTTAATCCCAGCACATAGGAAAGTAAAAGCTCCGCGCTTAACCGCGGCGAATCAATCCCCTTGTTTTTCAAATATTCCGCAACCCAGTTCAGCAGCTTCTGTATCGTCCATATGTCGTTAGTCGTCATCTGGTTAGGTCTTAATGATGTAATCGACGAGTGATAGATGTGGGATAATTACGTGCAGACAATAAACGTTTTTGCGAATCTCGTTTTATCTCGCTCATGATGGCCGGAAAATCTTTGTCAGGCTCAATGTATTTATTTCTTGACTTTTTATCAGGGCAAACCAGGCTAAGTATCTCGTCTTTTTCCCATACCCTCGGCTCAATTTCTAATTTCATCGAAAATCCGTATTCAGCAAGAAAATTAGTGTTTGGGACTGAATACGAATCTGCTTTTGCTCCTTCGCACCCGCAGGTAGAATCGATAAGCCACGGCGTTATTAAGCCGTTGTCGAGCCCTATGTCAAAATTTCTCCTTTTCATATCTACAAACGGCGGCACTTCGCCTTCGAACCATAATCCTCTTACTTTTTCCGCTGCACTCCTTGCCGTCTCAGCAGACTGGACATCCAGATTTTCAAGAGATTTGTCGATAGCGTATGTTACCGCCTCATCGAAGGTGCATTCTGCATCGCGAAGCGCCTCGACGCCGATATCACATCCGAGTAGGTTTGAAAAATTGTCTTCCCACGAAAATGCTGACGGAAATTCCGGAAATACTCCTTTGGACTTATAACCAAACCAGGTCAGTATTTCGTGCCACGAGCCTGCGGTATATCCGAAATACCGCCCAAGATTTACGGAAAGGTCGAAAGCGGCACGCTCTCTGTCTTCCGCAGACAGGTTTTGCCAGTTGTCAGGGTATGTTAAGTGTATAAAACAGACAGAGCCTTCTTTAAGTGTGAACGAGAATTCCGGCTCGCTGTTATTCAGGTGCTTGTAGGTCACTGCAGCAAGGTAAGCTGTCCAGTCAGCGGCCTCACGCACGTGAGAAATGTCAACATGACCTGCTTTACACGTGTACACTATGCCGTTTTTCTCATGCCGTTCAAATCTGTAGCAGTGCGGCCCAAGAGTATCAAGATCCAAAAAGGTTGTGCCTGTCGTCGGGCTGGCGTAGCTTCCTCGCCGTATCTTGGGTGGGTTGTCGAATTGCTTCTCAAGAAGCCGGTTGTCCGGTATCAGCGCAGAAACCTGCTGCGGCCGCTGACAGCCTCCCGCCGCCAGCAGCATCGACACATATAACGCGAATACCGATATGTATAGACGACCTTGCAATTCCATTTTTGGGGCCGAATCTGTACCATTGCTATATATATACTTTATCCATCATTCTCGGGAAAGCAATACACTGACGGATATGTTTTTCTCCTGTAATCCAGGCGATAGTTCGTTCCACGCCTAAACCGAATCCGCCGTGCGGCACCGAGCCGTATTTCCGCAAATCCAGATACCAGTTGTAATTCTCCGCATTTAGCCTTGGCGAATCAATACCTTTATTCTTCAGGTATTCTGCAACCCAGTTTGAGAGCTTCTGTATCGGCCAAGTCTGCATAGTGGAACTATAGCAATACCAATGGGAGTTTGTATTTTAGTTAAAACCGCAAAGGAGAAACCCAAATATAAGTGGATTAAAAACACTCCCTGCCAAGCTATTTTTAGGGGTGGCAGAGATGCACATTTTACCAGTTGTTCGTCTCAGTTGATATTGGAAAGCCATATTCACTTGATTTTTCGCGGAGGATTCTCAGAAAGTCCTCTTCATTTTCTCTTGGCCATACATTTGAATTGAATGCCACCATGTTTTCCCTTGTTGGATACATGAGTATTAATCTATCGGTTCGCGGAGGCGAGAAAAAGCCATGCCATTTCTCAATAATCTGCACCTTCTCTATGTTTTCCCAATGGATTTCGACACGTGAACTAAACCCAACGACTTCTAAGCTTGAGTCAGTTACGACGGTAAATTTAGCAGCCATTGGAAGTGATGTAAAAAGGTCCCAGATCACAAAAAGCAGGAACAATACAGAAAGAAAAATTATAAACCAAGTTGACTCAATAAAGAAATAAATAAACCCGCAACTAACCGCCATGGTCAGAACAAATATGTCTCGTGTTAGATAAAACCCAAGCGAGACAAGAGTCGGGCGAAACATTCTTCGATGCATTTTTACTTACTCACTTTCGGGTCGATAAAAATAAGCTGCAACGATTCCTGATCCAAAGGCAATCCAAAGAAAATAGCTAACACATAAGCGGATATAATCCATAAAGGTAGAGGTGGCACCGATGGTCAATAGCTTAGGAAATTTTAAGTGAGCTACAAACACAAAAATATAGCACAAGAGACCAATAAGCAGCAGCATAGGGATTTCGTTCTTCAGGAAGTTTATAGCTGCACCTAATGTGGAACCGACTTGATGTATTCTTGCTCGAAAAAGCACTAAAACTTCCATGGTAAACATATACAATACATAGCCAGCAATACCTCCCCAAAAACCGAGAGTCGTGATTCCTAAAATCTGCGATGTATTGGCTGCAATCATTTCAAACGCACCACTACCGTGGATTTCAAGAACCCCCTTATCTTGGCTATTCAAAAGTTTTATAACTGCCATAGCAGTCCAACTCAGAAATAAAATTAAACCTGCTACCTTGTATCCCAAAACCCTAGATAGAAAAAACCATCCTACTCCGGTGATAAAGCCAAAAATAAGATTCCCCAAAAACATTGCGCCGAAAATCTGAAATTTTGTAACCTTCATAAGATGACTCCTGAACCCAATAGCCTAAGATTTACTCGTCGCAAGGTCTTTCTCTGATATACTGATAATAGGTTGATTGCGGCTAGTATGCAAGAAATATTAGTACTCAAATCGCGAATTACAAGTCATGTAACCACCGACTACGAACTTATATATATATCTTATCCATCATTCTCGGAAAAGCAATACACTGCCGGATATGTTTTTCTCCTGTAATCCAGGCGATAGTTCGTTCCACGCCCAGACCGAATCCGCCGTGCGGCACCGAGCCGTATTTCCGCAAATCAAGATACCAGTTGTAATTTTCAACGGTCAGACCTTGCTCTTTGGTTCGTGCGACCAGTAAATCGTAATTATCTTCTCTGGCCGAGCCGCCGATGATTTCGCCGAAGCCGGCAGGAGCAAGCATATCAAAATTCTGGACAACCTTCGGATTTTCCGGGTCCTGTTTCATATAGAAGGCCTTTGCTTCTCTTGGATAGTGAGTAACGAAAATGGGCTTATCGTGCATAAGTGATATTATCGTTTCGTCGCTGCCGCCCAAGTCTTTGCCCCAGACAAATTCGGCGGCAAGCTTCGCGTGCTTCGGGTTGTTCTCTATCTTTATGTTTATCTCATCGAGTTCGCTGCGAAGGTCAATTAGCTCGGCGGCAATCTTATCCTGCCTCCATTGTTTTACTGAACCCTTAGCCTCCGTCTCAAGCGCAGAAATCTTGTCTTCAATTTGTTTCTTCTGAGCTTGAAACTCATTTAGCTGGGCAGCCATAAATTCCTCTGTCTTTTTGCTTTTTAGAATTTCTGCTGCCTGAGTGTAAGTCAAACGGTAAAAAGGCGGTTGTATCTTTTCGAGCGAAGCGATGTCCGCGCCGAGTGCTTTCAGCTCCTGCGGATTTTTCTCAAGGACTTGCTTTACAATGAAAGAAACAAAATTTTCAGCAAGTTCAAGCAGGCCGTCAAGGTCAGTAAAAGCGACCTCCGGCTCGACCATCCAGAATTCTGTCAGATGTCTCCTCGTCTTGCTTTTTTCCGCCCGGAACGTCGGGCCGAAGCAGTAAACCCTTCCGAAGCTCATCGCTGCACACTCCAGATGAAGCTGGCCCGTCTGGGTCATGTGTACAGAATCGCCGAAATAGTCAACCTCGAACAGACTGCCCGCTTCTTCGCCGATAATTCCTGTAAGAATCGGCGTGTCTATAAGCGTGAAACCGTTGTCGTTAAAAAATCTGCGGATGGCGTCGACGATTGTATGACGGATTTTCCCGATGCACCACGGCCGTTGCGAGCGAAGATGCAGGTGCCGGTTCTTGAGAAGAAAATCGATGCCGTGCGATTTTGGCGTGATGGGATAATCGGTCGTTGGAGAGATAATTTTCGCGCCGGTTACGACTAATTCGTGGCCGCCGACGCTTCTCTCATCAGCCCGAACAACGCCGGTTACGGTCAGGGACGATTCTTGCCCGAGATGCTTTAGTTCGTCAAATAGTTTCTCTGGAACTTTGCCTTTTTCCACAATGCACTGGCATAGCCCCGTGCCGTCGCGGATAATTAGAAATTGAATCTTGCCGCTTGAGCGTGCCTGATACAGCCAGCCCGCCAGCGTAATCTCTTGTCCGATTTTATCTTTCAGCCCTGTTATGTAAGTATTCGTTTTGTTTGACATTTGCTTGCTTTCTTGTTCGATTCAAAAATTTTCACCTGACCAGATTAGCAGGTCGTCTGCGCCTGTTTCCTCTTCACCCCGCCTGTCTCGTTTACCTTCATCATCGATGCCATTCTTGCCCTTGCTGTAGAATGTGAAATTTTCATCCGTTAGTTTATAGATGAAAAAACTGCCGTTGATTGGATCAACAAAGAGTTCTTCCGGGGCCGACGCCCGTATGTCATCAAGACTTCCGGGCCAGTAACCGGTCTTGTTCTTGTAGCGCCTTAACGCTATTGTGAGCAAAGCGCCTCTTTGCTGTGCGATATGCCGAAAATATGTATCGTGAACGCCGTAATAAACAGGTTCTAAAATACTAAGCTGCGTCTCAATTAAATGGCGGTAATTAAGTTTGATTGGGAATACGGAGAATCCCATCGGCCTTTTTCTCCAGTCGTAGTTCGGCTCAGCCATCGCGTAACATTTTCCGTAAACCTCATCGACGATTATACCGGCCCGTTCCGGCGTAGAGGGCATATAAAACCAGCTTAATATGGCCTGCCCCTTCATCAGTTTTTGATACCAATATAGCGCAATTAGCTCGTCTTGTATGTCTTTTGGCGATTGTTTTTTTATTGTATCGGCAAAATTGCGGGTTAGTCTTGTCTTTCCATCCGAATTTACCTCGTAGAACAGCCCCCAGAGGTTTTTGGTCAGCAGCTTCTCATACTCGAGAATCCTCGGCAGGTCTGTGTTCCAGTCTTGTCTAATTTTTTCCAGAGCTTGTTCAGTAAGGCTTAAATACTCTTCTCCTGTGTCACTCTCTACAATGATTCTGTTGAGTTGACTCATTGAAAGGTCTTTTATGCCGACCCCGACCAGAGAATCTACCATCGTTGGCTGTTGACATTGATGCTTTCCTATCTGAAGCGCGGCGATATATTTATCAAATCCATCCTTGGTCCGTCCTTCGGCCACATCATTATTTGCCGCCGAAATAAGCAGATGTGCCCATCTTTTCATCGATGCCAATCGGTACATTATGCTGTTCATTCCGGTAATATTGGGATTAATCGGGAACCGGCACTGTTCTATTTTACTGGCTTCCAAAAGAGTATCGATTGTTGTTCGGTGCTTTTCCAGCCACTCTGAAATTACCGGGTGTTCCTTGCTTAACCACGGCTCCATCATGGGAAATTTGTCTGGTTCGCCGTCCGATGAGTCGTCGTTAAATGAATTAGGGTCATAACTTTCCAGTAATGCGTTGTAGATTACGGCAGCGTTTTCTCCGTTCGGTATCGCGTATTTTGCTTTCAGAGTCGCCATGTCTTTTTCGAACGTATATGACCGCCAGCTTGCGTTGTCCTCCGGCAGAAAAATCCAGATTATAACCGCTGCAGATGTGCAGCCGACCCCTGCCCAGAACCATTTTCTATACGCACGCGGCAGAATAGTGGTGGCAAACAGAAAAACAAATACAAGCGTTGTTATTTTCCACGGCACCTCTAAAAAAAGGCCCGCCGCCAGCAATAGCAGCAGAATGCTTACCCACGCCAGCCATACGATACGGCTTGTGAAGCATGACTTTTTCTTAATCTCAGGCGGACTGTTTCCCTGCTTTTGTTTAGTCTCCAATTTTCACCTTTACAACTACTTTTAGAACTTCGCATGGGCCTGCCAGTTGGCAGCATGGCATATGTCCGTCCTGCGGAAACAGGATACAGAACATTCCTTTGCTCAATTTTACGGTATTTATTTTCTCCGGTACCTCATAGAAGGCTACGTCTTTAGCTTCGTCGTACGGTTTTTCGATATTCAATTGGCTGAGCTCAGAGTGCCCTATCACCTCTTCGCCTTCTGCAGCGAATTGAATGTCAATATACTTTTTGTGGGCTTCTAGTCTGCCTTCCTCGATGGGCTTGGTCGTATATCGCTGGACAAGGCAGTAAATATTGTCGCCGTCAATTTCGTAGCGTCCGTCTTTTTTCGCGGATAGCTTCTCATCTTTCAGGATTTCAAGTCCCTTTTTTATCTTCGCCGAAAGCCCCGCATATAAATACGCATTTTCTAATTTATCAGTTACCATTACTTACATCCCCCTTTGGGTGGCCAGATTAGCCAGTCATCCTCTTCTTCCTTATATTCCTGGCTATTAGGGTCCCACGTTGAATTATACTGACCATCTTCATCGATGTTGTTCTTGCCTTTACTGTAGAGTTTAAAATTATCCTCTGCTAATTTATAGGCGAAAGACCCTCCGTTTACCGGGTCAACAAAGATTTCCTCTGCGGCCAATGGCTTGACTTCATCAAGACTCTCCGGCCAGTGACTGGTTTCGTTCTTGTAGCGTCTTAACGCTATCGTTAGCAAAGCGCCCCTTTGTTGCGAGATAGTTCGAAGATATGTATCATGAATGCTGTAATAAACCGGCTCTACTATTCCGGTCACACGCTCAACTAAATAACGGTAGTTGAGCCTAAGCATCTTGGCGGGTTTCTCCTCACCTTTTTGCCAATCGAAATCCGGTTCTGCCATTGCATAAAATCTTTTATATTCGGAATCAATAATTTCTCCGGCCTTCTGCGGCGTGGAGGGCATACAAAACCAGTTTAATATGGTTGATGCCTTAATAAGTTTTTTATGCCAATATGCAGGATACATACGCGATTTTAAAAGCTCGATTTGTTCTTGGTCTTTTATCTGGTTAGACTCTAACAGCTTCTCCATCGATGGCCTCATTACCGCAAATGGGTCTCGGTTGAATCTGATTTTGCCTTCTGTATTTACCTCATAAAGTATTTCCAAATAATTCTTAGCATACAGCTTTTCACAGTCGAGAATTCTGGACAAGTCTGTGCCCCAGTTATATTCAGTTTTGGCAATGGCTTGTTCAGCCATGTTTAGATATTCTTCTGTAGCATCACCTGTAACAATGAATCTTTTGAGATTACTGGTTGGGAGCGCTTCTATAGCAATCCCGATCAAAAGGTCGATTATTGCTGGTTGCTGGCACTGGTGTTTTCCCATTTGCAGCACAGCAATGTATTTTTCAAGCCCGTCTTCGATTCGTCCTTCAGCGATATCATTATTTCCAGCCGAAATAAGCAAGTTCGCCCACCTTCTTATTGGCCCAGATCTTTCACCAAATTTCATAATGTCGAAATTAATTGGAAATCGGCACTCTTCTATTTTGGATGTTTCAATGAGCTTTGCTATTGTTCCTTGCTGCTGCTTAAGCCATTGGGCTGCTTCTGGATAGTCTTTACTTAACCAGAATTCTTTCCTGATTAAGTCTTTAAGGTTAGGGTCGACAAAATTGGGTTCTAACTCAGCTTTATTATAGTCTTCCAATAATTGGTTATAGATAATTGCGGCATTTTGTTCGTCCGGCACTGCGTATTTCGCTTTAAGGGCAGCCATTTCTTTATCGAATGTATACGGCCGCCAGCCTTCGGTTTCCTCCGGCAAAAAGACCCAGACAATCAATGCGACTACAACGCCGCCGACACAGAGCCAGAAGTATTTTCCGTAAGGTTTAGGCAGGAAAAAGCTTGCAGTAAAAACTGCCAGAAGTGTTGTAGCTTTCCACGGCCCCTGAAAGAGAATAGATATAATTAACAGAAGTGTGAGTAGTCCGAAGCCGAACCATTTTAAAACTCTTTTTGCAAGACCGGCTTTTTTCTTTTCTGTTTGTTGTTCTTTTTGTTCGGACATTTGTCACATATCCAGTTTTTCCCGCAGGTGATTACGCAATTGGTCTGTTGAAATCCTTATTTGCTCCATCGAATCCCGCTCGCGGATGGTAACGGTTTGGTCCTGTAACGTCTGGCCGTCAACAGTGATGCAGAACGGCGTCCCCGCCTCGTCCTGCCTGCGGTATCGCCTGCCGACCGCGCCTTTCTCATCGTAAAAACAGTTGAAATACCTTTTCAAATCGTCGTAGATTTTCCGTGCAATCTCCGGCATACCGTCCTTCTTGACCAGCGGGAAAACGGCTGCCTTAATCGGAGCAATCGCCGGATGAAACCTTAAAAGATTCCTCTGCTCCCCGCGCACCTCCTCTTCGTCGTACGCGTCAACTAAAAAGGCCAATGCGCTTCTATCCATACCTGCGCTCGGCTCAATCACATAAGGAATGTAGCGCCTTTTTTTCTCCTCATCGAAATACGACAACGGCCCGGACTGGTAATCTTCCGCCTCGTCTGCCAAACTGATATTCGTCAGTTTCCTGTCGTTCTCGAACCACTTATTGAGCGTCCTCATCCCCTGTTGGTGCTGCCGCAGGTCAAAGTCCGTGCGGTTTGCGATTCCTTCCAGTTCCTGCCAGTCCCCGCTGCCGAACGGAAATCTATATTCGACATCGACGCACCCCTTCGCATAATGCGCAAGTTCATCTTTCGCGTGCTCACGAAAATGCAGGTTCTCCTTTTTTATGCCGAGATTCAAATACCAGTTGAAACGCTGCTCTTTCCAGTGCTCGAACCATTTCTCATCTGTCCCCGGCTCGCAGAAAAACTCAAGCTCCGCCTGCTCGAATTCCCGCGTGCGGAAAATAAACGCCTTGGTCGTTACCTCGTTGCGGAAACTCTTGCCTATCTGGGCGATTCCGAAAGGTATCTTGACGCGGGTACTATCGAGAACATTCCTGAAATTGACAAAAATCCCTTGCGCCGTCTCCGGGCGAAGCTGCATCGTCATCGAATCGTCAACGTTGGCTCCCATTTGCGTCTCGAACATCAACTTGAACGGCATCGGCTCGGTAAATTGCCCGACCGCCCCACAGGCCGGACATGCCTTTTTGCTTAAATTGCCCGCTCCCGCCATCGCCGCATCGATTGCAATATGTTCTGTATGTTCCTCAGCCTGCCCCGCTGCCTTCTCTTTAAGATGGTCCACGCGCGTCCTGACATTGCACTTTTTGCACTCCGCTATCAAATCCGCGAATTTGTCCGCGTGGCCGGACGCCTTCCATACCAATGGGTGCATCAGAATGCTGCAGTCCAGCCCCACAACGTCATCGCGCATCTGTACGACCGCCTTCCACCACGCTTTCTTGACGTTATTTTTCAGCTCAACACCTAACGGCCCGTAGTCGTAACAGCTTGCTAATCCGCCGTATATCTCGCTGGACTGAAATATAAAGCCCCGCCGTTTGCACAAAGATACGATATCATCGAGCTTGGTGATTTTAGCCATATTTTACTCTCCAAAAAATTTGATAGCGGCTATTATATATGTAAAATTCGCTCTTGTCTATGTTTACCGGCGATTGTCTAAGGAGATTCGGTTTGGAACGAACGAAAGTTTGCATAATCGGAGCAGGCCCCGCGGGCCTTATGGCTTCTATCCACTGTGCGCTTGGTAAGGTCGAAACCGCCGTCTTCGAAACCAATACCACCGCTGGCAGAAAACTCCTCCTGACCGGCGGCGGCAGATGCAATCTTACCCATACGGGCAGTCCCGATGAAATTGTCCGCTCCTTCGGCCCGAAAGGCAGATTTCTTAGTTACTGTTTGCATAAATTCCCGCCCGAACAGGTTCGGCAGTTCTTCCGCGAATTGGGCTTGGAAAGTATTGTCGAGAAAGATGGCTGTGTATTCCCTGTCACCAACCGCGCCGAAGATGTAAGAGATTGTTTGATAAAACGCGCAAAAGACCTCAACGTGCGCTTCTTTTTCGATAAACCCGTCAAAAATATAACACGGCAGGAGAATTCTTTTGAAATCCATACAAGCCGCGACAGTTTCCTCGCTGAGAAAGTTATTATCGCGACCGGCGGATTGTCTTTCCCTCAGACCGGCTCAACCGGCGATGGTTTCAGATTCGCAAAAGAGCTGGGGCACACAATCGTCGAACCCAAAGCGTCGCTCGTGCCGCTTGTAACTCGCGAAAATTGGCCTGCTTATGTTGCGGGGACAGCCATCGAAAACGTAAAAATCTCCGCTCGCATAAATAACAAAAAAATTACCACCGCAGGTGCGCTTGTTTTTACCGATGACGGCATAGGCGGCCTCGCGGCGTGGGATATGAGCCGTCACCTCACTGACTATTTGCCTGCACAAAAGCCGCTCGAAATTACAATCGACTTTACCCCGGCGATGAATGATGCCGAATTTGATGAATGCCTGCTCGGCCTGTTTGCGAAATACCCGAAACGAACCATTATAAACGTGTTATTCGATATTGTACCCAAGAGGCTGGCGGGTTTTCTTTGTCGGCGGGCGGAGATTGCGGAGACAACCGGCAGCCAGTTAAAAAAAGAGGATAGAAGAAAAATCACTCAACTATTGAAAAAGCTGCCGCTTTCAATCGTAAAAACCCGCCCGATTGCGGAGGCGATAATCACACGCGGCGGCGTAAGTACTTCTGAAATAGACAGTAAAACGATGGAGTCGAAGATTTGCCCCGGCTTGTTTTTCGCAGGCGAGAGTTTAGATGCCGATGGCCCCTGCGGCGGCTACAGTCTCCAGATGTGCTGGTCAACCGGTGCATTAGCCGGAGCCGCCGCCGCGATTTAGTCGTTAGCGGCTGATAATTATTTGGAGAAATCCACCGAAGCCGGTTTGCCGTGACAAGCCGCCGATAATAATGGTTTGCTGCTGCGGACGATAGTCTCGCCGACCCCAGGCCGGCTCGCAATAATTGTAACGGGCAGGGGTTCTATATGAACCACGTCCATAATCGTTGCGTTGAGCAACATTAAAACCCTGATGCCCGCCGCGGTTAATGTTTGCCTGCGCTTTAGGCCGTGCCAAAGCCGCATTCGACAATCCAATCACCAAACCTGCCGCTGCTATTAATATGTATCTTGACGTTTTCATTTTTTTACCCTTCCTTTCTTTACTTTTCAGCCGTTTTGTTCACCTGTTCAGACGCTCTCTACCGGCCTTTTATTGCAGACAAAGCTTAAAAAGTTATATCATAAAAATGGCGAGGTAAACTGCGCTGCATAAAGTTGGGCGATTTGGGGGGCACAAAACGCGCAAATTCGTGGTTGCAAAGTGCTAAAAAGTGAGAAAAATTGCGAAAAATGTACGCAAAAATACTGCAAATATACGGGGAAATGCGAAGAATTTAGACAAATCGCTGACGATATTTTGAAATAAACTGAACGACTATATGGAAATGGCTGGGGACAGGGACGGCCAAAAAATTCCACGTGTTTCTTCGATATTACAAGGGGATTTTTCTTGACTTTTGGGGGACGTTGTGGTAGGGGGTATAATGTTATACGAAAACCAATTTAGGAGGACACGAAAATGAGGACGTCGGCATTTTTCACGATTCTGTTAGGGAATATCGTTCTATTCATAGGTTCTGCAACGGCTGTGGAACGGCATGTTCCGAGCGTATATTCAACGATTCAGGAGGCAATCAATGCCTGCAGTAACGGCGATGTGGTAATTATTGCGCCGGGGACATATACAGGAGCCGGTAACCGCGATATCGACTTTTTGGGTAAGGCCATAACTGTTCGAAGTATTGACCCGAATGACCCGGATGTGGTCGCAGCAACGGTGATTGACTGCGAGGGCACAATAGGTCATCGCGGCTTTTATTTCCACAGCGGGGAGGATGGAGACAGCGTAGTTTCCGGCTTAACCATAAAGAGAGGAAAGATACGCGGCAGCCCCGGTACGGGCGGAGGCATCTACTGCAGCGGGTCATCTCCGACGATTAAGAACTGCATTATTACCAATAACACGGCGATTGGTTCAGGAGGGTCGGGGGACGGCTCAGACGGTGAGGGCGGCGGAGTGTATTGCACATCTGATAGCCATATGACTTTAATTAATTGTGATATCAGCGACAATACTGCCACAGGCGAAGCAGGCGAGGATAAAATATGCGGTATGAGCGGCTGCGAAGGGACATTAGGAGAAGGCGGAGATGGATACGGCGGGGGCATATTAATCAGTTGGGACAGCAGTATGACGATAGTTGACTGTGAAATTACCGGTAATTCAGCTAATGGCGGTCCTGGGGGAACGTTCTATGATCTTGGGGAAATAGTTGGCGGAGATAACGGCGGAACAGCAAACGGAGGGGGAATCTACTGCGGCGGCGGCTTATTGATACACGACTCTGTTATCGGTGAAAATAGAGCTGACGGCGGCAATGATGGATGGGACGAAAATTCGGGCAATGACGGCAGAGGCGGAGGTATTTATTGCGACAGCTCGTCTGCGATGATAAGGAATTGTATTATTAATAACAACGATGCAGCAGCAGTCGATAACGGATATGGCCATGGTGGAGTTGCCGGAGGAGGCATATTCTGCAGCTCAGCAGCAACTATCACAAACTGTACGATTATTTATAATACGGCCATTGACGGTGACGGCATAGCAGGAGTCGGAACTACGATAATTACAAACTGCATTGTGTGGGGCAATGGTGATGACGACCTTTACGGCTGCGCAGCGACGTATTCCTGTATTAGTGACACCGGCGACAGCGGAACAGGGGTAATCCACAGCGACCCGTGTTTTGTAACCGGGCCGGGCGGCGATTATTACCTGAGCCAGATTGAAGCCGGACAATCTTTTGACAGTCCCTGTGTGGATTCAGGAAGTGATACGGCTGAGAATTCAGGTCTGGGTGAATTTACAACCCGCACGGACGAAGCAGGCGACAGAGACATTGTGGATATGGGTTATCATTATCCGGCGAATTCAGCAGATTTAGACAGAGACGGCGATGTTGACTTTGTCGATTTTGCGATACTGGCCTCGCAATGGCTGGAAGCACCGGGCGAGCCATCGGCAGACATTGCACCGCCGGATGGTGATGGTATAGTGGATATGTGGGACCTTGATGCGCTCGCGGACAAATGGTTATTGGAGGCAATCGCACTCCCAGCTTCTCCTCCTATTTCCATCTGGAAATTTGACGAAGGCAGCGGGACAATAGCACACGATTCGTCTGGTGATAACGATGGGACATTAGTCAACGGCCCGACGTGGACAACAGGCCATATTAACAGCGCATTGAGTTTCGACGGGGTGGATGATTATGTTGACCTCGGAAACGACAGCAGTTTGAAACCGCCGCTGCCGGTAACTATTTCTGCCTGGATAAAGTTGGACACTCTTGAGGTACAGAATGGGATTCTGGCTCTGGATGCATCGTTTCCGACTTTATATGGCATTTTCTTTTACGTAGGACAAAATAATCAGTTGTATATTCATTACGGCGACGGCGGAGACGGCTCATCGCACAGAAGGAGCAAAGTTGGAACAACAGCGCTTTTAGCGGACAGGTGGTATCACGTGGCTGCTGTAGTGCGCGGTCCGACGGATATGGATTTATATATTGACGCCGTAAATGATGGTGGAGCCTACAGCGGCTCAGGAAGTGATCTGGCGTACTCCACCGGCAATTCATTGATAGGTGCTATTAATTTTTATTACGCAAATTGGTTCCACGGCATCATTGATAATGTTCGTGTTTATGACAGGGCATTAACTGCGGAAGAAATCGAACAGCTTTACGAGGAAGGATTATAAAGGAAGAATAACAATTTAAAGGGGATAAACAGCAGGTAACGCAAACTACAGGGCGTTCGATGTGATGTTGATGATTCTGCCTACGAGCTCGGAGTGACGCTGCTCGTCGTCGGCGATTTTTGCGAAGGTATCTTTAATTGTCTGGTCTTTTACATCGGGCGATTTTGTAATCCTGATGTAGAGGTCCCTGACGGTCAGCTCGAAGTCCTTCATCATCTCAAAATCGCCGATGATTTTCTCTTTATTCCGGTTTTTTATCTTGTCCATATTGTTTAACAAGCCCTGCGATTATTTTTCTGTGTCTTCGCGTATCTTCGATGAGGACGGTTAAGTATTCCTTTATTTTTTCGAAGGCATCCGGCCGGAGGTTCTTCGGCCAGTTCTTAGCGTCCATATAATCTTTGTAAACGCTGCCGGCGATTTCATCTTCCATATCGAGCGCAGTGGTGAGGAAATTAGCTAAGGTATCTTGTTTGTATTCGGCCATAATTACAGAATACGGGTTTTATTCGTTTTTGTCGATTTCGGTTTTTATCTGATTTAACAGATTAATTGCATCGATGGGAGTTAAGCTGTTCACATCTGTTGATGAGAGTTTATCTAAGACGCTCTTGTGCTTCTGAACGAAGATGATATCCTGCTGCGGTTTTTTTGTTTTGTGTTTAGCTAAATGTGAGCCGGCCGCTTCTTTAGTGAAAGTGTTTTCCAGTTCTTCGAGTATTTCTTTGCTTCGCTCGATGATAGATTTGGGTACGCCCGCTAATTTTGCGACGTGCAGCCCGTAGGATTTGTCGGTTCCGCCGGGGAGGATTTTGTGCAGGAAGACGACTTCGTCGGCCCATTCGCGGACGGCGACGTTGCAGTTTTTGACATTGGTAAACAGTTCGGCCAGTTCGGTGAGCTCGTGATAGTGCGTGGCGAAAAGCGTTCGGCATTTTATTTTGTTCGCGATGTGCTCGGTAATAGCCCAGGCCAGCGCCAAGCCGTCGTAGGTGCTTGTGCCGCGGCCGACCTCGTCGAGGATGACGAGGGATTTTCCGGTGGCGTTATTGATGATGTTCGCGGTTTCGGTCATCTCGACCATAAAGGTCGATCGGCCTCGAACAAGCTCATCGGAGGCGCCGACGCGGGTGAAGATTCTATCGACCAATCCGAGCTGGGCGTCTTTTGCGGGGATGAAGGAGCCGATTTGGGCCATAATGACCAGTAAGGCAGTCTGTCTTATGTAGGTGCTTTTGCCGGACATATTGGGGCCTGTGATGACTAAACAGTCGCCGGAGTCTCCGCCGATGGCGATATCATTGGGGACGAATTCTGAGCCGAGGATTTCGGCGAGGACGGGATGCTTACCCTCGTTTATGACAAGCTCGCCGCCGTCGGTTATTTTCGGCCTGATGTAATTTCGCCGAGCCGCTAAATAAGCAAGTGACGAGAGGCAATCGCACCGGGCGATGGTGTCGGCGAGGTTTTGCATGCGGGGTATGTATTGAGCGGACTGTGCGCGGACCTGCTCGAAGAGCTGGAGCTCCAGCTCTAATGCTTTTTCGTCTGCGCTTAGGACCTGCGTTTCGTATTTTTTCAATTCGTCGGTGATATAGCGTTCAGCGTTTTTGACGGTCTGCTTTCGGACGTAGTCTGATGGAACTCTGTCTGCAGCCGAGTGGTTTATTTCGATATAGTAGCCGAAGACCTGGTTGTAACCGATTTTCAAATTACTTATGCCGGTGCGTTCTGACTGCTGCTTTTGGTAATTCTGCAGCCAGCTTTGCCCGTCTTTCGAGATGGAGCGGAGGCGGTCAAGCTCCTCGTTGAAGCCTTTTTTGATTACGCCGCCGTCACGAAGATGCGAGGGACAGTTCGGCTCGATGGCGGAGGCGAGCAGGTCGGCAAGCTCATCCATACTGTCACATTTTTGGGCGAGCTGCAAAGCGAGGTCAGCTTTGAATTGCGTCAGAAGCTGCCGCAGGAGAGGGACCAGCCTTAATGTGGCTTCGAGGGCTATGAAGTCGCGTGGGATTGCGCGGCCGGTACTGATACGGGCAGCGATTCGCTCGGTATCGGCGATGCCTGCAAGCAGCTTGCGAATGTCTGCCAGCGAAGAGCCGGAATTGAGCATTTCCTCAATAGTGTCCTGCCGAAGGACGATTTCGCCGAGGTCGGAAAGAGGCATACACAGCCAGGTGCGGAACATTCTGCCGCCCATCGGTGTCAGTGTTTCGTCGAGGCAGTTCAGGAGAGTTCCTTTCGAGCTTTCGGTGCGAATGGTCCGCAGGATTTCCAGGCTTGCAAGAGAGGCCTGGTCGATTTGCAGGAAATTTCTGCGGTTGATTTTCTTCAGGCTCTGGATGTGGCTGAGGGTTGTCTTTTGTGTTTCGTTGAGGTATTCGATGATTGCGCCGGCGGCGGGGATGATTGGGCAGTCGTTGTCGCCGATGCCAAAGCCTTCGAGCGTGGCGGTGCCGAAATGTTTGAGTAGCCGTTTTTGTCCCTGATAAGGGTCGAAATACCATGCGGGACGTTCGGTTACGATTGCGCCGGTCATCTGGGCGATGTCAGCGGCAAGTTTTTTTGTTTCGGCTTCGAACAATTCGCCGCGACGGTCAGGCAGGAGACACTCCGCAGGGGACAGTCGCAGCAATTCGTCGAGCAGATTTTTTTCAGGCGTTTCCTGGGCGAAGAAGTGACCTGTTGAGATATCGACCCAGCTTATAGCAGCTTTGGAATTAGCTGTGAGGTTGACGGCGCAGAGAAAGTTATCTTCTTTGGCGTCGAGGAGGCAATCATCGGTGAGGGTACCGGGGGTTACGATTCGAACGATGTCACGCTTGACGACGCCCTTTGCGAGTTTGGGGTCTTCGACCTGCTCGCAGACGGCGACCCTGAAGCCGGCCTGCAGCATTTTTTTCAGATAGCCTTCGACGGCGTGATAGGGGACGCCCGCCAGCGGGACGGGGTTGTCGCCTTTGCTTCGGCTGGTCAGAGTCAGGCCGCAGACGCGCGAGCAGGTTTTGGCGTCTTCGTAGAAGGTTTCGTAAAAATCGCCCATGCGGAAAAAGAGGATGCAGTCCGGGAATTTTTGCTTGAACCGGACAAACTGCTTCATCGCAGGGGTCAGATTATCAGTTTCTGCGGTCATAGAAGCAGATTATACACTAAGCGGGGCGTTTAACAACTCTGTTATAATTGAAAGTGCGTGCTGTTCGGATTTGGCTTTTTGGAGCTGTTTTAAGAGGTTTTCCTGCCGGGCGGTGAAACAGACGGGGGTTTTCAAATTGAAATCGGTGACGCCGCAGATTATCTGGATTTTTTTGAGTAGATTTTCGGTTCCATTGCCGAATTTTGCGCTTATTTGCACAATATTTGCTAAATTTTTCGGCAATTTACCTGTATCGAAATTTGCGGGTAAGTCAGATTTATTCAGGACCGTCAGAATTCTTCTTTTGGCGATTTTATCAAGGAGCTTCTTGTCGAGTTGTTCTGCCGGCCGACTGTTATCCAGAACGAGTAAAACCAAATCAGCCTTATCTAAAAGCTCAACAGCTTTTTGCTGAGATGCTTTTTCAATAGTGTCGCCGAGAGTTTCGGTGAGACCTGCGGTGTCGATGAACTCAACGGAGAGCGGACCGATTAGGCACTGGGCGCTGACCCAGTCGCGGGTCGTGCCTGCAATATCGGTAACAATTGCCTTTTGTCTGCCGGCGAGGAAGTTGAGCAGTGTGCTTTTTCCGGTGTTCGGCGGACCTGATAAGACTGCCGTGCAGCCGAAGATAATCAATTTTGCAGTTGAGCTATCTTTGAGGATTTGTTCGGCGTTGGATTTAATTGTTTCGAGCGAGGTTGCATCCTGCCGCCACTTTTCTATCGTTTTGGTCAGACCTGCGCTATCCTGATTGACAATTATTTTGGTGCCTTGGATGGTTTTGGCCTGCAGCTGGGTAAGTTTGGCTTCGAGTGCAATCGTATTGGGATGATTTTCGGCGGAGAAATTTTTGGTCAGTAGCTGTTCGGCGGTAAGCAGTTCGACGCCATTACGTTGCAGCAATTGCATAATATCTGCAACAATGAGCGGATTACCGTGGCAGTTTATAGCAAATTGGCCGGGCGCTTCGCAGCCGATTACAACCTGGTCGATGGTTTCAGAGCCATCGCTGATTGTGCCGAGGAGGATTTTGCCGGGCTTGAAAGCGACTGGTTTTTTACCTATGGGGACGAATATCTTTTTTACGATGCTTTCGGACGAATCGCCAGCGAGCTGGATGACGGCTATTGCACCGGTTGCTTTGCCGGTTGTTACTGCAGCAAATGCGCTCATAGCCCCCTCCAAATCATGCAGGATAGTCTCCCGATACAAGTCGTAATTTACATAAAAGTTTCCACCATACCCATAGCAAGTGTTTGCCAGTGATTA
Source organism: Phycisphaerae bacterium (assembly GCA_028714855.1). Classification (NCBI taxonomy): domain Bacteria; kingdom Pseudomonadati; phylum Planctomycetota; class Phycisphaerae; species Phycisphaerae bacterium. The sequence continues at coordinate 106,326 of JAQTLP010000001.1, read as the reverse complement.
TAGCGGGGCCATTGATTATCCAGGAGATAGATGAATATATGAGACCAACTTTGACAGATAACCACAAATTTTCTGTGGGTGCAATTAACAGGTCTATAAGTGTAAATGTCAATGGTAAGAGTGAGACAATAAGTAAAATGATTCTTTTGACTTTAGTAAGATTTGATTGGAAGACCGAAAGGAAGCCAAAGAGGCCACCAGCTACACCTGAACAGATAATCATGGATATAAGGAAAATTGAACAGATAAAACGGAGTTCCAGTGTTCCGATTTGGGGATGCTCAGACACGGCCTTTAGTAGAGTGTTAATTGGAAAAGAAAACCATTGCAGACATAGAAGCAATATGATGAAGATTATGAAAATGTCGCTAATTTTCGTAATAGTTTTTTTGTGTTCTGCGTAAAATTTGCTTGGTTTCGGCGGTGGCGGGGTTTTACTCCAAAAATAATGGATTACAATAACAATGGATATTAGAGCTAACCAGAACCATATGTTGGAAAAAACTGTGGGTATTGTTAATGCTAACATGGTTATCTCTGTTTACTAAAATGGTACATAAGTCGGGCGGCTTACCCTTTTTCTTTTAAGTATTTTCGGTATGCCAGGACGATGCCTTTGACGGCGAGGTTTGGCACCCATGAATCGACAAACTCGCAGTCGTCCTTTATTGTTCCGGCGGCGGAGCCAGTAATTACGGTGTGCGGCCATTTCCCGACTTTTTCGGCGTAACGCCTGGTTACTTCCTGCAGGGTTGCGACGGCGGAGTAATATAATCCGCAGTTTATGGCCTCGGTTGTGTTTTTGCCGAAGGGCTCTTTCGGCCGGATGACGTTTACTTTCGGCAGCTGAGCGGTGTTTTCATTCAAGGCCTTTGCGCTGATTTCAAAACCCGGAAGGATAACGCCGCCTAGGAAAATACCTTTATCATCAACAAGGTCGATGGTAACGGCGGTTCCGAAGTCGGCGACGGCTACCGCGTCCCCGACGACGGCGTAAGCGGCGGCGGCGGCCACAATCCTGTCGGTGCCGACTTTGTCCGGCTCATCTACCCAAAGGGACATCGGCAAAGGAATGTCTTTGCCTATGACGAGTATTTTTTCGCCGAGATTATCTTCGACTATTTGGCCGATGAGCTTTGTCTGCGCGGGGTTTACACTGCTGACAACGATTACACCATTACGTTTTTTTTCTTTGGAGCTTTTGACTATTGGGATTTTTCCCCAGGCCGAGGTAAGAGTGTCTGTTAACTCTTTGCGTGATTTGCCCGGGACAGACTTAATAAACTGCTCTTCGTCCTTGAGGTAAAGGCCGATTGTGATATTCGTATTGCCGATATCTATTGCGATTAAGTTCATAAATAATTACTCAACTGGGGTTTTAGTTTCTCTGACCTTTTGCCACAGGATTTCGGTCAATTCTTTGACGCCTTGGCCTGTAACAGCCGAGATTGGATATATCGTTTTTCTTATCTTTTTCTTCAGTTCTTTTACTATTTTGCCGTCGGGGTCAAGGTCTATCTTATTAGCAACGATAACTTCCTGTTTTTCGGCCAGAGCTTTGCTGTACAGCTTCAGTTCTTTGCGAATGGCCTTATAGTTTTTCGCAGGTTCGGAGCCGTCTGTGGGCATTATATCAAGGATGTGGACAATTATTCGAGTTCTTTCGATGTGTTTTAAGAATTCGATTCCTAAGCCGGCTCCTTTATGAGAGCCCTCAATCAGGCCCGGGATGTCGGCTAAAACGAACCGGCGGTAGTCACTTAGTTCAACGATACCGAGCACCGGTTCAATAGTGGTGAACGGGTAATCAGCGATTTTCGGTCTTGCGGCGGAGCAGCGTGAAATAAGAGTGCTTTTTCCGGCATTAGGCAAGCCGACAGTTCCGACATCGGCGATGAGTTTCAATTCGAGCCGGAGATTTCTTTCCTGACCTTTTTCGCTCGGTTCGGCGTATCTTGGGGTTTGGTTAGTTGAGGTTGCGAAGGCCCTATTTCCTTTTCCGCCCTTTCCGCCGCGGCAGACGCAAACCTTCATTCCAATTTCGTTAAGGTCCTTGAGGGGCAGCTCCATCTCGGCATCGTAAATAAGCGTGCCAGGCGGGACCTGGATTATGAGGTCCTGGCCGTTTGCTCCGTGTTTGTTTGCGCCCGAGCCTTGCTGGCCGTTCTGTGCTCGCCAGTGATGTTTACCTGTGAAATCCATAAGAGTGTCGAGGTCATCGACGGCTTCGAAGTAAACGCTGCCGCCTTTTCCACCGTCGCCGCCGTCGGGTCCGCCTTTGGGGATATATTTTTCCCTGCGAAAGCTCACGCAGCCGTTGCCGCCGTCACCGGCTTTAACCCAGATTTGTGCCTTGTCGATAAACATATGTCATATCCTGATAACAAAAAAAGGATGGTAATTACACCATCCTTTTTTTTATCAGCCATTTTTTTCCCGTCAGTCGACGTGGACTTTTCGGCCCTGGAAACGCACGTGTCCGGCCGTTGTAGCAAACAATGTGTAGTCCTTGCCCATCTGTACATTCAGGCCGGGGGAAAATTTCGTCCCGCATTGCCTGACGATGATTGAGCCTGCCTTTGCAACCTGACCGCCGGACAGCTTTAGACCCCTGTACTGGGCGTTGCTGTCTCTGCCGTTTCTTGTAGAGCCTTGTCCTTTTTTATGTGCCATAGGTTACCGCCTTTAATTAATAAGGAATTTAACTTACAGAAACTACTATTCTAACCACGTTATTCGGCATTGTCCAGAAAAATTTTGAGGTTTTTTAAAAGCAGGCCCGGCCGTTTTACGGCTATTCAGCCTGCAATATGGCTTTGATTTCGCCCAACGATAACAGGCCTTCGGTAATCAGCTTTATTTTGCCTTCGGGGTCAATAAAGAAACTGCAGGGAATACTGGTCATGCGAGTGAAAAGAGGCGGCATTGCGGCAGCATCAGCGGAAAAGACGGTATAGTTAATTTTATTTTGTTCCGCGAAGCTTTTGACCTTTTCGGCCGTTTCCGGGGGATATGCGGTTTTATAAGAGATAGCCAGTATAGCGAGTTTGTCCTCGCTGACCTGGTTTCGCAAGGCGATTAGATGCGGTAATTCTATTCTGCAGGGGGGGCACCAGGTCGCCCAGACGTTAATTAAAACGTCTTTGCCGCGGTAATCGCTTAATTTATGTTGTTTACCGTTGATGTCGGTCAAGGTGAAGTCAGGCGCCTTTTGGCCAAACGAATGGGTGTAAACGGCTCCCCACGTCCTTGCCGCCATGATGACATCTCTTAGATTTGTTTTTGGAGCGGTATTCGGGCCTTCAATAATATCAGTTTTGGGCTTTGCCTGCGGCAGAGCTATGACATTATTGGGGCTGGCCTTCGATTCCGCTACGGCGGGCGAAGAGAGGCTTTCGACCGTTGGTGCAGATGACGAGGGTTTGTTATTATCTTCTGTTTGGGTTTGCTTGACCGCTTCTTCAGAGGCAGGTTGTTTTTTGCATCCCGGCAAAGCCGGCGTTACGGCTAATATTATTATGGAAATAACAAATACAAGCCGGGAACTTAACTGATTGTTCTTTTTTGACATTTTGCCGTTATCCTGGAAACTGGGATTTAATCCAAATAGTATATATTGTTTGTGCCCTAAATCAAAGCTAATCTTGCGGCATAAGCGGCGGAAATGATACTTTTTGACTCTACACTATAGACATGTTCGGCAAAAGGGTAATAGCATCGAGGTGTTTTTCTTGACTGCGAGTGTGTTCTATGATACAATCTTTTTTTTTATCTGAATGCAACTGATTGACAGGCGTGAGCCTGCCGTTTCCTGAGAACAGGAGTTTTGTTGAGCGGTTTTTTTATTGTTATATCGGCGTTTCACCGGAATATATGTAAGGGACAAATTTATGCCGAGAGGCAGTAACACCATTCAATTCTCATCACTTTTTGGGCCTGCCGAAGTTATATGCCAGACCGAGCTTACGGACCGGGACGCGATATTGCAGAAATTGCTGAATGTTCTGACACGCAAGCGAAAGATTGAAAATATTCAAGAGGTGTACAAGGCAATTCAAGAGCGCGAGAATGAGATACCGATGATTGTCGGGCCAGGGATTGCTATGCCGCACGCCCGTCTGCCGGAGATAGACAAAATTATCGTCGGTATCGCTACCTCCAAAAAAGGTGTAGTTTACGCCAAGGGCGTTAACAAGGCCGTAAAGCTCATCGTACTGATCATTTCGCCGAAGGCATCGCCCGCGGTGCATCTGCTGGCGGTAAGTTCTGTGGCAAAGATATGTCAGGACCCGGCAACAGCGGATATAGTAGCGGAGCTGCCGACGCCCGAAAAGGTTTGGGAGTTTTTCGACCGCGGCGGTGTTACACTCCCCGGTTATGTTCGTGCCTGTGACATTATGAAGCCGGTGAGAGTAAAATTGCATGAGTACGATACGCTTGAGAAAGCCATAACGTTGTTTGTGCGGCATGGGCTGCAAGATTTGCCGGTTGTTGATAAGGATAACAACCTCGTTGGTGTTGTAACGACATACGAACTGCTGCGTGTTTGCCTGCCGGACTATGTTCTGTGGATGGAAGACCTCACACCCATACTGAATTTTGAGTCATTTGCGGAAATCCTGCATAACGAAAGCAAAACGTGGCTGGCTGAAATTATGACAAATGAATATGCGACTGTGGACGCCGATGCGCCAGCGATTCAAGTAGCCAAGGAAATAACCAGTCGGAGGGTTAACCAAGCTTATGTAATGCGGGGCGAGAAACTTATCGGCGTGGTTTCATTGGGGGAGTTTTTGGGCAGGGTTCTTCGAGGATAGGATATGGCTGGTCTAAACCGGAAAAAAGATACACTTCATCTTATTGGCCGGGTATTTTTGCTGTTGGCTGTTACCGCCGGAGTCAGCTTGCTGACCATGTTTATCCACCTGGACCGGCAGCAGATTTTTGCCTCCTCGGTTTTTATTATGATTGTTATGGCGACTCTTTTGTTCTGGAAGTTCCGACTGGCCATTGCTTTTGTCGGTATTAGCGTCCTGATGGGTGCCGGGACGCTGGACTTGCCGACGTTTATTAAGAGTTGCCAGCTGGACGTGATTTTGTTTCTGGTCGGGATGATGGTAGTCGTTGGTGTGCTGAAAGAACTGGGCCTATTTACCTGGATTATCCAGGGCGTCATCAAAACCCGCCATATGACCGGCCCAATGTTTGTTGTCATTATCACTGTTTTGGCGGCGCTAATGAGCTGTGTTGTGGACGAGGTAACGTCTATTATATTTATTGCCACATTGATTTTCCAGGTCTGTGATACTGTGAAAGTGCGTTCCACGCCTTTCATAATCATCGCAGTGATGGCGACTAACATTGGCTCAACAGGCACGATGCTTGGCAATCCTGTCGGGATTCTCATTGGTCAAAACGCGGTTCCGCCTTTGGGTTTTCCGGATTTTATAAAGTGGTCATTTCCTATTATGCTGGTTACGCTTTCAGCGTCGATATGCCTATTATTGTGGTGGTTCCGTCGTGACATCCGGCATCTTTCCGAGCAGCTGGAGGTCCGGCGTAAAATGGGGCTGGGGCTCGGGCCGCTTGTTCAGGTGCCGTATAAGCGAGGTCTAGGCATTCTTCTGGGAATGGTCGGCTTTATCGCTTTGCACCGCCATCTTGAAAGCTATCTTGGGCTGGCCCCGAATACTATTCTGATTGTGGCACCGATATTGATTGCGGGGCTTCTCATGATTTGGCGGCACGAGCGGGCACGCCATTATATTGAAGCTGATGTGGAGTGGTGGACACTTATTTTCTTTATGATGTTGTTTGCGGTTGCCGGCGCCCTTGAGCACACGGGGGTAACGGAGGTAATGGCCGGTCATTTTCAGGCAGCCTTTGGCAACAGACCCTCGATTTTGACGCCGGTAATAATCGGAGTATCCGCACTTGGCTCGGCCTTCGTAGACAATGTCGTCTTTGTAGCGGCGTTTATTCCAATTGTGAATAAGCTTGGGTACACACCTCTAATATGGGCATTGCTTCAGGGGGCCTGCCTGGGTGGTAATGCTACGATGATTGGGTCAACGGCAAACATAGTGGTGTTGGGGATGGTGGAGAAGCGATATCGCACTCATGTTCACTTTTTTGAGTGGCTGAAGGCGGGAGTTGTAGTAGCAGTATTTTCATGCCTTATTGCCTGGGGCGGCTTAGCAGTGCTCTCTCCCTATATGCCCACCAGAGAGCAGCGGAGTCTCGAGGTCGTTGAGGAGATGAAGTACGATGGGATAGAACATATACCTGTTGCCATATCGCTGCAAAACAAAGAAGGTGCGGACATTCCGGAATCTCGTGCGATGCATCAGCAGCTCGGCGCAGAGGCCATTTCTAAATAACGGGAAGCCGACCAGCCAGGCGGCTATCCTTATCTAAATATGGGGGAAATTCACTATTTTCGGGTAATTATCCGGTTGATTACCCACCATATGCAGGATTATTGCCAGAGAAGCAAAAAGCCGATAATATACTTAATGAGTGATTAAGCAGTTGGCGATTTATGGTGAAATCTTGAAGCGGTTTTTCTTCTCGAAGAAACAGAGACTTGCCAGTAATAAGCAATTTGAAGCTGTATTGGCCCGCAAGGTTCGGGTCGCCAATGGATTGCTTGTACTGTATGCTGCAGAAAATGATTGTGGTTATCCGCGACTTGGTGTTTCTGTCGGCAAATCCTGCGGCGGTGCCATCGAGCGCAACCGGCTGAAACGGCTGCTGCGTGAGGCTTTTCGGCAAAGTCAGGATTGTATACCGCAGGGTTTTGATTATTTGTTAATGATTTCTCCGCAATTGTCGAAAAAATTAGGTAAATCGATAAACTCAAAGGAGACTTTGAAGCAGTTGAAATTCGAGCAGATAAAAGCTTCGTTTCTTGCTCTGGCAGCCGCCGCAGTTGTGAAAATCGGATAATTTGCGATTTTCACACCGGGGCAGAAGCGCTAAAAGCATATATGAGGACAATCTTTGAGCGAGAAAAGCAAATTAACGTCAGTAGGCGCTGCCGCAAAAAAAGCTGGTATTTCCCGGCAATCTTTGCAATATTACCTGATGGTAGCTTTGCTTGAGCCCACAGAGATTACGCCGACCGGCAGACGGCTGTTTGACGAAAAAGCAATAGAGCGCATTAAGCTGATAAAAAAACTCAACGATAGCGGCTATCCTCTGCGTGCCATAAGAGAATTGTTTCTGGAAGGCCGGACCGATTTGAAAGGGAGTAAAAAGTGAGTGATTATGAAACCGCACAAAGAAGGCGCAATATTGTCGTGGGCATTTTTGTGGTAGTGGCTATTTGCGCAATTGTATGGCTTATATTCATGTTTAACGATTTTCCCACAGTTGTCAGCAAACTCAGTTCGTTTCAGGTGTTTGTTCAGTTCCCGACAGCGCCGGGAGTAGTGAAAGATACCCCCGTCCGCTTTTGCGGCTATCCAATCGGCAGCGTGACAAAAGTTATGCCTCCACAGATACGCGAAGATTTGAATACCGGCCTGAAGTATCATCAAACGGTAGTTGTTCTTAGTATTAATAAAAAATACGCCAATATTCCATCCAACATTAAAGTGAAATTGATGACGCGCGGGTTGGGCAGCAGCTACATTGAGCTTGCGGTTGACCCTACTTTGCCTTTGGTGCAGCGTGACCCGAACCGGCCGGAAACAGCATATCTGGTCGATAAAATGCTGTTGCAGGGCTCGACAGGTATGACCAGCGAATTTTTCCCGGAAGAGAGCCAGAAAAAGCTGGACGAGCTGGCTAATAGCCTGACCGTTTTTATAAATAACGCCAACGAAATTGTCGGCGACAAGGCAAACAAAGAAAATATCAAGACGACCCTGGCCAATCTGTCAGTTGCAACGGAGGACCTTAAAAAGCTCCTTGCTTCCGGAGTAGGCACAAGTGAGGAGATAAATAAAACATCAGCGGAGTTACGCTTGATTTTAGAGAAGATAAACAGCGGACAGGGCACCACCGGCAAGTTAATAAATGACGCGCGGCTGTACGAAAAGCTGCTTGAAAACAGCGATGAGCTGGAAGTCCTGCTGAAGGACTTAAGAGAGATGGTGGCTGAGTACCGCAAAAAAGGAATCAAGGTCAAGTTGAAGTAAATCCGCCAGACGGAGTGACGGGTAAAATTGGGTTTGATTGGGTTCGTTTTTGATAGTTCACAGTTCGTTGTTCATAGTTCGTAGTTATTGTCATTACTGATGTTATAGCAATTTTTGGCATTTCGGAAATTGGGGTCGTTTTGCATAATTTGTTCATTTTGATTGATTGAATTTGAGCCACAAAGGCACAAAGGGACAAAGTAAAGTTTTTGGTTTTTCATAACGTAGCACCTCCTTTCTATAATAGGGCGGACTTGCGCGATTGATGCGAAAAATGAGCTCGTTGCTTGTCGCTCGGTTCTCGTAACTCGATGCAGGAAAAGGAGTAAAAAAATTCGGGGAAAAATGGATTTTGGTGTTTAGGTACCAACGGTTTTGATTGCGCTGCCTTAGGCCTGGCTTACGCCATTTTGATTGAAGATGTATTCTGCCAACTTTACCAAACTGGCCAGTTGCACTTAAACAGGCAATCGCTAAAATGGTGCAGCGAGAAATTAATTGGAAGAGAAAATCAAGCGAATGCCTGGACAAAAACTATGGCAGAAAAGGGCCAGAAAAATACAAAGTCGTCAAAAATAATTTCTTCTTCCAAATTGTTGCAACAGGTTGATAATAAGGAGAAATATGTTGATATTTTTTTGTTCTTCCTGCTGCTGGCGTTAGGCATTTATCACGCCGTCATCTACTGGGGTCACCAGGTTGTGCCGCATTTTGACTTCGAGTGCTTTGCATCGCAGGGTCGGGAGATTTTATCCTTTAAATTACCCGCCGATTACAAACGGGTGCCTTTAGTTGGAATACTGCAGGTATTACTGGGACACATAACCGGCGGGGAATACCCCGATTTTCACGGAGGTTGGCTGCTCAACTCAATAGCTCATACCTGGACCATCGTGTTATTGTGGCTGGCAGGACGAAAGATTATCGGCAGAACGGCGGTGTGGTTTGCAATCATAGCAATAATCAACCCGTTTGGGCTGCAGTTGCTGACCGAGGCCATTGCTGAGACTACACTGCTGTTTTTTATATGGGCCACGTTCTACCTTATATTCATAAGGTCAAAATGGGCGTATCTGCTCGCATCGCTTACAACGATGGTGCGATACGAAGGCGCAGCTCTTATACTCGGCGCCTTTGTTATGGATATGATTGACAGCAAAGATAAGAAACAACGCCTCACTGCCTTTGTTTATGCCGCTTTGGCATCTGCCCCTCTTGCCCTGTGGATGCTGGGAACAATGCTAAACTGGCAATCCGCAGGGCCTACCCACTACCTTAATATATTCAGCAAGGGGTACATATCTCAGTTTGTCGAAGGAGTAGAAAAAAGAACTGGTTTTGTCAAAAATGCCAACATATTGTGGAGGGTTGGGTTCTGTCCTCTGTTTCTGCCAATTCCGAACACGGCGAGCGCTCTCACTAAGGTCATTCTGAATTCAAATAAAATCCTTGTTTTTGTCAGTTTTCTGTTTGGCTCTGTATATGGACTGTATAAGCGACAGTGGAAGATTCTGGTTCTGCTGATATTCCTTTTGCCATATTTCTGGATTCATGCCAAATACCCATATCCCATGCCGAGATATTATGCGACCATTGTCGCAATTGTTATGCTGATATGCGTTTACGGATTATGCAGCTTCTGGAAGCTGGTTAAAGACAAATCACCGAAATGGGCGATAATTATATCTCAGGTTATCGTGTCAATTGCGGCTCTTCTCTGGGCCCTTATATTATTCAGCGAGCTTTCTAAGGCAAGGGTTTTAGAGATGAGCAGAGCCAACGTTTCTCTGCTTTATATCGCAATATTGGCGGTTTTTATTGTACTTATTGCAGAACATTTTGCTTATAAGAGTAAGCGGCTCACGAATTTTGCCATCCTGGCACTAATGATACTGATGATAACCTCAAGTCAGCTTGGTGTTGCTGTCATGGTAAGAGATATAGAATTTAAATACCTCCTCGACTGGTATAAAGATAACGCGAAAAAAGGCGAGAAAATCGTAACTACAGCCCCTTCTATTCTGCAGATTATGGCTCCGCAGTATAAGGATTGCTTTATTCATACGAATACCTTTGATGCAAATAACCCAACTGACTTTGCTGCCGAATGCTACGAAAGAAATATCACATACGTAGCATGGGACTCGAGGACAGGATTTACACCGACAGACCATTATTATAAATACTGGAAGATGACAAATGTCGCGCCGCTTGCTGCTGGAAAGGATATTGGGCCATATCAGTTCATCGCACAATTAAGAGGAAATCAAAGACAGTATATAAATTTATACCGCCTGCGATATCCCCCGCCGGAGGCAAAATAAGTATGGGGATTAAAACAGGCGAAAAGTAACACGGTGGTTATCTGCGACAATATGGCGGGATGGTTGATAGAGTAAGATTTTTGGGCAAGGAAAGAATTACGCCGGATTGAAGGGCAGACACGCAGGTCTGCCCCTAATACGCCCGACAGGAGTCGAACCAGTCGCTTATTATCGTTCGCTCCCCATAGGGGCTCTGCCCCTCTGGCCCGCCTTCGGCGGTCACCCCGACGACGCGGGAAAATCCTTTTCCCACACCCTTTGAGGTTCGAATCATGGCGCGACTACGCCCGACGGGATTCGAACCTGTGACCTTCGGTTTAGGAAACCGACGCTCTATCCAACTGAGCTACGGGCGCAACGTTATTCTCGATTTATTATTTACTATTTTAGAAGAAAAAACAAGAAATCAAAAATAATCAGTCATTTATCGGCAGAGGGGAAAATCCCGCCGAAAATGAAACAGCCCTTGACAAATAGGAGTAGTTACTATTTAATATCTTATATAGCAGGGGCAGAAATGGCTGAAAGCCCTCGCCGGCGAGAGAAGAGCCGGCGGGAATCTCTGCAAAGTGCAAAAGAACTATTGACTTTTATCGTAAGTCGTTTGACAATATCAAACGATGGGGTTAATTGTGAATTAATCGTGTCTGTTAGAATTTGAAGAAAGCGAGGGTTGTAATGGAGCTTAAAGGAAGTCAGACTGAGAAAAATCTATTGACCGCTTTTTCGGGCGAGTCTCAGGCGAGAAACCGCTATGCGTATTTTGCAAGCCAGGCCAAGAAAGAGGGCTACGAGCAGATTGCGGCTATTTTCGAAGAGACAGCCAACCAGGAAAAGGAGCACGCCAAGCGGGAGTTCAAGTTTCTAAAAGGCGGCGAAGTAGAAATTACCGCAGCGTTTCCGGCAGGAGTCATCGGCAGCACGCTTGAGAATTTAAAGGCGGCGGCGGCAGGCGAGCATTACGAAAATACCCAAATGTATCCGGACTTCGCCAAGACGGCGGACGAAGAGGGTTTTGGCGAAATCGCAGAAGTTTTCAGGAACATCGCGATTGCGGAAAAGCGTCACGAGGGCAGGTATGTTGCACTTGCCAAGAACATAACCGAGGGACGCGTATTTAAACGAGAAAAGCCAGTAAGGTGGGTTTGCAGAAACTGCGGTTATGTTCACGAAGGAAAAGAGCCGCCGGATGTTTGTCCTGCTTGTGCGCATCCGAAGGCGTATTCTGAGCTGGAAGCGGTTAATTATTAAACGGTATCGGTTTCTTAGTAAGAGCCATAAATGCCAATTCGAATTAATGCGGGATTATCGGTTGCCGTGCGCTATTTATGTGCTATCGCAGTCGCAATGCTGCTTATCGGCTGCAAGGAGAATTCTATGGAAGGACAAAAACGGACAGTAACGATGAAGGGCAAGCCGCTGACCCTGCTGGGTAATGAACTTAAGGTCGGTGACTCAGCGCCGGATTTCGAGGTCGTTGCCAATGATATGTCAGCGGTAAAGTTTTCGTCGTATCACGGCAAGGTATGTATCATTTGTTCGGTGCCGTCACTCGATACATCTGTTTGCGACGTTGAGACCCGAAGGTTCAACGAAGAAGCAGGTAAACTCGGCAGCGATGTCGCGGTGCTGACTATTAGTATGGATTTGCCGTTTGCCCAGAAACGATGGTGCGGCGCAGCAGGCGTGCAGAATGTTCAAACGCTCTCGGATTATCGCGAAGCGTCATTCGGCGATGCGTACGGCGTATTGATAAAGGAGCTGCGTCTGCTTGCCAGGGCGATATTTGTAGTGGACAAAAACGGCACCATTAAGTACATACAGATAGTCAATGAAGTAGCAAGCGAGCCGAACTACGAAGCGGTACTGGAAGCGGTAAAGTTATTGGAAAAATGATGCAGCTAAGGCCAAACATTTATTCGGTCGGGGCGATTGACTGGGACAGGCGGCTGTTTGACGAGCTTATCCCATTGCCGGACGGGACAAGTTATAACGCATATTTGATAAAGGGCAGTGAAAAAACAGCTCTTTTAGATACGGTTGACCCGACGAAGACTGACGTGCTTATAGAAAATCTCGTCAAAGCCGGGGCCGGCAAAATAGATTATGTCGTCGCCCACCACGGAGAGCAGGACCATTCCGGCGGCATACCTGAGGTATTGATGCTTTATCCCGAAGCGAAGGTGGTAACAAACCCAAAGTGCAAGGGAGAGCTTGTCGATTTGCTGCAAATCAGCGAGGATAAATTTATTACGGTCGATGACGGCCAAACTCTTTCGCTGGGCGACAAGACCCTGCAATTTATTTATATTCCGTGGGTACACTGGCCGGAGACGATGGGAACTTACCTTAAGGAAGACAGGATATTTTTCCCGTGCGATTTCTTCGGCTCACATCTGGCGACCAGCAGCTTGTTCGTCGAGGATGAGCGGCTTGTGTACGAGGCCGCCAAGCGATATTACGCCGAGATAATGATGCCTTTCAGGACTATTATAAGAAATAACCTTGAAAAAATAAAGGGCCTCCAGATAGAGATAATAGCTTCGAGTCACGGCCCCATCTATGACAAGCCGCAGTTTATCATCGATGCTTATAAAGACTGGGTAAGCGATAACGTCAAAAACGAAGTGGTTCTGCCGTATATATCAATGCATGGCAGCACAAGAAAAATGGTTGAGCATTTTGTTGACGCCCTGATAGAAAGAGGCATTACAGTAAAGCAATTCAATCTTACTGAAGCTGATATCGGCAAACTGGCAATATCGCTCGTCGATGCCGCTACAATCGTGCTCGGCTCTCCAACCGTCCTGACAGCAGCGCACCCGAAAGTCGCATACGCTGCGATTTTAGCGAATGCTCTCAGATCCAAGACAAAATTTGCTTCGGTTATCGGTTCTTTCGGATGGGGCGGCAAAATGGTTGAGCAAATCGCAGGATTAATTTCAAACCTCAAAGTAGAAATCCTTGAGCCGGTGATAGCGAAAGGTTATCCTAAAGACAGTGATTTTACAGCACTTGAAAAGCTTGCGGATGAAATATTAACAAAACACAAAGAGCTCGGAATCGTTTAGCACCAATTTAAGTTAAGGGGAAAGATTATGGCAAAGAAACTTGAAATTTACAAATGTAACATCTGCGGTAATATCGTCGAGGTGCTTCACGGCGGCGCCGGCGAACTGGTTTGCTGCGGCCAGCCGATGGAGAACCTTACTGCAAAGACCGCCGACCAGGGCAAGGAAAAACATGTGCCGGTAATTGAAAAAATCAGCGGCGGCTACAAGGTAAAAGTCGGAAGCGTCCCCCACCCAATGGAGGAGAAACATTATATCGAGTGGATTGAGCTGCTTGCGGACGGAAAGGCATACAGACAATTCCTGGAACCCGGGACGGCGCCTGAGGCCGTGTTTAATATTGAGGCCGATTCTGTAAGCGCAAGAGAGCATTGCAATGTTCACGGATTGTGGAGGTCGTAGCGAAAATGATAAGCAAGAGTATAGAAAAAGCTCTAAACGAGCAGATTAACGCAGAGATGTATTCGGCATACTTGTATTTGTCGATGGAGTCATATTTCAGGTCGCTGGATTTAAGCGGGTTCGCAAACTGGATGAGAGTACAGGTGCAGGAAGAGCTGATGCACGCGATGAAGATGTACGATTTCGTAGATGCCCGCGGCGGCAGGATTATATTGAAGGCCATAGCGGCCCCTCAGACCGAATGGAAATCACCATTGGCTGTTTTCGAAGCCACATACAAGCACGAGCAAAAAGTTACCGGGCTGATTAACGCCCTCGCGAGTCTTGCCATTAAGGAAAAAGACCACGCAACCCACACTTTCCTGCAGTGGTTTGTCAATGAACAGGTCGAAGAAGAGTCGTCGGCTGATAAAATAATTCAGCAGACTAAAATGATGAAAGACGCGCCCGGCGGGATGTTTATGCTCGACCGCGAATTAGGGCTGCGGGTCTTTACACCACCAGCAACGACAGGAGAAAAAGCATGAGTATTACTTTTAATGCCGATGAAATTTTCGAAATGGCGGAAAACCTCGAAAGAGATGCCGCCAGGTTTTACCATCAGGCGGCAAAAGGCGCTGCCGATAAGAAAACAAAACAGATGTTTCTTGACTTGGCCAACATGGAAGACCGGCATCTGGCGACTTTTCAGGAAATGAGGAAAGAACTCGGCGCCGGAGAGAAAGAAGAAACGGTTTTTGACCCCGATAATGAAGCTGCAATGTACCTGCAAACGATGGCCAGAGGACATGGATGGGAAGGCAAGAGGAGTCCAACGGGAAATCTTACCGGCAATGAAAAGATAGAAGACATACTTAAGATAGCTCTGGAGGCTGAGCGTAATTCGGTTGTCTTTTATTCCGGCTTAAAGGAATTGGTCCCGCCCAGGGCAGGAAGGGACAGGGTCGAGGCCATAATAAAAGAAGAGCTCGGTCACATTGCTATTTTGAATGAGCAGCTTGCTCTTTTGAATTAAGCAAAGAAGTTTTGTTCAACCTGATTGCGAGCAGTTAAGCAACCTAAGGAGAAGCAAGTGTTGGATTTAGAGTCGCTTTTCAAGCTAAATTATGGCATGTGCATAGTCAGCTCTAAGAAAGGAGACAGATTCAACGGCTGTATTGTGAATACCGTTTTTCAACTTACGCCTGAGCCGCCGATGATCGCTGCCAGCATAAACAGGCAGTGTTTAACCCACGAGTATATTACCGAAAGCAGGGTGTTTACAGTTTCTATTCTTTCCCAGAAAGCACCGATGCCTTTTATCGGCGGCTTCGGATTCAGGTCCGGCAGGGACATAGACAAATTCAAAGGTGTGAATTACAAGGCAGGCCTGACGGGCGTGCCGACAATTTTGGATAACACCGCAGCTTTTCTCGAAGCCGAGGTTACCGAAAGCATCGACGTTGTAACACATACGTTATTTATCGCAAAAATTACGGCCTGCGAAACGATAGATGAAAACGCGGAGCCTATGACATATAATTATTACCGCGATATAAAACACGGCAGAACGCCCAAAACGGCTGCGACATACGTTGAAGTAAAACCTAAGGTAAAGCTGCAAGAAGGAGGCAAAAATATGAAGAAATACAAATGTCTTGTGTGCGGATATATATATGACCCTGCCGCAGGCGACCCGGACAACGGTGTGGCGGCCGGTACTGCTTTCGAAGCTTTGCCGGGCGACTGGGTTTGTCCGGAATGCGGCGCCGGTAAAGATCAGTTTGAACCCGTTGAAGGTTAAATCCTGCTGTTGAAAAACACACGCCGGCCTGTTGCGGAACGGGTTTTGCCGCGGTTTACTCAGTGTATTAAGAGGCAGTTGTTATGAAAAAGATTCAGCCGTCATTAGACCGGCAGGATATTATTTGCGCCGAGACGCCTGCCCCGCCGAGCGCTATGGTCGTATTCGGCGCTTCCGGGGATTTGTCCCGCAGAAAACTGCTTGTAAGCATCTTTCAGCTTTTCGCACAGGATTTGCTCGATGAAAAGTTTTACCTTTTAGGCTGCGGCCGGAAAAAGCTTACAGATGAAGATTTCCGAAAGACCGCGCAGCAGGCGATACGGGAAACCCGCACTGATGCAGCAGCGAAGGATATTAATGCTTTTACAGAAAAGCTCTACTATGTGGATGGCGATTACGAAGACTCTGCGTTTTATGAAAACATCAAAGCCAGACTTATCAGCCTGAACAAAAAGCACAAAATCGACTGCTGTCATATCTTTTACCTTGCCGTCCCGCCGATTCTATACAGCCCCATAGTAGAGCATTTGGGCCTGTCGAATTTATCCTGCCGCCATCAGCCTGATTGCGAACAGCGGGCCAGATTAGTCGTTGAAAAGCCGTTCGGCAGAGATTTGCAAAGCTCGGCCGAGCTGAACGATAAAATCCGGCGATGTTTCGACGAGTCACAGATATACCGCATCGACCATTATCTCGGCAAAGAAACTGTTCAGAACATTTTGATGTTTCGCTTTGCAAATACTATTTTTGAGCCTGTGTGGAACTGCAATTATATTGACCACGTTCAGATTTCGATAGCCGAGTCGATGGGTGTCGAGCATCGCGGCAGCTATTATGATAAAGCCGGTACGCTTCGGGATATATTTCAAAACCATATGCTTCAAATGCTCGCTTTGGTTGCGATGGAGCCGCCGATTTCATTCGAGGCGGACTGCGTCCGTGATGAAAAGGTCAAGCTTTTACGTTCGATTCGCCCCTTTAATCCCGAGGGGCTGGATAGCTCGATTATCAGGGGTCAGTATGGCCCGGGGCTGATAAATGGCGCGCAGGTAGCCGGCTATCGGACTGAACTCGGCATAGACCCGCAATCAAAAACTGAAACTTTCGTTGCCGCGAAATTGTTTGTTGATAACCTGCGGTGGAACGGTGTCCCTTTTTACCTGCGAACCGGCAAAAGACTTGCTCATAAGAATACGGAGATTTCCGTCACTTTCAAAAAGGTGCCGCATTCGATGTTTGTTTCCGCGGGCATGGATGACATGCCTCCGAATGTTCTCGTCCTGCGGATACAACCGGAGGAAGGAATTTCTCTCCAGTTTCAGGCAAAACGGCCCGGCTCAAAGATTTGTATGAGCACGCTCAATATGAATTTTGATTATAAAAGCATTTTTCTCATCGATATGCCCGAGGCCTACCAGAGATTACTTCTTGATTGTATGGTCGGCGACCAAACCCTTTTTAACAGGTATGACAGCGTGGAGGAGGCGTGGCGATTATTGATGCCGATATTGCAGGCCCGGCAAAATGACGATTCGGCGCCCTACGAATATCCCGCCGGTGCCGAAAGCTTTCCTCAGGCCGATAAGCTTATCGAATCTGACGGCCGAAAGTGGAGAAAGCTGGCAGAAATTTAACTGGCGTTACCGCCAAAGGATGGAAATATGAACATTTTTGATTTCGCTATGGAGAAAGAAAAATACAGCGAGGATTACTATAGGCAGCTGGCAGCCGGGTCAAACAATAAGGGCCTTGAGACGGTATTTAATATGTTAGCTGATGAAGAGGCGAAGCATTACAAAATTGTTTCAGATATGAAAAAAGATATCTCGCCTGGTTTGGCAGAGACAAGGGTTTTGTCGAACGCCAAAGATGTTTTCGAACAAATGCGCGAATCTGCCCGGAGCTTCAATTTCAATATCAGCCAGGTCGAGCTTTACAGGAAAGCCCTAAAGATAGAGGAACAAAGCCAGGACTTTTATCTCGAGAAAGCTGACGAGGTGGAGGAGGCCCATAAAGAAATTTTTCTGAAATTGGCCGAGCAAGAGAAAAAGCATTATTTCCTTCTTGAGAACATAATCGATTTTGTATCGAGACCGCAAACGTGGCTGGAAAACGCCGAGTTTTACCACCTCGAAGAATATTAACGAAATCCATTTGAAAGAGGCCGAAAATGAGAACAGATATAAGGCGAAAGCTGATGGTTAGCATTTTGCTGCTCGCAGTGGCAGCGCCATTTGTATATTCGCATTGCCAGATACCCTGCGGTATCTATGATGACTCGGCGAGACTTGCCGCGATAGCGGAAAATATCACTACGATTGAAAAGGCAATGAAGTCGATAGAGGAGCTGTCGGCGCAGCAAAAGCCTAATATGAACCAGATTGTCCGGTGGGTAAACGTCAAGGATGAGCACGCCGGGGATATCGCACATATTGCCAGCTACTACTTTATGGCTCAGCGGATAAAGCCGGCCGAAAAAAGCGATGCTGCAGGTTACGAAAAATATATCAAGCAGCTTACGCTGCTGCACGAGATGATTATTTACTCGATGAAGTCCAAGCAGACAACAGATTTGGCCAATGTCAAAAAGCTCCGCTCGCTTCTGGCGGATTTCCGCAGCATATATCTGGGCAAATCAGTCTCCGGCGAGACCTCGCCAATAAGCGGGCAGGAACACAGTCATTAATATTTTTGAATAAGCAGGTGAAAGTATGGCAAGGGCAGACGATGTTTCGATAGTTTTGTGCGGCCAGGCGGGTATGGGCATACAAACCGTCGAAAGCATTCTGACGCGAATGCTGAAACTGGCCGGCTACAATGTCTTCGCAACCAAGGAATATATGTCACGAGTCCGAGGGGGCAACAACTCAACCCAAATACGCGTCAGCTCCGGGCCGGTATCGGCTTTTGTCAACCGTATAGACCTGCTCATCCCCTTAAACAAGGGGGCTGTCCAGCATCTTGGGGAAAGAATCTCTCAGGAAACGATAGTCCTTGCGGAAACCGAAGTCATCGGGGATGAGGCTGCGAGCGGGCGTTTCAGGTTCGTCGAAGCGCCGTTTACCAAAATCGCAACCGATATCGGCAACAAAGTTTACTCCAATGTTGTTGCGGCAGGGACGCTGGCAGGTTTGCTTGGGATGGAGATGAGCAATGTCTGCGACTATGTGAAACAATTCTTCTCTTCTAAGCCAGCTGACATTGTGCAAAGTAATGTTCGTGCAGCCGAAGCCGGTTTCCGGCTTTCCGGAGATTTGGCCGGCCGGGCGAAAATAAATTTTAATCTCAAGCCGGACGCAGCCGTTAAAAACCATGTACTTCTTGCCGGGGGCAGTGCTGTAGGTCTCGGGGCGATAGCGGGAGGTTGTAATTTTGTTTCGTCGTATCCGATGTCACCATCGACGTCTGTGCTTACCTTCCTTGCAAAGAACGGCGGCGACTTCGGCATAATCGTCGAGCAGGCAGAAGATGAAATCGCAGCGATAAATATGGCGATTGGCGCCTGGTATGCCGGCGCAAGGGCGATGGTTACAACATCCGGAGGCGGATTTGCACTGATGGTCGAAGGATTGAGCCTTGCGGGTATGCTCGAATCTCCTGTGGTTATTCATCTCGGGCAAAGACCCGGGCCTGCTACAGGCCTGCCGACGCGGACGGAGCAGGCCGACCTGGAGTTTGCACTGTATTCCGGACACGGTGAATTCCCGAGAATCCTGTTTGCGCCTGGGACGATTGAGCAGGCCTTTTATCTTACCGCGCGCGCCTTTAACCTTGCCGATAAGTATCAGGCGCCCGTTTTTGTTATGACCGACCAGTACTTCATGGATTCTTATTATAACACCGGCGGCTTTGATCTATCGAGCGTCAAGGTCGAAAAATACATTACCGAAACCGCCGCCGATTACAAAAGATACGAACTGACCGAAAATGGCATCTCGCCGAGAGGTGTTCCCTGTTTCGGGCAGGGCCTTGTGTGCGCGGACAGCGATGAGCACGATGCCGAGGGACACATCACCGAAGATTTGCAGCTTAGGACTAAAATGGTCGACAAACGGCTGCGCAAGCTCGAATCAATTAGAGCCGAAATAGTCGGGCCGGAACTCTATCCCAACCGTGAATACGATAACCTGGTCGTTTGCTGGGGCTCAACCTGCAATATTGTCAGAGAAGCGGTCGCGGCTCTTGGCAGAGAAGATACTTCGGTGCTGCACTACAGTCAGGTGTATCCTTTGCATCCGCAGACGGCAGAGTATCTATCCAAAGCCAAGAGAGTTGTCGTCGTCGAGGGCAATGCGACAGGACAATTTGCAAAGCTGATAAAATTGCACACTGGAATCGACATCAAGGACAAGATTTTGAAATACAGCGGCCTGAGCTTTGCTGTCGAAGAGGTAGCGGATGCGCTGAAGAATGTTCTGAAATGAGGTCTTTTATGGATGCACACACCTTTGACATGGGTGAAATTGACATCGCATGGTGTCCGGGCTGCGGCAATTACGGGATTCTCAATGTGCTCAAATACGCGCTGGCGGAGCTTAATATCGCGCCGGAGAATCTTGTAATGGTTTCGGGCATAGGTCAGGCGGCCAAAATCCCGCAATATTTCAGGACACATTTCTTCAACGGACTGCACGGCCGGGCGCTTTCGCCTGCCACCGCCATAAAGGCCGCCAACCCTTCTATGGCCATCATAGCCGAAAGCGGTGACGGCGATATGTATGGCGAAGGCGGCAATCATTTCATCCATACCATCAGGCGAAATCCTAACATAACCAACATCGTCCACAATAATATGGTTTATGGTCTGACAAAGGGACAGGCTTCTCCGACAAGCCAACTCGGCTTCAAGACGCCCGTCCAGGTCGCCGGCGTTTTTCTCGAACCATTCAACCCCCTCGCAGTCGCAATCGCCCTCGATGCGGGCTTTGTCGCAAGGGCATTCGTAGGCGACGTTGAGCAGACAAAAGAGATTCTCAAAAAAGCAATTACGCACAAAGGCTATGCTTTGGTAGATATATTTCAACCCTGCGTTACGTTCAACAAGCTGAACACATGGCAGTGGTTTAAGGAGCACACCTATTACCTTGAGGATTCTCACAATCCGCACGACCGTGCGACCGCTTTCAAAAGGGCCGTCGAAGGGGACAAGCTGCCGCTGGGCATATTCTATATTAATCCAAATAAAAGTACCTTCGAGGACAATGTGGGGGTATACCGTAAAGACAATCGACCGTTGTTTGAAAGAGAGCCGGATTTTGCCAAGCTGCAAAGTCTGATAGACAAATTCCGAGTTGCAGGATGACCGGGGAATTCTATGCCGACGATAACAAATACCACGAGTCAGCATCGAGCTGCCGCTGTAAAACGGGCGGAGAGCATAAAAGCTGTTCTTGATAAGCTGTATGTTAAGTATAACCATCGCGGGTTAATAAAACCTGACCCGCTGCAGTTTGTGTATCATTATTCCAGGCCGGCGGATATGGAAATCGCCGGACTTTTGGCTTCGTCTCTGGCTTATGGGCGGGTGAAGCAGATCGAAAAAAGTTTAAACGATTTATTCGGCCGAATGGGAGCAAGCCCTTATGGGTTTGTAATGAGTTTTGATAAAGCCGGGCGGAAAAAACTTAACAGCTTCAAACATCGTTTTACAACAGGGCAGGATATTTCAGATTTATTGTCGGTTTTGAAAAAGGTTTTGCGGCAAAAGGGCAGTATTGAGAAACATTTTTCATCGGGATATAACAAGGCCGACGAGAATATTTTGCCGGCGTTATCGAGATTTTGCGATTCGCTGTATGATATATATTCGGAGCAAACGGGGCGGAAGGTAAGCAGCGGAATGAAATATTTATTAGCCAGTCCCGTTAGAGGCAGCGCCTGCAAGAGATTGAACCTTTTCCTTCGCTGGATGGTTCGCGATGACGAGGTTGATGCGGGATTGTGGAAACATATCGATAAAGCTAAATTGGTTGTTCCGATAGATGTGCATATGGGCAGGTTGTGCAGGATACTGGGTTTTCACAACCGAAAAGTGATTTCCCTATCAACAGCGAGGGAAATAACGGAGCGTTTCGCTGAAATTGAGCCAACCGACCCCGTTAAATATGATTTTGCTCTCAGCAGGATTGGGATACTGGACAACTGCACGGGCCGGCGCCGCAGCGGCTGTGAGTGTTGCGAGCTGTTTAAGTTCTGCTTTCATAAATAATTGTACGTATTTTTATGGAGTTACTTCGGCGGTTTAGTAAAATGACAATCATATCAATTAATTTAAGGGGATAAATATGAAACAACAAGCTGTCATGGTTGTTGGTGTTATCATATTTATGTTTACGCCGAGCGTTCGGGGTTCACAGCCGCCAAGTGACGCGAGCAATTTAGTCAGACTTGAAGATTATCTGCAATATGCATCGCTTAATAACGCTAATTTAAAAGCCATGTTTGAAGAATGGAGGGCGGCTTTAGAGCAAATCCCGCAGACAAAGGCGCTTCCCGACCCGCAACTGCAATACGGCTATTATGCCCGACAATCGGAGATGCAGATGAACCAGATGGTAGGCGTGATGCAGATGTTTCCGTGGTTCGGCAAGATAGACGCCAGGACGGAAGTGGCAGCCAAGAGCGCCGAGGCGGCGCAGCAAAAGTACAGGGGAGCCCAGCTTACTTTATTCAAGGAAGTTAAGGAGGGATTTTACGAGTACGTTTATCTGGCCAAAGCAACAGAGATAGCAAAGGAGAACCTTGAACTGCTGAGGTATTTTGAGGAAGTGGCAAGGACAAAATATACGACTGCGGAGGCGGGACAGCCGGATATGATACGGGCACAGGTGGAACTGGCAAGAATGGAGTACGTTTTGAGCAGTCTGGAGCAGCTGCGAGAGCCGGTTGTGAGCAAACTGAGGTCTGCGTTAACTTTGCCGACAGATACAAATCTGCCGTGGCCTAAACAGGAGGAGTTCAAGGCGGTGCCGCTGGACTATGGGCGATTAGTGACTTTGCTTATTCAGAAAAATCCGGAGCTTGCGGGCTTGAATTTTGAGGCGATGGCCGCAAAGAGCAGAATCGAGCTTGCGAAGAAGAATTTTTATCCGGACATTGGTATCGGAGTCGAATGGACACAATTCGATAAGAGCGGCGGAAACAGCGGCCGAGACGCCGTGGCACTTGTGTTTCAGATGAACCTGCCTTTGTGGCGGGACAGCTACAGCGCAGGCCAGCGGCAGGCACAGGCAATGGCGGCGAGCATTGAGCATCAAAAAATTGACACAGAGAATACCCTGCTGGCCAAGGCGGCTCAGAGCTACTACGATTACAACGACAGTATCAGAAAGATTCACCTTTATAAGGACACGCTGATACCTAAGGGAGAGGAATTGCTACAGGCGTCGGAGACGGCGTACAAGGCAGGGACAATTGATTTTCTGAGCTTGTTAGATTCGCAGCGGTTACTGCTGGATTATTATCTCTCCTATCAGCGAGCTTTGGCTGATAATCGGCAGAAACTGGCAGGGCTTGAGATGTTAGCAGGTGCGGAACTTGAATCGGAAAGGACAAACTGATGGTCCTATTAAGCAAAAAATCAAGATGGTTGTTTTTACTTTTAATTGCGGTCTTTTTAGCGGGATATGCAATCTACGGGTCAAGACAGAGCGGGAAAGCAGAACCGGCTGCGGGTGGTATAGGTGCACAACAGCAGCAATGGTGGACTTGTGCGATGCATCCGCAGATTCACCAGCCGAAACCCGGCAAGTGTCCTATCTGCTTTATGGATTTGATACCTGTTGCTTCAAGTGGAGAAGATGTTGGAGCCAGACAGATAGTATTTTCTGAAGACGCCCTGAAGCTGATGGAGGTTCAGACGACGCCTGTGGAGCGGAAACTCGTTGAAGCCGAAGTGCGAATGGCAGGTAAGGTGGAATACGACGAAAGCCGGGTCAAGGAAATCACAGCGTGGGTGCCGGGAAGAATCGACCGGCTGTACGTGGACTTCACAGGGACATTGGTGCGCAAGGGCGACCATATGGTCTACTTTTACAGTCCGCAACTGCTAAGTGCCCAGGCCGAGCTTTTGCAGGCAGCCAAAGCGGCTCAGGAATCAGGGGGCGGTGCAACAGATCTAATGCGACGCTCGGGCATTGCGACACTTGAAGCGGCGAGAGAAAAACTCAGACTGCTGGGGCTGCAGAAGGAACAAATAGAGGAAATAGAAAAAACGGGTAAGCCGGTTGACCACTTGACCATTTACGCACCGATAGGCGGGATTGTAATCGCCAAGCACGCCAACGCAGGTGATTATGTGGAGACGGGGACAAAGATTTACACGATAGCGGACCTGTCGGAGGTATGGGTAAAGCTGGATGCGTATGAGTTGGATTTGGCGTGGCTGCGATACGGACAGCAGGTCGAGTTCACGACGGAGGCATACCCTGGCGAGATGTTCAAAGGAACAATCAGCTTTATCGACCCTGTTTTGAATCCTATGACAAGGACTGTGAAGCTTCGCGTCAATGTTGCTAATCCGGATGGGCGATTGAAACCGGAGATGTTTGTGCGAGCGGTCGTGCGGTCTAAGGTGGCCGGGGCGGGAAGGGTTATGGATGAGGATATGGCGGGCAAGTGGATTTGTCCGATGCATCCTTCGATTGTCAAGACAAGGCCAGGCAAGTGCGACATCTGTGGAATGGATTTGGTAACGACAGAGTCGCTGGGTTATGTTACTGCGGCAGAACCAAATGAGGCGCCGCTTGTGATACCAGCATCGGCACCGTTGATAACGGGGACACGGGCGGTTGTTTACGTTCGGCTGGCCGACAAAGAAAAGCCGACTTTTGAGAGCAGGGAGATTGTGTTGGGGTCCAGAGCGGGCGACTATTATCTGGTTAAAGAAGGATTGGCGGAGGGAGAAATGATAGTGACAAACGGCAATTTCAAGATAGATTCGGCTCTGCAGATACAGGCAAAGCCGAGTATGATGAACCCGCAGGGCGGTGCTGCGCCAATGGGCCATCAACACGGGGGTGACAAGATGGAACAGGGAATGAATATGCCAGGTATGTAATCAAAAAACTATAATCATTGAAAGGGTTAAAAAATGAAAACGAAAAGTTTGATGCTGTTAGCTTTAGTTCTCCTGACAGCAACGGTCATACTGGTCGGGTGCAAAAAGAAAGAAGAGCCGGCTCCGCCGCCAAAGGCGTCTGCGGTAGAAAAGATTGCCGATAAGGCGACCGCATCAGCAGAAGAGGCAAAGAAAACAGCCGAAACAACAGATGCTTCAACTGAACAGACAACTTGTCCAATAATGGACGGCAACAAAATCAACAAGAACGTCTTTGTCGAATACAAGGGCAAGAAGGTTTACTTTTGCTGCGCGGCCTGCAAGTCGGTGTTTGAAGCAGACCCGGAAAAGTATATATCGAAGCTGCCGCAGTTCAAAAAATAGCGGCAAATCTGTCAAAGGCAGATATACAACGTAGTTTTTTTCTCGGAGTGCATAACTAAATGGATGAGTTGAAAAGGCGACAACCTTCGTTTGTCGATAAAGTCATACGTTTTTGCCTTGAGAACAAGCTGGTAGTATGGCTGCTTATCCTATTCTTCGTTGGTTGGGGTATATATGTTGCGCCATTTGACTGGGAACTGCGGTTTTGGCCGAGGAATCCTGTCGCAGTGGATGCAATACCGGACATCGGCGAGAACCAGCAGATAGTTTTTACCGATTGGCCGGGAAGAAGCCCGCAGGACGTTCAGGATCAGATAACATATCCGCTGACGACGTCACTTTTGGGTGTGCCTGGGGTAAAGACGATTCGCTGCTTCTCGATGTTCGGCTTTTCGAGTATATACATTATTTTTAATGAGAAGGAGGACTTCTACTGGACGCGCAGTCGGGTGCTCGAGAAACTTAACTCGCTGCCTGCTGGAACGTTACCTGAAGGGGTGAAGCCGATGCTCGGGCCGGATGCGACGGCACTCGGACAGGTTTTCTGGTACACACTGGAGGGAAGGGACAAGGATGGTAAACCCACGGGAGGATGGGACCTTGATGAGCTTAGGAGCATACAGGACTGGAATGTGCGGTATGCGCTTCTAAGCGCAGAGGGTATCAGCGAGGTGGCTTCGGTCGGCGGGTTTGTTAAGGAGTATCAGATAGATGTTGACCCTGATGCAATGCGCGCCTTCAAAGTGGGGCTGGACGAAATTTTCACCGCTGTGCGTTCAAGCAACATAGACGTGGGCGCCAGGACTATAGAGATTAACAGGGCCGAATACGTTATACGCGGACTTGGTTTTATCAAGAACCTTGCTGACATTGAAAATACCGTTATAAAAGTAAACGATAATGTCCCAATTTACGTTAAGAATGTTGCGCACGTCTCATACGGGCCGGAACTTCGGCGAGGTGCGCTGGATAAAGGCGGCGCAGAGGCGGTTGGCGGCGTAGTGGTCGTGCGATATGGCTACAACCCTCTTGAGGCCATCAAGAACGTTAAGAAGAAGATAGACGAAATTTCGCCGGGCCTGCCGGGCAAAACACTGGCGGACGGAACCGTATCGAAGGTTGCGATTGTGCCGTTTTACGACAGGACGGGACTGATTTACGAGACGTTGGGGACGCTTGAGACGGCCATTACTGAGGAAATCCTTATTACGATACTTGTCGTTGTTGTTATGGTGATGCATCTTCGCAGCTCTGTTTTGATAAGCGGCCTATTGCCATTGGCAGTGCTGATATGCTTTATCGCGATGAAGACATTTCACGTGGATGCCAACATCGTTGCATTATCAGGAATTGCGATAGCCATCGGCACGATGGTGGATATGGGGATAATCATCTGCGAGAACATACTCAATCACCTGAACGAATGCAGTCCGGAGGATAACAGGCTTGAAGCGGTGTATAACGCGGCCAGCGAGGTGGGCAGCGCCATATTGACCGCAGTATCGACAACTGTTGTAAGTTTTCTGCCGGTGTTCACTATGACAGGGGCGGAAGGAAAACTGTTTAAGCCGCTTGCTTGGACAAAAACATTTTGTCTTATCGCATCGATAATAGTGGCGTTGACGATAATCCCTCCGGCGGCACACGTTTTGTTTACAAGAGGAGCCAGCTTAAAAAAAGCAGGCAGGAAGATATTAGGCATAGTTTTGCTCGGTTGTGGTATTGCGACGTGGATACTGTTCGCGTGGTGGGCGGCGATGATTGTTATTGCCATTGGCGCGTATCACCTGTTGCACGAACGGCTGGGAGAAAAAACAACTGGATGGGGTCCGAAGGCGGCCAATATCGCTGCGATGGTTTTTGTCGGGATAATTCTGACGAGGCACTGGCTGCCTTTGGGAGTGGATAAGGGGGTTGTGAAGAACTTCGTGTTTGTAATTATGCTTATAGGGGGATTGCTCCTCTTCTTCAAAGTTTTCCAGAACCAGTATCCGAAAATCTTGGGATGGTGTCTGCGACACAAACTACTGTTTTTATCTGCACCGGCTTTGATTATCGTGCTGGGCAGCCTTGTTTGGTCAAGACTCGGTAAAGAATTTATGCCGCCTTTGGACGAAGGTTCATTTTTGTATATGCCCACGACGATGCCGCACGCCTCGATTGGAGAAGCGCTTGATATTGTGGCCAAACAGGATGAGGCATTTCAGTCGATACCGGAGGTCGATTTGGTTGTAGGCAAAATCGGCAGGGCCGAAACTGCTTTGGACCCTGCGCCGGTTTCGATGATTGAGACGGTAATAAATTACAAGTCGGAGTACATCCTGGATAAAGACGGCAGGCGGGTGCGCTTCAAATACGACAAAAAGGCGAGGGATTTTAAGCATGATGCAGAGGGTAATCTGATACCGGACGAGAACGGCAGACCTTATCGTCAGTGGCGTAAGCATATCAAAAGCCCGGATGATATATGGGATGAGATTGTAAAAGCAGGTCAGATTCCAGGGACAACGTCGGCACCGAAGCTCCAGCCGATAGCAGCGAGGGTGGTTATGCTGCAAAGCGGAATGCGTGCGCCAATGGGGGTGAAGGTCAAGGGGCCGGACCTGAAAACAATTGAGAAGTTCGGGTTTGAGATTGAACGGCTCCTGAAGGAGGTGCCCAGCATCGAAGCGCCGGCTGTGATAGCCGACCGCGTCGTAGGGACACCATATCTGGAGATTGACCTCGACCGCCAGGCGATTGCAAGATACGGCATAAGTATTCAGCTGGTGCAGGACATGATTGAGGTGGCCGTAGGCGGAAGACGCATCACCACGACAGTCGAAGGCAGGGAGCGATACCCCGTGCGAGTTCGGTATATGCGGGAGCTGCGAGACCAGATCGAAACGTTGGGCAGAATTTTGGTGCCGACGATGGGCGAAGCACAAATACCGCTTATGCAACTTGCGAATGTTCGGTATGTGCCGGGGCCGCAGATGATAAAAAGCGAAGATACGTTTTTGACAAGCTATATTCTGTTCGACAAAAAGCCCACGTTCGCGGAAGTGGACGTCGTTGAGCAGTGTCAAAAATTCCTCAAAGATAAAATTGCCTCAGGCGAGCTGGTTGTGCCGCAGGGCGTAAGCTATGCGTTTGCAGGAAGTTACGAAAGCCAGATAAGGGCGCAGAGGACGCTGACCGTGGTGGTGCCGCTGGCCCTGTTTGTCATATTTATGATTTTATACCTGCAGTTCAGGTCGGTAATCACGACGTTTATGGTCTTTTCCGGCATTATCGTGGCGTGGGGCGGAGGGTTTCTGATGATATGGGCGTATGCGCAGCCGTGGTTTTTGGATTTCAGCGTCTTCGGTGTAAATATGCGTGAGCTTTTCCAAATGCATCCGATAAATTTGAGCGTTGCTATATGGGTGGGATTTCTGGCTTTATTTGGAATTGCTTCTGATGACGGCGTGGTTATGTGCACTTACCTTGAGCAGTCTTTTGGAAAACTCAAGCCTTCTAACCGCCAGGAAGTCCACGAGGCCGTGATAAAAGGAGGAACTCGCCGAATTCGGCCGTGCCTGATGACGACGGCTACAACGATATTGGCGCTTTTGCCTGTGTTAACAAGTATCGGACGAGGTAGTGACATTATGGTGCCGATGGCCATACCCTCTTTCGGCGGAATGACCATTGAGATACTGACGATGCTGATTGTGCCGGTTCTTTACTGTTGGCGGGAAGAGAATAAAATTCGCAGGATGGAAAGGTAGTTTCAAAGCCGCGGGATGGGTGAAGATAAGAGTAAAATAAAAGTATTATTTCTTTGCACAGGCAATTCCTGTCGCAGCCAGATTGCCGAGGGCTGGGCCATACACTTAAAAGGTGACGTTATCGATGCATATTCGGCAGGGATTCGCCCGCTCGGCGTCAGCTCCAGGGCGATAAAGGTTATGGCTGAGGTCGGCGTTGATATATCAAACCACAATTCAAAACATATGGATGAATTTAAGGGAATCGATTTTGATTACGTAGTGACATTATGCGACAATGTTTCCGAAAGCTGTCCTGTATTTACAGGCAAAGCAAAAGTTATTCATAAACCTTTTGAAGACCCGTATCTTTCGACATTGGACGAGGAAAATGTTATAAAGGCATTTCGTAAGGTCAGGGACCAGATAAGGGTCTTTGTGGAAGAAATGCCGGGAAATCTATGCAAGGAAGACGCAAAATGAATCCGCAGCAGTTGGAAAAATACACTTCAGCAATAACGCTCTCGGATATGGAAATCTTTGTTTTTCCTGAGCTGATGTACAGTCTGGTGCTGGCTGACATTATGAGCCCGGTTATCTGGAAGTGGCGAGAACTGGATTGCTTCAAAAAGCTCGAAGGCAAAAGCAGCTACAGAAAATTGATGCGCCTCAGGCAATTTATAATGGATGAGTTCGATTTCAACCTCGACCTCGAAACCTGGGGACTTACCAATAAAGACAGAGAGATTAAGCGGTTCGAGGACTTTATACCTCCGGATGTAATAGCTGAAAGCAACGCTCTTTTCGGCTATCACGGCGACAGCTATTATTTCGACGTTGATATCCGCAAACATTTCGGCCTGGATAAATACGACAGCGATGTTATTCCTTACTGGAAGACTGAAACCGTAGAGGCGATGAACGCCTTCCGCCTTAAAGAAGGTTACAAAACCGCTGCAGGCGAATGTGTGTCCCTTGCCGCGCTTTACGTTGCCGCGGCATTTGTTGTCTGCGGGATTCCTCTGGAAGATATTTATATGATACTCACGCCACTGCATTCGCAGAATTTCATCGATTTGCAGGACGGCATCCTGACTAATAACAGGAGACTGGTTACGAAGACAATGTGGTTTAACGGCACCGCCATATCTAATAAAGCGCAGCGGGCGTTACGCAATGAAAACGTAACAATTGTCGCCCACCCTTCCGGCCATGTGCACTGCTTATATAAAGATGCCACGATAGATAAACAGCTTTATCAGGATTTCACCAAGAAGCTCGGTTCGTATCTTTCAGTGGAATTGACGCTCGAGGTCTTTGCAAGTTTTTTAAGAAGCCGTCATGAATACCAGAAATTCTTTCAGCTTTGCCGCGACTGTCACAGCAAGCCGAATTTTTTAAAGGCCGAGGCCCTTTTTAATTACGAGCATGACAGCGATTATAAAATCGCCTGCAAAACTCACGACAAATTGCTGGCGGAGGTCTCGGATGATGATTTCTTCTCTTATGAACTGCCCGGCAGAATCCGCTGCGATAAGATTGAGGAGTTTCTGCAAAAACAAAAGCCTGACCTGAGAAACTCTGTAGACAAAACAGCGTTAAGAAGTTTGATTGAGCCGGTTTTACCTGATGCGCAGAAGTTTGTCGATGAACTGGCAGATTTTATCCGCATCGAGGCAAAGCTTCCCACTTCGGACAAAAATTTCATACCCGCAGAACCAATTAAAATTCCGGTAGAGTACACCAGAGAACAGATAATTGATTATCTTCGGCAAATCCGTCTCAGTAATACAACAGCAGACATTGCTTTCTATGCTTATCGTGATATGGAAACCTGCGACTGGATACCTTTTATCAAGGCGGCGGTGGAACGTAATCCGGTTTCTATCCAATTGTCGGATTCTATGTCGCTTGAGCAGGTTGTTGGCTGGCTTAACCAGATGGGCAGTGATTCAATTTATGACGGCAAACGACTTGCCCAGCCAGACGAAGTGGCGAACTATAAAACCGGCGACGGTCTGGAGAAGGCCTTCTTATTGGCCAGCGTAATCAGGCAGAGAAATCCTGCTCAAAATATCGAGATAATTTCAGATAAAAATGGGGTGGTTTTGAAAGGGCCGGACCAATACCGTTTCGTATCCGCTAAGGCTCTTTCAAAGCAGGTTTCAATCTCAGCCGATGGTATTATCACGATAAAAGGCTGAATATAAAGCAGGGGAAAACCCAAATATTAAGCCAAAAACGCGGTTTTTCTCAAAAATCTTCAAAAAAGTATATTTTCCCTTGCACAAACCCACAAATAGGACTATATTAGTCTTAGATGAGACGATGATTATTGAAGGGCTATAAAAATGGATGTGCTACGAAGAAATACTGATTACGCGTTGCGTATAATGGTAAGTCTTGCGAAACGTTTTAACGGAGAATTTATTTCGGCTCGGCAATTGGCTGAAGACGGGCATTTTTCATATCAGCTCGGCTGCAAAATCCTGCAGAGGCTTCACAAGGCAGGATTAGTTAAAAGCGACATGGGCCCCAAAGGCGGCTTTGCCCTGAACAAAGAACCATCGGCGATAAGCCTAATGGAAATCATAAACGTTCTCCAGGGCGGGCTTCGATTAAACAGATGCCTATTTGGCGGCAAGGGTTGCGAATTCGAGGCCGAATGCGAGATAAATACAAAGCTGACTTGTCTTCAGTTGTATATAGAAGGTTATCTCAGCGGAATTACCCTTACTGAAATACTGCGGAGCCGAACTAAAACAAAGGTAGCGTAACGCGAAATTGAAAGGATTAGAATGAGTATCGAGAAAAAGGATGCGGCAGTGCTGGATGTTTGCTTCGGAAGAAATCAGGAGCTGGTTTCTTTGATAAAGTATTCGGATGATTCGGTAGTCAGCAAAACGATAGTGGATACGCCGGCCGGGACTATTACTCTTTTTGCTTTCGATAAGGGGCAGAAATTAAGCGAACATACTGCTCCTTACAATGCAGTTGTTCAGGTTATTGAAGGAACGGCCAGGTTAATGATAGGGGGCAGGGATGTGACTGTTCCAGCGGGTCACGTTATTATAATGCCGGCCAATGTGCCGCATGCTGTTAACGCCGAGGAAAGATTTAAAATGCTGCTGACGATGATTAGAACACAGCCGAAAGCAGTTTAAACCAGATATTCTCCCGGGCAAATGGGGTTCGGGAGATATTTTTTAATTAGGGATAAATTTAATCAACTTTTGACTTATAAAAAGTAGAAGGAGAAAATTATGTTTTGCTATCAGTGTGAACAGACGGCAGGCGGAATCGGCTGCACGAAAGTCGGAGTTTGCGGAAAAAACGAAGACATTCAATCTCTGCAGGATACGCTTATATTTGGCTTAAAGGGCATAGCGGCCTATGCGTATCACGCCCGCGAGCTTGGGCAAAAAGACGAACAGGTGGATGCTTTTATGCACGAGGCGATGTTCGCGACCTTGACGAACGTTGATTTTGACTTGAACCGCCATCTCGAACTGGTGCTAAAAGCAGGCGAGATGAATCTCCGTGCTATGGAAATGCTCAATAACGCCCATACATCGAGATTCGGCAATCCAACGCCGGCGACTGTCGCACGGGGCACAAAGGCTGGGCCGGGAATTGTTGTTACAGGCCATGATTTGCTCGACCTTTATGAATTACTCAAGCAGACCGAAGGCAAAGGCATTAACGTTTATACTCACGGCGAGATGCTTCCTGCGCATGGCTATCCGGAATTGAGAAAGTTTAAGCACCTTGCCGGCAATTACGGCACAGCATGGCAGAACCAGAGGACGGAATTCGATAATTTCAGCGGCGCAATACTGGTAACAACCAACTGCGTTATGATTCCAAAAGACAGCTATAAAGACAGGATGTTTACCTGCGGCATAGCGGGAGTGGCTGGCGTTAAACATATTAATAATCGGGACTTCAGCGAGGTTATAAAGAAGGCGATGTCTCAGCCGAAGCTGCCGGAAAATCAGCAGGGGACGCTCAGCACCGGATTTCATTATACCGCTGTGCTCGGTATCGCAGACAAGGTTATAAAGGCGGTAAAGGACGGTAAGATTCGGCATTTCTTCTTTATCGGCGGGTGCGACGGGGCAAAGCCGGGGAGAAATTACTTTACGGAATTTGCGGAGAAAGTGCCAAAAGACTGCGTTATATTGACAGCAGCGTGCGGGAAGTATCGGCTGAACGATAAGGATTATGGGGACATAGACGGGATACCGAGGCTGATTGATACGGGGCAGTGCAATGACTGTTACAGTGCGGTTAAAATAGCGCTGGCACTGGCGGATGCGTTCGGGTGCGGGGTCAATGATTTGCCGCTGTCGCTGGTGGTGTCGTGGTATGAGCAGAAGGCGGTGGCGATACTGTTAACCCTTTTGTATCTTGGAGTTAAGAACATAAAGCTCGGCCCCTCTTTGCCGGCGTTTGTCAGCCCGGGTGTATTAAAAATACTGGTAGAAAAGTACAATATCAGCCCGATTGGAAACGTTGATGAGGATTTGGCGGCGATGTTAAAATAATTAAAATGGGCAGTTTGGGTAAGGTAAAAAGTGGTAAAAAATGCTAAAAATGCGCACTAAAATGCTGTAAATGTACGGAAAAGTGCTGTGAATGTACGCAAAAATGCTGCAAAGTGAGACAAAAAGTAGATTAGGTAGATGGGGTGATGAGTAGATGAGAAGAAGAGGAATTTTTTGGTGCAGGCTGCCGAAGTTAACAGGGTTTTTTTAGATATAGGCGTTGAAGTTTGCGGGTTGAGCGGTGGTGACATCGTGAAGTATATTAGTATATGCGTATATACTAATGTTGCGATTTGATAATCCGGTATTTAAGCGTTGGGGATGAGAATTTCAGTATATGGCAATGCCATATAGCGCCGGTAGTCATAGAAGATGTTAAGGCGGCAGGCTTTTGCGGCGGGTTTTGAGGGGCGATCCAGTATATGGCAATGCCCCATAGCGCTGATAATCATGATAGATTTAGACGAGGCGGGGTTTTGGTATGCGACAATGCCATACAGCATCTATGCCATTAGTGGGTTTTCGATGGCTGTATGATTTCACTATATGGCAATACCACATAGCGCGAATAAGCAGGGAGTTTATGAGGGGGTGCGGGGAAAGTATGCCGGAGTAAGATATTCACTATATGGCAATGCCATATAGCGGCAATGGTTGCGGAGGGTTTTTAGAGGGCGGTAGTTGAGGTACTGTTTCTTCGGGGGGGGTGGTTTGCCATAAGGTGTAACCAACGGCAAGCGCCGCCAAGGTCAAAAGTGCAATTGCTGTTATTTTCAGCCGGGGGATATTCATAATTTTCATCAGCCTTTCCTAATTAAGGATTACTCTCTTATCTTCGCTCCTTAACTATTATTTTTTATTACTTCATTCTTTCAAAAATTCCCACTTCCTACGTTTCTCTTCAATATCTCTATAACCCCATTTATCAAAAACTTCTTTGGGAACATATATCACGATTTTGTTTGGGTCAAAAGTAATGCTGTATTCACATTCGGTATATGGAAGCACTTTGCCGCTACGGGTTCCATGTAGAATAGGACAGGAGTATATATTCGATTTTTCCGGTAAAAAACCTGCTTTAACCATCTCCTCCAAACTATTTGGCAACCTGCCAAACTGGTAATTATATTTCCCGATAGCTTGAAAAAAGGCACCTCTATTATTCCAAAAAGTTTCATCCCAGAGTATGCTTGGCTTTAGTAGGCAATTCCAGAATAAAAAGGAAACCACAACTATACCGATAACTATTTTTACTGGCCACCCAATCTTCTTAAATTTCATATTTCTAAAATCCATTGATACTGGGGACAGTTGTTTTTATCCTGCCGTAATTCTTCTTTTTCCTTGTCCCTCAATTCTACCCAAACTGTGTTCTTTCACAACGCCAAATTTCCCGCGTACGTTTTAACCTTTAAATTATTTATTAGGTGTATTTCCAACTAACTCTTGCGATTTCTGCGCGCTTTTTTGTGCGCTAAAAGCTGCCCCCCTTTTTGCGTCCTTGTTCCACGTGGAACATTCCGCCGGCTGTTGCCAAGCCCACCCGGCCAATCTCAACAAGCAAGCCGGGGCAGCAACCGCCCTGCCAAGTCTTGAGCAGCACTTGTTCCACCCTGCATCATATAGCTTTAGCGGGGCAGAGAACGGAGCTGAAAAACCAGGCTGGGTGTTCTTTTTTAACGCAAAACGCTGCCTTCTGCACCCTGTCATTGTTTCACGTGAAACATTTTTTTAAAAAACAGCTTTTAAGACTGCAGAATTTTCAGCGAAAAATCCGAAGTAATATTTGAGGTTGCATTAAAAAGGTGTAACGAAAAGACTGATTCTTGCATATTAGTTACGAAGGAGTGTTGTGTATGAACGACAAGAAGAAGGAAAAACCAAGGCATCTCGGCAGGGGGCTGGCATCTCTTTTGGGTCCTATAACAATAAGCCCGGACGAGGCACCCCAAGCCTTGCCCGCCCCTGCACTGGTTGCTAACTTTCCGCCAGACAAGGAGTTGCGCGATTCGCTGAAGGAAATCAGCGTCGATGTTATATCGCCCAATCCTTATCAGCCGCGAACGGTATGGGACCAGCAGGAGCTTACGGATTTGACCGAATCCATTAAGGCCAACGGCGTAATTCAGCCGATTATCGTCCGCCCCGCCGGGACCGGTTTTGAGCTGATTGCCGGCGAGCGCCGGCTCCGGGCGGCCCAATCCGCTCACCTGGCAACAATACCTGCCATAGTGCGGGAAGCGAGCGATGAGCAGATGCTTGAGTGGTCGCTAATTGAGAACATACACCGTGCCAACCTTAGTCCTATCGAGCGCGCGAAGGCCTACCAAAACTATCTGAATGCCTTCTCTCTAACGCAGGCCGAGGCCGCCGAACGGCTCGGCGAAAACCGCTCTGTCATTGCTAACTACCTGCGCCTGCTGGACTTACCGGAGGAAATCAAGCAAATGTTAGCCGAGGGACAGTTGACTATGGGGCATGCCAGAGCGATGCTTGCACTACCTACCGATGAGCTTCGCCGAAAGCTCGCTAACCGGGCGATGGCAGGCCGGCTGAGCGTCCGCGAGGTTGAAAGACTTGTGCAAAAATATCTTGCCGGAACCGGCCAGGCCAAAATCACCGCACGCTCCAAGGCGGCCCATATCATGGAGTTGGAGAGCGAACTAAGCAGGCAGCTGGGCACGAAGGTGGCCATTGAAACCCGCAAAAACGGACAGAGGGGTAAAATAGTTATCGAATTTTACTCTCTGGACGAATTTGATAGAATTACGGAAAAGATTGGTTTTGCCTCTATGGAGCAAGTTTAGCAAACAAATTTCGATGATTTTAATGCACGAACTGAACCAGTTTATCGTATAATTGAATATCCGTAAAAAAAACGGCTGAATTAGGATTGTTGATTAATTTTGATTAACGTTATTAACATTTTGGAGGACATATCGTGAAAACTTTAGTTATTTCAATATCGGTTTTGCTGATAGTATCATTCAGTATCATCCCCGCCTTCGGCCAGACGGAGGAACAGTCGGCCCAGCCCAAAGAAGCCCCGATGAAAGAACCGGAAATCAAAAAGACTACCGACGCCAACAAAGTTACTGCAACAGCAGCCGATAAAAGCAAGGCTGCGGATGTGAACGAGATTGCCGACCCAAATGCCGTTAGGACTGAGATTGCGAAATATTCGGGATTAGACAAGGCACTGGAAAAGATAAACAAAAAAAGCAATGATGAGATAAAAGAGTGGACCAAGGGCAAGCTTGATGAAAGACTGGATCTGGTATTAGCCGTGAGAAAACAAATCGCAGAGGAGTTTAATTTTCTGAAAGAGCTCGCTGTTAAAGAAGGGGCCGTAAAAACAGCGGCGGCAATCGACGGGATATTATTAGACAGGCAGGAACGGCTTAAGGACGTTACAGAAGAACTGGAAAAGGAAAGCAGAAGATTTCGCGTCCGAGAGGAGAAAAGAAGAGAGCTGCAGGAGCGCAGCGGCGGACGCAGGGAATCTCCCGACAGAACCAGAAGAGAGCCACGAACCCGCGATAGGGATTAGCCGTGCGAGCGGTTGTGCAGCGAGTTTTGCAGAGCGTGGTCGAGGTTAACGGTCAAACGGTCGGCCAAATCGGCGAAGGTTTACTCGTGTATCTTAGCGTCGGCAGAGGGGACAGCGCAGCCGATGCCGAGTTTATGGCTGAGAAGTTAGTGAACCTTCGTATCTTTGCCGACGATGCAGGCAAGATGAATCGAAGCGTACTCGATACCGGGGGAGCCATTCTTTTGGTTAGCAATTTTACCCTTCACGGAGACTGCCGAAAAGGCCGCCGTCCCAGCTTCGACGGCGCAGCGGAGCCGGATTTGGCCAAGGAACTTTACGAGAAAGCAGGCGAGCTAATCGCCAAACAAGGGGTGGGTGTTGAAAAGGGCGCCTTTGGCGGGCACATGCACATAAGCAGCGTCAATGACGGGCCGGCAACCTTTTTGCTATATAGCGGAGATGCATAAGTCACAAGAGCTTAAGAGCACGATAATAACATTTCAATTTACAACTTAGTATTTGCGATTTAGAATTGCATTGCTGCGACAGCTGCGCCCATAAACAAGAGACAATTTAAAGGAGAGCGAGAATGCCTGCGAGTATAGCACATATGCTAATAGCGCATAAGGGGCTAAAGCAGCTCCAAGAGAGTAAAGATAAAGATGAAGCCGTCTTCGCCAAGAAGTTAGATGAAAAGACCGGGAAAGAAAGGTTGCAGGCGTATATGAACTTAGGCAGCCTCGGTCCCGACCTTTACTATTTCGAGAACCTCGCCAAAGGTCTGACCGGGATGGTC
The DNA here is from genome assembly GCA_028714855.1 of Phycisphaerae bacterium. Lineage (NCBI taxonomy): Bacteria > Pseudomonadati > Planctomycetota > Phycisphaerae > Phycisphaerae bacterium. Next base: position 68,554 of record JAQTLP010000001.1, on the reverse strand, counting down.
GCAGACGGTTATGTTTCAGCGGAGGGGGTAACGCCGTGGTCGTATCACCTGCATTCGAGCAAGCCAAACGAATTTGTTTTGAAGCTGATTCAGATTATATTCAGCGACGCCGAACGCGAGGGCAAGAAGGCGATTTTCGATGTCGACAGCTGGCGCAAGATAGCATACATCGCGGGGCATCTGAGTCATATAGCTGCAGACCAGATAATCCATCCCCTGGTTAATCAGATAGCGGGGCCTTATTACACGGACGGAAAGCACAGAGAGCTGCACAGGGAGGCTGAGGTTTATCAGGATTATTTTCTTTATCAGGAAGTGTATAGTTCGGAGGACAAGACCGCGCCAACGTACCGATTTTTCGAGCAGGACTTTCAAAACTGGCCTGATTGTGTAGTCGGGCTGAAAAATACGGAGGACTGGTTCAGGTATTTCCTGCAGCGAGGGTTTATAGAAACTTACGGTGTCGGGCCGGACGAGGACACGATAGAAAATTCTGTTGACGGCGTTCTGGCAAGTCTGTGGTTTGCGAAACAAATGGGGCCTTATAAGAAAGCAGACAAGGAATACAAAAAACAGGGAGCAAACAGCCCAAGATTCCAGGAATACGTCGGCGTGCCTAAATACCTGGAGTACTATGGCGAAGCCGTGGAGTTAACGAAAGTATATATGAGTGCACTATATAAGGTGTATCGGCTGCTGACGGACGGGAAAAGCTTTGACGAGAAAAAGAAGAAGCGGTTTTGTGAAGTTGTCAGCGGAGCAGACCTTTCGTGTCCATTAGAGGAGGATATTCTCAAAAAGGCAAAAACGGAACTGGCGATAGGGATTTAAAACCAACAAGAAAGATATAGAAATGAATTTCAAGAAAACCAAGTATTTATTTGCGGTCCTGGCGGTATCGCTGGTTTTTTGGGCGGCGGAGTGCCATGGAAAAACAACACGACCCGAAACAGGGAAATTCGATTATAGACGCATTAAACTTGCAAACGGGCTGGAGGTTATAACGCTGGAGGATTTTTCGTGCCCGATAGTTGCGGTGCAGATATGGTATCACGTCGGGTCGAAAGACGAGCAGCCGGGACGGCACGGCTTTGCACATATGTTCGAGCATATGATGTTCCGCGGGACGGACAAACTCGGGCCAACGGACCATTTTGCCTATATCCATCGTGTTGGAGGAACAACGAACGGCAATACCGGATTCGACAGGACGGTATATCATCAGACGCTTCCGGCAAAACAGCTCGAGCTGGCGCTGTGGCTGGAGGCGGAGCGAATGACGTTTCTGAAGATTGACCAGGAGTCGTTCGATACTGAGCGCAAGGTGGTCGAGGAAGAACGGCGAATGGATTTAAACCAGCCATACGGGACGATATACGAGAAGCTGCTGGCGGAGATTTTTAAGGTCCATCCGTATAGCTGGCCTCCGATAGGAAACATACCTGACCTTCGGGCGGCATCAGTGCAGGAACTGCGGGATTTCTGGAAGAAATATTATGTTCCGAACAATGCGACGCTGATTATTGTCGGAGCGGTAAAACACAAGGATGCACAAAAATTGGCAAAACGCTATTTCGGTTGGATACCGCGATACGATGAGCCGCCGCGTGTCACGGTCAAAGAGCCGGAGCCGACGGAGAAGCGAACGGTCACGCTGAAGGAAGAGAACGCACCTGCACCTGCCACAGGGGTGGTGTATCGGACGGTACCGGTCTGCGATAAAAACAGTGTCGCTGTTGATCTCCTGGCGGAGATTTTAGGGGGAGGCAAGAGCAGCAGATTATACCGTGAGCTGGTGGCGGAAAAACAATTAGCGGTCGGCGCACAAGCTGTGTCGTGGTCGCTGAAACAAGACGGTTTGTTCGGGGCTGGAGCAGCGATGACGCCGTTCAGCGGAGACGCAAACAACGTTCTTGAGATTATCGAGAGGCACATTTCCAAGCTGCGGAACGAAGCGGTGAGCGAACGTGAGATGATGAAGGCAAGAAACCAGATGCTGCGGGGGCTGGTGACGGAAAACCTTGAAATTGAAAGCAAGGCGAATATGCTGGGCAATGCGGCGGTGGAATACGGCGATGTTTCACAAGTCAACCGATGGATAGATGATATACGAAAAGTAACTGCAGCGGACATTCAGCGGACTGCAAACGAATATTTAACAGACAAAAGGGCTCTGGAAGTTAAGGTTGACCGAAACCTGCCCGGTGCAGTGAGCGGTATGCTCGGAATCGCTAAAGAGGAAGAAGGGGTAATTACAGCAGAGCCGGAGAAGGTCTCGCCGAAGCCGGGCCGGGGAGAACTAACTCGCCCAAAAAACTGGTCAAAGGAAGCTCCGGTGGCGAAGGTCGCGGCAGCAAAGCTAACGCCGAAATACAGCAGCAAAAAATTAAAGAACGGCCTGAAGGTGCTCGTAGTGCCGAATCATGAGGTGCCGTTTGTGAGTATTCAGCTCGGGCTTTTACCGGGAGCTTGGACGGAGAGTAAGCCGGGGACAGCGGCGATGACAATGCAGATGCTTGTCAAGGGAACGAGCAAGCACAGTGAGGGCGAACTGGCAGATGAGCTGGAGACATACGCAATCAGCCTTTCTGGGGGATGTGATATGGACACGGGCACGGTAAACGCCAGCTGTCTGACAGAGTATACCGGGCGGACGATGGGACTGCTCGGCGAAGTAGTGCTGACGCCGAGCTTTCCTGAAGAGGAATTTGAGAAGCTGAGAAAGCAGGTCCTTACGACGTTAGCGGTTTCATCGGCGGAGCCGGAGTACGTGGCTGACAGGGAATTCCGGCGGAAACTATACGGTGAACATCCGTACTCGCGGACGGCTACGGGCGAGGTTGAGGATGTTAATGCGCTGGCGATTGAAGATTTGAAGCAGTGGTGGAGCAAGTTTGCAAGGCCTGATACGGCGGTGCTGATATTTTCGGGAGATATTGAGGCAAAAGAGGCATTTGAATTGGCGAAGAAAACTTTCGGAGACTGGAAGGCGACCGGCGAACGCCCGAATATAAAAATATCTTCGCCGACGGCAGCGGCAGAGACGCATATATATTTAGTGGACATGCCTGGGAGCACACAAAGCCAGATTCGCGTCGGTCAGCGCGGTATTACGCGGCACGATGACGGATATTTTGTAAGCCGAATAGTGAGCAGTTATTTCGGATGGGGTTTTGACAGCCGGCTTAACGAGAGTATTCGCGTAGCGAAAGGATTGACTTATGGCGTCTGGGGCAGCTATATAGCTAATCGCTTTGCGGGAGAATTCGAGGTCGGCACCTTCAGCAAGACAGAATCAACGGCGGAGGCGGTCCGAGCGGTCCTCGAAGAGATAAATCGGCTGAAAACCGAGGGTCCGAGCGATGATGAGCTTGAGAACAACCGGTCATATATACTCGGCAGCTTTGTGAGGGGCCGTGAGACACCGCAACAGATTGCGGGCGACCTGTGGCTGATTGAATCGCAGGGGCTTGGCCAGGATTATCTTGAAAGACTGCTTCGCGGGATTACGAAAGCCAAACGGGCGGATTGTGAGCATCTGGTGCGAGAAACGATAGAGCCTGGTAAGCTGGTAATAGTCGTTGCCGGAGAGGCGGGAAAACTTAAAGAGGGGCTGGAAAAGATTGCGCCGGTCACCGTTGTAAAGAAAGAATCTTTGTAGATTTCCTCTGGATTCCCGCTTTCGCGGGAATGACAAAGAGTTATTCAAGGACGACTTCATCCCGGTAAGCGGGGACAGAGACATCCCAGCCGGTTTGTTCTCTAAGGTAAGTACCGAAATTAGATGCGCTTTCGGTTTCGCCGTGGACGATAAAAACTTTTCGAGGGGGAGTTTTCAGGCCTTTCAGCCAGGTGAGAAGCTCGGACCTGTCAGCATGCGCCGAGAAGCCATGTATCCGGACGATGTTGGCTTTGACCTCGCGCTGCTCGCCGAGTATTCGGACTTTTTCCGCGCCATCGACGATTTGTCTTCCGAGGGTCCCGACTGCCTGATATCCGACGAACATTATTGTATTTTCGGGTTTAGAGATATTATTGACGAGGTGGTATTTTATTCTGCCGCCGGTGCACATACCGGAGCCGGCTATAATCATAACGGTTCCTTTTATATTATTAATTGCCTTTGACTCCTCAGCTTTTCCGGCCAGTTCGAGGTTCGGCAGATTAAAAGGCGATTTTTTGTTTCTAATAAATTCGGCCATTTTCTCATCAAACAGCTCGGGATGGCTTTGAAAAACTTTTGTAATCTTAGAAGCCATCGGGCTATCGAGGAAGATTTTCAGAGGTGATATTGTTTTTTCGAGCAGCAGCTCGTTTATGTAATATAAAACCTCCTGCGAGCGTTCAAGGGCAAAGCTGGGGACAACGATGTTACCACCGGCTTTTTTTGTCGAGTTTATTATGTCACCCATTTTTTTCTTCACGTCGCTTGTTCGCTCGTGGATTCTGTCGCCGTAAGTCGATTCGATGAGGACATAATCGGCGGCGTCGAAAACGGTTGGGTCGCATACTATCGGCCTGTCGGGCCTGCCGATATCGCCGGAAAATAAAATAATCCTTTCCTGGCCGTCCCAGCGGACTTTGGCCCTTATTATCGAAGAGCCGAGGACGTGGCCGGCATCATAGAAAGTGGCTTCTACGCCATCGCCAAGCGGTACAGCTTTTCTGTATTCGACCGGCGAGAAGAGGGGGAAACAGGCCTCGGCATCCTCGGCAGTATAAAGAGGGGCCTCAGGATAGGGGCCTTTTCTGCCCTGCTTAGCGTGTCTTTTGCGTTTATGCGCAGCGTCTTCTTCCTGTATCTTGGCTGAATCCAAAAGAATAATCTTCGCAAGTTCGGCGGTGGCGGAGTTGCAATAAATCCTGCCTTTGAAACCTTCTTTAACTAATTTCGGCAACAGGCCGCAATGGTCGAGATGGGCGTGGGTCAAAAGGACGGCGTTGATGCTATCAGGAGGTATGATAAATGGAGCCCAGTTTCTTTCTCTGAAGTGTCGTTCCTGATAAAGGCCGCAGTCTATAAGAATTCTGGCGCCATTTGCTTCGAGCATGTGCCGCGAACCGGTAACGTTCTGAGCAGCGCCGAGAAACTTTAATTTTATCTGCATATTTTACCTCACTGTGATAAACATCAGCTTTAAGAAAGTAATTTTACAACATAGCGGGGACGAAATCAAGTGACAAAACCACAGCCGCCTTGCAACAATTGCGATTTTCTCTTGACATTCCAACCAGATATTGTTTATCATTATGAAACACTATTCATTGTCTTGCCGGCAGTTCGCCCGGCGGAATGATGCAGAAGGAGGAGAAATTATGAAGAGCAGAGAGGCATCTTTTTTTCCCACAGTGGTGATTCTTTTTAGCCTTAGCAGTTTTTCTTTTGGGTATCATCAAGTCATAGACCTCGGAACCTTAGGCGGCGATGACAGTGAGGCATACTCCATCAATGACAGGGGCCAGATTGCGGGCAAGGCCTGGGTCAGTTCCGACTGCGTACGTCCCTGTCTTTTTGATTCAACAGGCGGCGGTGATAATTTAGACCTCGGAACGCTCGGCAGCAGCGGCTATTGGAGTCTCGCTTTTTCCGTCAACAACAACGGCCAGATTGTTGGACAAGCAGAAGACAGTTCTGGTTCTATCCGCGCCTGCCTTTTTGACTCTACAGGTGGAGGGGCTAATACAGACCTCGCATTGGGCGGCAATTACAGTGTAGCCTTTTCCATCAATGATAGCGGGCAGATCGTCGGGCAAGCAAAAAACCCTTCTGGCTCCACTCGTGCCTATCTTTTTGATTCTACAGGCGGAGGGGCTAATACAGACCTCGGCACCATCGGCGGCAATTCGAGTGCCGCTTCTTCTATCAATAACAGCGGTCAGATTGTTGGTTCTGCCGCAAATAGTTCCGGCTATTACCGTGCCTGTCTTTTTGACTCCACCGGCGATGCCAATAATAATATCAATCTCGGAACACTCAATGGTTACGAGCACAGTCAGGCCTACTCCATCAATGAGAAAGGCCAAATTGCAGGCTGGGCCTATGACGGTTACGGGAATGGGCGAGCCTGTCTTTTTGACCCCAATGGCAGCGGGAATAATAAAGACCTCGGAACCTTAGGCGGCGATTGGAGTGAGGCCCGGTCCATCAACGACAGCAACCAGATTGCAGGGTGGGCTAATGACAGTTCCGGCGGTGCCCGTGCCTGTATTTTTGACCCACTCGGCGGAAGCAGCAATATAGACTTAAACACACTAATAGACCCATGCTCCGGCTGGACATTATTTTACGCAACAGGTATAAACAATAACGGGTGGGTCACAGGTTGCGGGGTTAACCCCGATGGATACTGGCATGGGTATCTGCTTGTGCCCGAGGACGATATGGTGCTGGTCAATATGGAGGCATTTGCCCGTTTTGCAGCGCAATGGCTCAGTGCGGATTGTGCCACTGCCGACTACTGCAAATGTGCCGATTTTGATTTTGACGGTAACGTGGATATCGAGGACCTGGGCTGGCTTGCCGCTCACTGGCTTTGTGATATACCATCGACCTGTGATTAATGCTAAAGCAATACACGCTACTAGCAATGAGTCACAATTTCCATCTTACAGGTTGGGATTGCGTTGAGGAATTCTTGGCCGTAACGTTTATTTATTATTCGGCTATCGAGGACAGCAACGATTCCTGTATCTGTTTTGCTTCGAATAAGCCGGCCGAAGCCCTGCTTGAATTTGAGAATCGCAGAAGGCAACTGATAATCATTAAAAGGGTTGCCTCCCTGCTGCTTTATCTGTTCGAGCCGACCGGCAATTAACGGCTGGTCGGGGACGGCAAAGGGGAGGCGAACGATAATGACATTGCTAAGCGCCTGGCCGGGGACATCAACGCCCTGCCAGAAACTGTCGGTGCCAAAAAGAACCGCATTGTCCTCAGACTTAAACAGCTTCAAAAGAGATGTCCTGTCAAATTCCGCACCCTGCTGGAGCAGGCGGATACCATTTTCGGCAAGTGTTTCAGCGCATTTTTGAGCCACTGCATCGAGCATTTCGTAACTGGTAAAAAGGACGAAGGCCCTGCCTTGTGTTCTGCATACATAACTGCTGATGACGCCAGCCGCAGAATCAATAAAAGCGGGGTCGTTTGGGGCGGGAAGGTCTTTTTCGATATAAAGGGTGACCTGTTTGGCGTAATCGAAAGGCGAGCCGAGTTTAAGCGTTTTACAGTTATCCAGACCAATGCGGCCGGTGAAGAATTCAAACCCCGTCTTTTCATCCGAGGCTGAACCACAGCTCAAGGTTGCGCTGGTCAGTACGACCGATTCATACTTATCAAACAAACAGCTTTTCACATTAGGTCCGACATTGAGCGGCGCACTTCTCAAGCGAGTAGCAGCACCGGCAGTGAAAGACGGCTCAACCCAATAAATGAAATCATCCTGCTGCCGGCTCAAGAATGAATCCAAATCCTGAACCAGAGCCGAGCAGCGGTCGATTAGCCGCGTAATCTCGAATTTTTCATCAACGTCTTTGCAAATCTTGGCCAGAGCAGTCAATTCAGCGTGCAGATTTTTCAAATGTCCAGTGAGATTGTCATCGACAAAATTTTTGTAACATCTTCCCGAAGTCTCATCCTTTGACTGCTGGTACCATTTGTTGACCCGGCTGAAGAATTTTCGCGATTCCCCGGATACAAGAGCGACTATATCAACGGCTTTGTGTGCATCCATATAGGCCAGAAGTCCTCTGTGTGTCCTCGGATTATAAATGGCGTCGAGGAGGAATTTGACTGTGAAATTACTGATATTTATCCCGAAATGGTCCTCGGCGACATGCTCGACATTGTGGGCCTCATCGATAATAACGTACCTGTAATCCGGCAAAATCGATGCACCCTGCGCTTTGAGCACAAGGTCGCTAAACATCAGGGCGTGATTTGCCACAATAATATCGGCATTGTCCAATTGGCGCCTCGCCCGCCAGTAGAAACACCGGCCGAAGTGGGGACATTTTCTGCCCCGGCAGTTACCGTGCTCGCTCTTGACGGCATCCCAAATATGATTTTTCGGTAAAATCGGAATATCGCTGAGGGAGCCGTCTTTTGTCTGGCTCGCCCATTGATTTATAACCGCAAGCGTTGAGCCTAGACAATCGAACATTGTCGCCTGCCTGCGCATTGCAAACTCAAGTCGGCGTTTGCAAAGATAATTGCCTCTGCCCTTTGCCAGAACAGCGGTAAACGCCTGCGGCAAAGCCTCTGCAAGGAAGGGAATGTCTTTATTGATTAGCTGCTCCTGAAGGGTAATAGTAAAAGTGCTGATGAGCACTTTTGTTTTTTGCCTGTGGGCCAGCTCTATTGCAGGAGTAAGATATGCGAAGCTCTTTCCTATGCCTGTTCCCGCCTCTGCAGCCAGATGCCTGCGGTCCGCAAAGGCGTCTTTAATAGCACGGGCCATCTGCACCTGCTGAGGCCGAAACTCGTATCCGCTGAACGACCGCGCGATTAAACCATCGGCGGACAAAACCCCCTCGATATTCAAAGTTGTGTCAGCTTTTATCATTAACAATATATAAAAACGGAAGACAGAAAACGGCTTTACTCTTTCGATGCATCACTTATCACGTCTTGCCCAGCAGGTAACGAAGGTTGTGCCGCAGCCGGTTCGGTTATACGCAGCAAGCCACCCTCGCCTGCCGCCGGGCTCGGACTCTCTTCGATAGCTTGTTTAAGAGCGAGCACCACGGAGGAATCGGGCATTTTTTCATAAGCCGCGTCAATGGCTTCCTTGGCCGGCACGGGTCTACCCATCTGGTAATAAACGTAGGCAAGTAAAAACTGCAGTTCAGGAGCATCGGTTCTCGTGAGCCATTCTTCGACATCGACCACACGCGTCTCGAGTTTGTCCCTGTCCCCTACCATAGCCACAATGTCTATCTTAAACCGCGCATACCCCGGGAAAATCCGCAGGGCCCTGGAAAGGAACAGGGCGCTGCTCATATACTCGCCCGCGGCAAAAAGGGCGTGGCTCTTTCCGGCATAGGCAAGGGGGTCGTCCGGCTTGTAAAGCGATGCGAGAGTGTAGGCATCCGCAGCGCGATAGTATCTGCCCTGCTTGAGATATATTTCTGCCGCCCGCATATTCTGATTGAATTTGTCCTCTGAAAATGAGGCAAAAGTTTCATAAGGGCCAAAAGCAGCTTTGATCCCGGAAGCGGGCAAATTAACTTCAGCGAGCCTCTCAGCCTGAAAACCCTTCCCGGTTTGCTCACCGGCTGATTTTTCGCCCTCTTCAGCGTCCTTTTGAGGCTGTGGTGTCACAAGTGCCAAGTTGATTTTTGTCTGCAAGCTATCAATCTGCTGCTGCATCTGGTCGTAGACATTAAGCGGCGTATTCATATCTGTGCCAAACGGCACCTGGGCAACTGCCTCACCGGCCTGTCCCGGTATCCCAAACGGCTGGTTGACCTCACCCGGCTTTCTCACAACAGGGAGTAATAAAGAGCCCTCCATGCCGGGCATACCTGTCCTAAGTTCGCCTGCTTTATAGCTTTCCTGTCTTAGTTCCGGATTATATAGTCCCGTCTTGGGTTGATATCCCGGTTGGGTCAATCTTCCCGGCGAGTATTTGGCGATTTCGGATGAAATTATTTTCTGCATTTCTTCCGGCGTCATCGACATCGGCCGCCAGCGGGCCAGAGATGTCGCAGATGCAGCATCGAGTACACTGTCGCGGCGCACCGGCAAGGTCCCGCTTAAATAAGACTGAGCAGAATAAGCGTCAATATTTGCGGCCGATACCCTTCCCTGAGCATAGTAGCGCGGTATCGTAGATGATACTGTCTGGGTCGGCGAATAATATGGTCTATACCTTGGGCCGTAACCAGAGTAACTATTGTAACCGCCGAAACTCTCCGAGCCGGCTGAATCCCTCAAAAACGAATCAAGCGAAGACGAAGGAAGCGTAACTCCAAAATCGGTTGGCGCTGAATACGGCACAATTCCTCGAAAATACGCCGGACCTCTGATATTTCCGGTAATCAGCAGGTTTCCGCTTCCGACAGCTGTGCCGGGAGAGCGAACAAGGCCTTCACGTCTTAGGCTCGGCGGGACTGTGGCAGGATTAATATTATAGCCTCCAGCCGCCCAGCTAATTTCTGAAAAAGCGGTGAAAAACAACAAACCAACAATAATATATGCCGCTGTTCTTTTCATAATATTAAACACCATTCACCTCAGAACTATGTTCATAATTAAACAATCACTAATTATTACAAAATAGGATTCTTCTTATACTTCGGCTTTTCCGCCCAGCTGAGCTTGGTCGCCAAAGTATCCCACTGTGTCCTAAGAGGATTATTCACTACGAGAAAATCGCCTTTATTCCTTTCAATTTTCACCACGTCATCGATTGACAATTTTGAGGAAATCTGGCCATCGACAGAAACCGTAGTACCTTCATTGACGCTGACTCCAAAGACCTCTACTTTGCTGTCGGCGTTGATAACAACCGGTCTGAAGCTAAACGAATGCGGACAAATAGGCGTAACCACCATTGCCTGCATATTTGCAGAAAGTATCGGCCCTGCCGCCGAGAGATTATAAGCTGTCGAGCCGGTGGGCGTAGAAATTATAAGGCCGTCGCTTACCAATCCGTCTATGGCGAGCTGGCCGTCGACCGACATCTTCAACTCAATCATTCTGAAAGGAGGACCCGCTGTGATAAAAACATCATTGATGGCCGCCGAGGAGAATTTTTCCCTGCCGCCGCTGAAAATCCTGCATCTGAGCATCATACGCTTTTCTATGCGCAGCTTTCGTGATATCAACGAAGGGAAAAATTCCTTAAGCTCTCCGAGGCTGAATTCTGTCAGAAAGCCGAGCTTGCCGAGGTTAACACCTATGACCGGCACATTGACCTGACTGAGCTGCCTGGCAGCAGAGGTAATACTCCCATCTCCGCCGAAGACAACCGCAAAATCAACTTCTTTCAAAATATCAACGGTGCACTGGTCTATACCGCAGGTGGCAACGATATCGGCTTTACCTTTGGCGAAATCGAGAAATTCCGCAACCACTTCGGTAACATGGCCCTTCTTCGGGTCGCTGAAAATCACCAATTTTGGCAAGCCGCTCTTCGCCATTTTAAGATTATCCTTTCCCACGTTATTGCCGAGGCTATTATCGGGCCGAGCGCAATATTTCTTTCGCCGTCAGCACTATTTTATCGGCATTTATCCCCCCCTGCATAAGTTGAGTATTGCGGGAATCATGCCTTAAAAATGCCCTGGGCATACCAAGAGTCACAATCGGTTTTTTAATCGGACATGGCAAAGAAGCAACAGCCGCCTCAAGCACGGCTGAGCCGAAGCCGCAGGCAAGACCGTGGTCTTCCAGCGTTATTATACCTTTGTGGCGTTTGAGCAAGGAAATAATTTTATCATCGAGCGGGGCGGCGAACCGTGCGTTTATCACATCGACACCAATGCCATCCTGCCCAAGCAGCTGAGCCGCCTGGAGGGCATTGGTAAGGACGCTTCCGTATGCGACAATTGCAATAGCCGATTTGGCGCTGCTTTTGACAACGACGCTCCTACCCAATTCAAAGGGCACGGCACAAGCAGACAAATCAAACTCGCTCGACGGAACAAGGTCTCTAGGGTACCTCAAACAGACCGGTTTATTTTCCGCCAGAGCAAATTCAAGAGCGAGTTTCACTTCGGCCTCATCAGCAGGAGCTACCAGGACCATATTCGGCATCATTCTCAAAAATCCGATGTCCATCAGGCCATGGTGCGTTGGACCGTCGGAGCCGACGACACCAGCCCTGTCGATACAAAAAACAACCGGCAGGTTCTGCAGCGACACTTCCTGGAATATCTGGTCGAAACTTCGCTGCAGGAAAGTCGAATAGATACAAACGAAAGGTTTCAGGCCGCTCTTGGCAAGTCCTGCTGCAATATCTACCGCGACACCTTCAGCAATTCCGACATCGTAGAACCTGTCGGGGAATTTTTTTTGAAATTCGGTCAGTCCCGTTCCGTCGCACATTGCGGAGGTTATGGCGACAACTCTTTTGTCCTTTTCAGCCAGTTCGGTCATGTCCCGACCAAAAACATCGGTAAAGCTGCTCCTGACGCCGGCGGAGGTTTCCACGGCGTTTCCATTCATCTTGAAGGGCCCAGTCGAATGAAACTTCCTCGGGTCATCATCGGCAGGAGCGAAACCTTTGCCCTTCTTTGTATAAACATGCAGAATCGCAGGGTGATTCGAATGCAGCAAAGCCCTGAACAACTGTATAAGCGATTCGATGTCGTGGCCGTCAACGGGACCAAAATAAGGGATGTTCAGGCTCTCGAACATCTGACTGGCAGGGAAGACCATACGAATACCCTTCTTAATTCTCTCAATCGCATCCTCAACGGTTTTACCGATAGCAGGCATATGTTCGAGGATATTTTTGGTGGTTTTTCGCAAATCCTCGTATGTCTGGCTAAGGCGGACTTTGGAGAAGTATTTTGCCACCGCCCCCTGCGTAGCATCGATTGCCATGGAGTTATCGTTGAGGACTATAAGCAATTGCCTCTTTACCAGGCCGAGATTATTCAGCGCCTCGAAAGAAAGGCCGTTCACAATACTGGCATCTCCGACCAGCGCAACGATTTTATCGTTTTTTCCGGTTCGAACCTGCCCCATTGCCATTCCAATTGCCGTTGCTACCGAGGTCCCTGCATGACCGACGGCAAACTGGTCATAAATACTTTCATCCGGATTTGGAAAGCCGCTTACGCCGTCGCGTTTACGAAGCTTGGCGAAATCAGCCTTTCGGCCGGTTATGATTTTGTGTGTATAACACTGATGGCCGACATCCCAAAGCAGCTTATCGGTTTTGAAATCGAAGACATAATGCAGGGCCAGCGTCAGTTCCACAACGCCGAGATTACTGGCGAGATGTCCGCCTGTTTCACTCACCGAGGCAAGCATAAAGCGGCGTATTTCCTCCGCCAGAAGCTTGAGCTGAGGCGGAGACAACTTTTTCAAGTCATCAGGGCCGTCCATTTGTTCTAATAAGTTAGCCATTAAAAATTCTTCCGATTATCTCGTTCTTTCCAACAGGGCGATTGCGAGATTTCTGAGGGTGTCGGCTTTTTGGCCGAATGGTTCAAGCACTGCTGCCGCTTCATCGGCCAATTTTCCCCCGAGCTGTTTTGACTTTTCCATTCCGATGACGGCCGGATATGTTACCTTGCCCGCTTTAACATCTTTACCGGCAGTCTTACCCAAATGTTCGCTCGAAGCACAAACATCAAGTATGTCGTCTGCTATCTGAAAGCCCAGGCCGATCTTAAGGCCGTATTCACAAAGGCGGTTAAAGTCACTATCCTTTGCCTGTCCACAAATGGCTCCCATAGCAGCGGCGCAACGGAACATCTTGGCGGTCTTGTTGGTATGGATATATTCCAGAATTTCTTCGCCGCCTCGGCCGTTTTCAGCTTTGAGGTCGGCCATTTGACCGGCAATCATACCGGCAGGACCTGCCGCCTTCGCCAATTCGCCAATCAATCTGACCGCGATAGCTGCGTCGTCAATTTCTTTCGCCAAAATCTCAAAGGCAAGCGTCAAAAGGGCGTCGCCTGTAAGAACAGCCGTCGCCTCATCAAAGGCCTTATGACAGGTCGGAAGCCCCCGGCGAATGTCGTCGTCATCCATCGCCGGCAAATCATCGTGGACAAGGGAGTAAGTATGCACCATCTCGACCGCCGCCGCTGCAATTTCGGCATTGCGATTTACCTCGCCGCTGATAAGCTCACAACACCAGAGAACCAGCGCCGAACGCACCCGCTTGCCGCCGGCTTCGAGCGTGTATTTGATTGCCTCTTTTAAATCACCGCTAATACCCGTCTGCCCGGCAACAAGGCGGGACAGCGTATCATTTACAAATTGCGCTTTCTCGCTCAACCGGGCATTAAAATCGTTATTGACAATCTTGTTCACAGGCATATGCGGTTCAATGAAAGCTATAATTTTGCGTTTTTGACCTAAACTTCGTATTATACCCGTTATTGACGGATTTTCACAGTAAATTATGAATACCAGCAGTTTGTTAATAATAGGCGTTACCGCATCAGGCAAAGGACGATTGGCCTTTGACTTGGCTGAAAACCTGGGTGCTGAAATAATCAGTATCGACTCGATGAAGGTCTATCGGCGGATGGATATCGGCACAGCCAAGCCGCCCCGACAGGCGCAGGAACGAGTCAAATACCACCTCATCGATGTGGTTGAACCAAGTGAAGATTTCAACGTCGGGAAATTTCTCGATTTGGCCTACGACGCGGCTGAGCAGATAAAAAACCGCAAAAAGAGAATAATCGCGGTCGGAGGAACCGCCCTTTATATAAAGGCCCTGCTGTATGGCCTGTTCGAAGGGCCGGGAAGCGATAAGCAAATACGTGCCGAACTGCAGATCGAAGCAGAAGCCGGAGGTTTGGAAGAACTGCACCTGCAATTAGCCGAAATCGATCCTGTCACCGCCGAGCGCATCGGCCGCAGGGACCGCAAACGTATAATTCGCGCCTTGGAAGTTTACAAGCTCACCGGAAAACCAATTTCGAGTTTCCAGCAGCAATTCGACGCAGAAAAACCTTTGCACGACTGGACGATAATCGGGCTGCGAAGGGAAAAAAGCGTTGAAAACAGCCGGATAAACCTGCGGGCAAAAAAAATAATCGAAGCAGGCCTTGTCGATGAGGTCAAAGCACTGCTGGCCGAAGAAAAACCCTTAAGCCAGCAGGCCGGATGCGCAATCGGCTACGCTGAGATAATTGACCACCTGAACGGTAAGATAAGTTTAGAGGATGCCGCGGAGCTGATAAAGAAAAACACGCGGCGTTTCGCCAAGAACCAGCGGACGTGGTTTAAGACCTTTAAAAACGTTCACTGGCTCGATATTGACCCTGATGAACAACCGGAAAAAATTCTCAGCCGAACAAAAGCAATAATAGATGGCAAATAATAATCGATATGATTCTGCTTAGACGGCCTGGAGTTGCCGCTGGGCCTGCAGGAACGCGGCGGTATCACTTAAAACAAGCTGTTTTAACAGGCCGGCCGGGACCGAAGTCATACCCATATTGAATATTTTTTCCTCAACCATCGAGGCAATCGTTCTGGCAGTTTCCCTGGAAACATCGTAGTCGGTTACGAGGTCATTGACTATTTTAGACTTGTCCCAGCGGCTCCGGCGCGGCGATTGCTGAACTCCGTAGAGCATTTCGGCATCGGCGAGCTGCTTAATATCAACCAAAACAACCTCGGTTCTGGAACGTTTAAGCTTGCGGTTTAAATGATGCTCGCTTATCGCAACCGCGGCGCCTTCATACTCTGTGGCGGTCAAAACCGCCTTGATTATCGAGAGGATTTCGCTGCTGGCTACGGTGCGATGGGTTTTCCCGCGATAAAGATAATAAGTTACCACATCCGCAAGCTGCTCGGCGACGTATATATCGGCCTGCCCATCGCAAGCGAGAGCATTGCTGAGAGTGCCGATGACCTTTGTGTGCAGATATTCTTCGACGCTGCTATCGGCCTTTACAACTTTAAGCCGCACGTTCATCCCCACCATTTGCCTCCTTGCAAAAATTTAATGATGGCTCAACTATCCTGGTAATTTTTATCTCTCAGGCATCAAAAAGCTTCGGCTGGCCGCTATACTCGGCCCGCTGAATGGCCTGACTTACTTCTTGAATCAGTTCACCTGCATCTTCAAAGTCCCTGTAGACACTTGCAAAGCGAATATATGCGACTTTGTCAACTCCCTGCAGGTGCTTCATCACGCTTTCACCGACAAAAGCCGACGATACTTCCTTGTCGGAATTCTTAAATATATCTTCCTCAACTTTGTCGGCTATCTGCTGAATCTGTTCAACAGAGACGGGTCTTTTGTAACAGGCCTTCTGCAAACCTCCGACGATTTTATCTCTGTCGTAAGGGACACGGGAGCCGTCCTTTTTGACCACACAGAGCTTAAAACTCTCACCTATTTTTTCATAGGTAGTAAAACGCTTTTTGCACGCCAGGCACTGACGCCGGCGCCTGATTACTCTGCCGGTATCGCTTGAACGCGAATCAACAACCCTATCGTGATCTTCCTTGCAAAAGGGACATCTCACGAACTAAGCCCGCCTCGAAAAATTTAACAAAAGCCATTTATAATTTATCAAAACAACACTACCTATCGCCTGCCTCTAAATTGTAACCCCAACATATAGTATGTCAAAGAAAATCTCGCAAAACTTTGTAAATAGTCAAAATGGGGGGTTGTTAAATCTTATTTTTGACGTTCTCAATCTACGGCAGGACAAACACTAAGGGAAAAAGTTTAAAAAAACTCACAGCTTTTTTTTGCTGATGATTTTTTTAAAAAAAGGTCTCTGCACCAGGGGCGCAGAGACCCAACTCGGAAAGAAACTTATATGGCCCCCCCAAAAAAATTTTCTCCTCACCCCTTGCATACCGCAAGAGAGTTTGTTTGCGTTCCTGCCTTGATGTTTATTCGCCGATTTTCCTCCGCAGCGGCAGGATAATTAAGCCAGGCTGATGATACAGAGTATCACTGAGCGGTCGTAACCCGGGAAAAACCGAAGTTAAACTTACATCGCTCCCTTTATCTGCCTGACCTCAATTAAAGTCTAATATAAAAATCGCAGATGGCCAAATGAAGATGCTCGTTTTTCTGAATCTTTATGAACAGCCCGATAAAGTTCGCAGGAACATCCGGTTTGTGCACCGGCACGCTCCGCATCCTATCGGGCAAGGCGTGACGAGTCGGGGTCTTTTGCCAATTTCTCCCTGGCCTCTTTTGTCATCATTTCAAAAGCAGGATGCGTGCTTTGCCAGGCGCGCCCGCCAAACGGACTTTGCCGCATCTTTTCCACTTCTTTGCCGGCATCCTTGAAATAGCTGCCGTAGATATGCAGTGAATCACTTATATCAACGTATCTGCCCACAGTTACCTGTCGATTGATTTTCGCGGAAATCTTCCCGGCAATTATTCTCTGGAGGTCGGTAAGAGCATAGACGTTCATAAACCAGGCCTTGTAAAGGTCCCTGCTTCGCCAGTGCGTATTCATATTGAGTGACATTGTGCCGTCGCAATCTATCAGCCGGCACCAGATTCTTTGCAGGCATGGCGGATGGCCCGTCTCCGTATCAACGCTCGGCATCCACGTTATCGCCTGTGCCCTTCGGGTGTGACTGACTTCGGAAAGTGCATCGATAATATATTGAATCTGGTCGATTTTTTCTGATGCCCCGCCTCGCGGATTTTCCATAGAGCAATAGGCAAACAGCCGCTGATGATAGGTATATGTCCACTTGCCGGCGGCAACGTCAACCCAATGGTCATGAATACCGTCGACAACTTCCTGTCGATATGTCTCGAGCTCAGCGGGACCGCCGGGAAAATTCTTATGGATTCTCGGCTCAGCGAAGGGGTTGGTTATGGTAACTATAACGGTCGCGTCTTTGCTGGGCGGGTCATCGGGTTTGTCGTACTGTGTTTTGACTTCAAGACCGTTGTCCCATACCGCCAGGACGGCTTTCTCCCACGCCTGCGGCAAACAATCAGCGGTGATTGAAATTACCGGCACACAACCGGCTGTCGTAATCGATGCCATTTAAGGAGATTCCTCCTCAATGGTACTATTGTAAAGTTCGGTTCCCGGTCTTTGTTTGTTAAATTCGCTTATATCCAGTTCTTGTTGTGATATCTTGTACCGCTCCCGAAACCGTTCCGGCATATCAATGAGCATTTTTTTTGCGTTATATGCATACCAACTGTCGGGCCATTTACTGATAATCTGCCGGCAGCTTTGGACCATAAGCATGTAACCCGTCTGCGGCAGTCGTCCCATACTGCGGCCTGACACGGCCACGTTCAGGAGCCGTTCGGCCTCTACCTTGTCTATCTCGGAAAGCGGACTGAAGTATAACTTGGCCGGTTCCGCAGATGGCTTAGCCGCAGGTGACCGGATGGGCTGATTTCGCTCCGGAACCTGCTGCTTTACATGCTCCTCCGCGGGCTTTTGGGCCGATTGCTCCGGCAGCTTAGGCGGCGATGAAAATTCCTCTTTATCTTTTTCGACCTGCTCGTAGAAGGTCTTCGGCCTGGCCTCCGGCTCATTTGCCGGTTCCGCAACTGTTTCTTTAGTTAAAGACTGAGGCCTTTCGGAAGACGAAAAAACACCTATCAGGACAATCACAACCGCAATGACAACCGCAATAGCCGCGATTTTCAACCAGAATGTATTCATCTGACCTACCCCTTTCTAATTGATAGTTGATAGCTGATTTCTTATAATCAATTATAGCGTCTGACCAGCTTCTATCAATAATCAATCATAAGAAGCCGGTAATAAATTTTATGTTCACAGGGATTATAAAGACAATTTGCACGGTAAAGTCGGCTTACACAGCCGGCGGCGGAATGCGTCTGGCCGTAGATTTGGGCAAACTGGCTGACGAGTGCAAACTCGGCGACAGTATAGCCGTAAACGGCGTCTGCCTGACTATTGCCCAACTGCGGGGCAGTCTCGCAGAGTTCGATATCAGCAGCGAAACACTGACAAAATCAACGCTTGGCAGGCTGAAATCTTCTTCGCCTGTAAATGTGGAGCTTGCTATGAAGGCAGCCGACCGGTTCGGCGGGCATTTCGTCCTCGGTCACGTCGATGGTATTGCAGCGATTAAGGCAATCAGCCGGCAGGGACAATTTGCCGATATAAAATTCGCAGCCGGTCCCGGCCTGCTCGCCCAAATGGTGGTCAAAGGTTCGGTCGCCGTTGACGGGATAAGTTTGACGATAGCAAATATGGACGCAGATAGTTTCAGCGTCTCGATAATACCTGAGACGCTGAAGCAAACTACGCTGGGACAGGCGAAAGCCGGCGATACGGTAAATATCGAAACCGACATAATAACTAAAACAATAAACAAGCAGCTTGAAAAGATTTTGCCGCAGAAACAATCGCTGACAACCGAAAGATTAAAAGAGCTGGGCTTTTAAGACGCTATACAAAAAGATGAACAAAAACAACAGCAACAATTCGATACGTGAGCAGATGGTCATCGGCATAACGATGGGCGAACCGGCCGGTATCGGTCCTGAGGTCGTTGTAAAGGCGCTGGCCAGGCCCGAGATAAGAAAAGCAGCGAGGTTTATCATATTCGGTATGAATGAGCAGCTTTGCTACGCAGCGGACAAAGCTGAAATAGAGCCGTTCTGGGACAGGTTCCAGCACGAAAAAATCAGCAGAGATTATCCGCATAAAGTCGTAGTGGCCGATTACGACGAACATCCGTTTCCGTCCTGGATTAAAGGTCCCAGCACGGTCGGCGGCGAAGCATCAATACATTTTTGCCTGGATGCTATCGAGGCGGCCAAAGCCGGTATAATCGATGCGATAGTAACAGCGCCGATCAGCAAGGCAAGCTGGAAATCAGCCGGCGCTAAATGGCCCGGCCATACCGAAATGCTGGCGGACAAGTGCAAAGCGCCGCGAAAGGCAATGATGTTTGTCGCCGGCCCACTAAAGGTAGCCCTCGCAACAATTCATAGAGCGCTGTTTGAAGTCCGGCATGAGTTCACAATCGGCCGAGTCTTTGAACCAATAGATTTATTGAATATCGCATTGAAGGAATACTTCGATATCGAAAACCCTAAAATTGGCGTTGCCGCCCTGAATCCCCACGCGGGTGAGGATGGACAATTCGGAGATGAAGAGCAGCGAATAATATCGCCCGCAATTTTGCTTGCGCAGGAACAGGGGATAAATTGTCAAGGCCCCTTTCCCTCTGATACACTATTCCTGCGAGCAACACGCGGCGAGTTCGACGCCGTCGTTGCGATGTATCACGACCAGGGAATGATACCCGTAAAACTTCTTGCATTCGAGGATGCGGTCAATATCACTCTCGGCCTGCCTATAATCAGGACATCGCCTGCCCACGGAACAGCTTTCGACATCGTTGGCAGGAATGTCGCCGACCCTTCGAGTATGGCCGCTGCCGTAACCACTGCTATTCAAATGGCAACGGTCAAAAAGGCACACCATCCGGTGCAGACCCCAGGCTTCGCCGAAAGACGAGCAAAGGCCGTCCCAGATGCAGACTAAACAGCAAATCATGCAGTTGCTCGCATCGGCAGGCGCCGAGCCGAACAAACGGCTCGGCCAGAATTTCCTCATCGACTTGAACCTGATGCGCCTGCTGGTAGACTCTGCCAATATTGATAATGGCGACATTGTTCTCGAAGTCGGCTGCGGCACGGGCTCGCTGACGCAGGCCCTGGCCGAGCGTGCCGGCAGGGTCATCGCCGTCGAACTGGATGAAACACTGGCCGAAATCGCCGCAGGAGAACTGACTAATGCCGGTAATGTCGAGGTTATCAATACCGATATTCTCGAAAATAAGAACACCATCAACCCGAATGTAAGTGACGCTATCGAAAAGGCCCGTAAAAATCGGCCGGGCAAATTTCTTTTGGTTTCGAACCTGCCTTACAGTATTGCTTCGCCCTTGATGATGAATCTGATAACAGGCTCGATAGTTGCAGATGCTATGTATGTTACGATTCAAAAAGAGGTCGCCGAACGAATGACAGCCGGGCCAAACGACAGGCACTACGGCACGTTGAGCATACACATGGCTGCGACAGGCGATGTGAAAACAGAAAGAAGTTTAAGTCCTTCGGTCTTTTGGCCCCAGCCGCAGGTCAATTCAGCAATGATAAGCTTTGTCCGCAAAACCGAAAAGGTCAGCCGGATTCAGAATATGGAGCTTCTCGGCGAGGTGATAAATCTCTTTATGCAGCATCGGCGAAAAATGGTAAAGGCCTGCACTAAATTTGCAGCCGGTGAGCTCACGGGAATAGACAATTGGCCCGAAATTTTTGAGAAGTGCGGCATAGACCCGCACAATCGACCTGAACAGCTTAGACCTGAAGATTTTATCGCTATCTCAAACCTGTGCAGCAAATCTTAGATGGCCGCTGATTTGTGCCGGTGACTGTGGCACTCGATATTGACTGCAACCGGCAGCGAAGCGATATGACAGGGGGCGGTTTCGATTAGACAAGCCAGTGCTGTGGTATCTCCGCCGAGGCCCTGCGGCCCGAGGCCGAGCGCGTTAATCCTGGAAAGTAAATCCGCCTCAAGCTGGGCATAAAATTCGTCACCATTTCTTTGCTGAAGATTTCGCAGCAGCGCTTTTTTGCTAAGCAGGCAGCTTAGCTCAAAATTGCCGCCGATTCCCACGCCGACAACAAGCGGCGGGCAGGCATCAGCGCCGGCCTGCTTTACAACATCGACAATCCATTCGATTATTTCTTCTCTGCCTGCTGTCGGATTGAACATCTTGAACCGGCTTTTGTTCTCACAACCACCGCCCTTTGCGATGACGGTTATCTTCAACTTATCACCCGGGACGATTGAGTAATGAATTACAGCAGGCGTATTTGAGCCGGTGTTTTTGCGTTTATTCAGCGGGTCGGCGACTACACTGCTTCTCATAAACCCATTTTTGTAACCTGCCGCGACGCCGGCGTTAATCGCATCGGATAATGTCCGTCCGCCATCTGCCTTAACAAACACCTCGCAGCCCTGCTCGACGAAAACAACCGCAAGCCCAGTGTCCTGGCAAAGCGGTATCTTTTCGTCCTTTGCTACGCGGGCGTTCTCGATAAGCTGTTTTAATATCTTCACTGCCGTTGGATTGGATTCCTTCTTTGCCGCATCTTCGAGAGCAGCCAGAACATCCGGCGGAAGCTCGTAGCCGCTTGCTATGCAAAGAGATTCGACTGTATCGGCTATTTTTTTAAATTCGATATTTCGCATAATCATCGGCCGCCAGCCCTCTTAAGGGCTTTCCCCTTTGGGTTTTTAACCGTGTCCGCTGTGGTAAACTCAAAGGTTTTATAGGTTGTATTGCCGAGGTCATCAGAGACCCTTACAGCGATTACATGTTCGCCGGCGCCCAATTGTTCGATAGTAATAGTGAAATCCTCTTCGGTAGTATCATAGACCAAATCGTCCGGCACAGCGCTTATCCACTCGGCGTTACTGTCGAGGGTGTAATCCACCTTGCCGATTGCGCTTAGCTGGTCTGATGTTTGCATCCTCAGCACTACGGCTCTTTCGCCGCTTTCAATAGAATACTTTTTAATAACCGGCCCGGTGTTATCAACAACCACCGGCTTAGTTATTCTACTGCCTGTTAATTTAGTTGCTGTGGTATTGCTTCTCTCGTCGCTTGCGGTCACTCTGAGTTCATAGCGTCCATCCTCAACTGTTCTGCCGTCCCATTCGAAGCTGTCTGTCTCCACCTCTTTTTTTAGCTCAATCCAGTTCTCTCTTCCGACTTTTCGAAAATCTATTTTGTAAATCAGCTTGTCGCCGTTATCGTCCTTGGTGTCATAGCTGATTTTCAACATACCCTTTTTGTCCGCTGATTCGATTCTCTCGGTGCTGACCGACTCGACTCTCGGCGCCAGATTTGGAACAGTATCAGCAACAGCAATCTCTCTTACAAGCGGACTCTTTCGGCTGTCTTCGGTTTGCAAAACGAGCTTATATTGACAGAACCTGCCGAGCGGGCATTTCATCTGCACCGGCCCGTTGACTTCGGCCGGGGCAGTCCAGCTTGAAAAAGTCGGGTCGTTAACATCCTTGACGTTTCCGCTGCGGCAGGCAGCCATAACTTTGCAGCCCTGCGGAATGTCGGCGTCGATTTGTAGCTTTCCCCAGTCGGCCGGCTGGCCTGCATCTACAGGGCCGGAAGTGTACGTTCCCTCGCGAGCAAATGCCCTGCCCAGCCTTATCAGCTTCGCAGGATTTGCCGTCCCGAGATAAACGTCATCGCCGGTTACGGCTATAGCGGCTATTTGCGATGCGTACTCATCCTTATAAATAATTGCCCTCTGTTCCAAGGCAGGGTCAACGGTAAAAGTCTTGCCGTCGTTTCCTGTCCCGATAAGCAGCTTCTGCTCCTGTTCTGCCATGCAAAAAAGGACTGCGGTCTCCGTAAATATATCTGTCACGTAACCATCTTTGCTTATCTTGTATATGCAACTGGCTTCGGCGGGTTTAGACGGTCGCGAAGCAGATATTCCCCACTGCGGCAGCTCTTCGTTGACGTCTTCCTTCGTATTCGCAATTTCAAGTTTCACCCCATCTTCGGTTTCAGGAACGCTTTCCTGCAGTTCTACTTCGACCTCTGGGCGACCGGCCGAAGGCTGTTGTGCTGGCTCAACCGGAGGCTGAACTATCTCAGCCGATGTTGCCGCTGCATATAAATTGCCGTCTGAGGCAAATAGAAGCGAGGCAATCTCCGTCTGGTCGCTGTCGTACAAAACAGTCGCTGTCTTATCGCGGGGGTTTATCTTATAAACAAGTCCGCGGCAGTCACTGCCTGCGTAAATAAAATTGTCCTTTCCGATTGCCAGCGAAAGTATGTTTTTGTCGCGGCTTTGATAAAGAAGTTGCGGTTCTCTGCCGAAAGAATCAAGCCGGTAGATTTTCCCCTCCGGCCCGGTGCCAAGATAAATATTACCGGTGCCGTCAACAGCTATCGCGAATATATACTTGGCGTCGTTCGGCTCGAAGATTACTTTGAGCTCCTTCATTTTGTCCGTTTCGAAACGGTACAGCACGCATTTGTCGCCGCTTACAGCGGCCAAAAGCCTGCCGGCCATATCGGTCGCCATTGCAAAAACATGCTTGTTCGCCAAATACTGCTGTGCCTCAACAATCTCGCCGTCAAGTTTAGTTAAGTCATTCGGCTCATTACCAGCTGGTTTCGTGTTCTCCGATTCCGGCGGATAAATTTTTGTCAGCTTGCCGAGGCTGTACTTGTAAATACCGCCGTTAGGACTTGTGCCGAGGTAAACGGTTCCTCCGCTTACAACTATGCTGTTTATCGACCACGGTTCCGAAGCGCTCTTTTTCGCATTTGTGTCCTCGAACTTCTCAACTATTACTTCGGCAGCCCGGCCAAGCTGAAGCGTTCCTTCTGAGCCGACCACAACATCTTTCGTCCGGCCTTTCGACAAATCCTCACTGCTGCTGTGCCGTGTGACTTTACTGGTAACCGCCCAGCAATCTGCTTGTGCCAAATGACACAAAAGAAAAAAACCAAAAACACAAAACCATAGCACTTGTGTTCTTGTGCTCTTGTGCTCTTTTTTGACTTTCATCTTCACTCCTATTATTCTTCCACCGTTATCTGCATAACTTTTTCATCGATAATAACTGTGCCTGTCGCCAAACTCTCTTCGAGCCAGCGCGGGTGCGGCTGGCTTCTCAATGTCCTTTTGACATCCTGCATGAGCAATACCTTAGTGGCCGGCAAATCAGGAAGCTCGGCCCCCTCTACCGCAATACCGGCAGCCGGCAGTACCAGGAGACAATACAATTTATCTCTGCCGATAGTAAGAAGATTATTCATAGCCTCAACAAGAGTATCCATATTCTGGGGAATAAATTTATACGGCGCAGTTTTCATAAGAAATTCCTGATAACCGCGGCCGCCGCATACAATCAAATCATATTTGCCCGGCGCCAGGTCGCGGGGTATTTTCAGGGTGCGGCGGTATTCTTTCTTTTCTGCCAAGAAAGATTCCACAACCACACTTACATCCAGATCCTGTCCAGCTTTTACCCTCGAAGCCGACAAATTGACCGACCATATTCTCGAAGTGACATTTTTCGGAACTATGCGAATATCAAAATTAATCGATTTTATGTCAACCTTCTTATACGGATTGTTCAAAAGCACCGTAACAGAGCCAATGCCTTCTTCCAGTATCTCCTCCAAGCCAGCACCAGTTGAGACGTTTTCAAAAACAACGGGAGCGGTTCCATCTACGTCAATAACTACCTTATACTCAACCGTATGGTCCGGCGGTAAACTGCCGACCATAAGGACCGCACCGGCCACAGCCGAGCGAAGCACCAGCGGAGTCAGCAGCTGATTGTCAGCGATACGGCAGTTATACACCCGCTTCTTGGCGTCATTGTACCGGTCCACCGTTATCACCAACGGTATCGTTTTGGCTTGTGCGCCGATTCGCCCGCAGACCGTCGTCGATTCATCTGTCGTCAGAGCGCCGACAATTTCGATGGGGCTGGCGAACTTGAAAGAACGCATCACGCTCGATGCTATCGTATGCACCTGGCCGGTGGCCATCGGCAAATCAATCTCACCGATATCGAGAAATCCGTGTCCAAAAGCATACACCTTATCGCCTGAAACTTCGGTTACCGTCCCAATCGCCGCCATTGTTATATCACCGCTTACAAGCGGAACTGCAAGACAGGCCCCCGGCGCCAACTTGACGTCGTTTGGCTGCCAAACGTTTTTTACTGCGTTTGATGTCCCTGCGCCAGAAACACCGGAAACAGCTGCAAGCCCGAAAGGTTCAATTGAGGCGTTTAGCTGCTCGCAAACTTCAGCAGGCAAACCGGAGGTAACCAGCGGACAAACCAAAGACGTCAGGCCGCCGCGGCTGTTTTTTGCCGGAAGACGGCTGGTTGTAATCTGCCTGTTAATTTCAGCAAAATCAATCGGCCTGGAAAAATCAAATGTGAAAGCAGGCTCCCGAATATCCCTTGCAGCTCCTGCCGCCCTAGGCTTGCCCGCCGGATTCCTCTGGTATCCGGCCCTGAGAATTTCTCTAATCGGTGTCACACGGTAAAGCGGGTCCTTGCTGAAAAAGTACGAGTATGCCAGCGCCCCGGCCATGCGCCCGTCAATATAAACCGGCGAGCCGCTGCAGCCCCACACCGGACCGCTGTGGATAAAACGCTCATCTGTCCCCTGGACCAAAATCGCATCTTTGCCAGGCTCTACATCGCGGACTACGCTCAAAACCTCCAGGCCGAACTTTTCTATCTCTGCCCCCTTATATACGGTGAGGCAATACGCCTCCATTCCGGGGCGAATTTCATCGACGCTTATATATTTTGTCGGGTCCCAGGAGCCCTCTACCGTGTTTTGGGGCTTTGGTTTATCCGGCTGCTCTCTGGCTAAGCAGAATGAACAGAGCAAAACCAGCAGGGAAAATAAAAAAAAACCTGCCTTCGGTTTTGCGAAAATTCTGAACATTTATGACCTTTCAATCGATTATTAATTAGAATTTTAGTCGCCTGAAAGGGCCATTGCAAGATAAAACAATTTTTGCTATAATGCCGGCTCGAGTCTATAATTGAATGTTATGGACGCTAATCTATTTCAGAACAGGATAGGAAGAACAAATGAAGGCCGAACATCGTCACGAACTAAAAACTAACGAATTAGCCGAGTGGTTAATAAACTTCCCGCAATGGGTGAAGAAAAATGCCACAACGATTATTTACGCTTCGGTAATCATCGTTGTGGCCGCAGGAATATACTTCTGGAAGGTATATGAAAAAAGAGTAGTGGCTAACCGTGAGCAGCTCGAGTTTACAAACTTCGTATCTCAGATAGCGCAGGGCAAAACTCAAATCATTCAGGCCCAGGCTCAGGGCATAGATACTGCTTATGCCCTCATTCAGGCCGCCGATAATCTCCAAAACATCGCCCAAAATGCAAGAAATGAGCAGATGGCTGCTTTGTCGCTGATTAAAGAAGCAGAAACACGACGGATGGAACTGCACTACCGCTTCGGCAACATTAGCAGACAGGACCTGGAAGCTCAGATAAACCGGGCAAAAGACACTTACACCAAAGCCATCGAGAAATCTTCGGCTAATCCTTCGTTGATGGCGATGGCTAAATTAGGCGTGGGATTGTGCGAAGAAGAACTCGGGTATTACGGGCAAGCAGAGCAAATTTACAGCGAAATAACCGCAAACCCCGACTTTGAAGGCACCATCGCCGCCGCCCAGGCAAAGCAGCGGCTGCTTACGATGTTAGATTACCAGCAGCAGGTGGTCTTCTTGCCTGCCCCGAAACAGCCCGTCGAATTTATACAGCCGGAGATTAAACTTGTATCGCCCGAAGGCATCCAAACTCAAGGTGGCACACTCGAGGCCCAAGACCTCAATGCGCCAACACAATAATACGAGCCAGGCGAGATGCAGGATGCAAATACTGACAGCAGCCGCTTAACACTCCACGTTGGAAACTCCGTCAGAGAACGACGCATTGATAAATACCTCCACAGACGGTTCAGCAACTTCAGCCGTGTTATGCTCCAGGAGATAATCAAAGCAGGCGGCGTCAAAGTCAATGGCAAACCAGTCAAGCCCAGCTTTCAAATAAGCCCCGCAGATATAATCGAGCTGACCCTGCCTGAGCTGCCGAGCAAAGATATTTTGGCTCAGGATATCCCGCTGAATATCATTTATGAAGACGACGACATAATCGTGCTCAATAAGCCCCACGATATGATTGTTCACCCCGCCCGCGGCAACACTTACGGAACGTTGGTAAACGCCCTCGTCTTTCACTCCGATAAGCTGTCGAGCGGGTTGGGCGAGTTCCGCCCGGGCATAGTGCACCGCCTCGACAAAAACACAACCGGAGTTATGGTCGTCGCTAAAAACGACATCGCTCAGTGGAAAATCGCAAAACAATTCGAACAGCGCAAGACCAGGAAAAGCTACCTCGCTATCGTTCACGGCACACCTGACTTGACAGCCGACAGGATAAATGCGCCGCTTGGCGTCAACCCGAAAATAAGAGAAAAATATGCAGTTCGGCCTGAAACCGGCAAGGAAGCCGTCACTTTTTACGAAGTCATCGAGAGCTTTCGCGGCTTTTCTCTATTGAAGCTGACCCCCAAGACTGGTCGAACGCATCAAATACGCGTTCATCTGTCCCACATTAAACATCCGATTGTGGCAGATGATATGTACGGCGGCAAGCTTGTCTATCCATGGCAATTGGCTGATAGCGAACCAGCCGTGCAGGAACCGATTATAAGCAGGGTTGCCCTTCACGCCTCGACGCTTGAATTCATGCACCCAACAACCAAAAAATTAGTAAAATTCGAAGCCCCTCTGCCCGAGGATATGCAGAACGCTCTCGTTCTGCTGCGAAAATATCGAAAAATCTGACAAAGACAAACATACAACCCATAGATTCGGCTGTTTTTACTTCTGCGGCAGTTTTGCGAGGTCGGCATCGGAGCCGGCTATTATCAGGATGTCACCAGCATAGATAATGGTCTCGGGCATAGGAACATTGATTATTTCATCCTTAGCTCTTTTGGCCCATTCGTGCTCGCCGCGTTTTATGGCCACGAGGTTCACGTTGTACTTCTGCCTCAACTGCAGGTCGAGCAGGCTCTTGTTGTGGAAGCTGGCAGGAGCTTCTATTCGAGCCAGACTGTAACCAGGTGCAAAATCTATCTTCTCCTCAATGTGCGGTGCGATAAGTTTATACGCCCATCGCTGGGCCGACTCAATCTCTGGATAAATAACCTCAGTAGCGCCTATCTTGGACAGGACTTGACCGGCAGTTGCGGTCTCCGCACGCGCATATATATTCTTAATGCCCATCTGCTTGATGTTGACTACAGTCAGAATAGCGGCCTCAAAGCCCTGACCTGTGCCCTGACCTATGCTTATTACGGCAACATCAACCTTATCAATACCCTGGGCCTTAAGAGCGTCCTCATCGGTGCTGTCGAGCCGAACAGCGTGACCTACCTGGTCTGCAATCAGCTCCACCACTTCTCTATTCTTGTCAATAGCAATGACCTCTGCCCCGCTCAACGCTAAAGCGGTAGCCAGCTTCTGTCCGAACCGTCCCAGACCTATTACGGCAAATCGCATATCCTAACTCCTGTTCATCCGACAATTATTGCTTCGTCCGGATAGTTATACCGAACCGGTTTAATGTTAAATGCAATCGCTGCCAGCAGCGTCAAAGGTCCTAACCTGCCGAAAAACATCACAACTATTATAATCAGTTTTCCTGCGGTTGTCAAAGAAGGTGTTATGCCTGTTGACAAACCGACGGTCCCCAGCGCAGAACCGGTCTCGAACATAATATCCAGCATAGTGAAGTTGTTTGCCCTTTCGGTAATACTCAGCGCCAGTACGGTTGTAAACAAAACGGCAACGAAAAACAGCGTAACAGTAATAGCCCTGTAAACAGTAACCGTACGAATCGAGCGATTAAACATCTCAATTTCCTGGCGCCTTCGCAGGACGGCAACAGCAGCCATCATTATCACACACAGCGTTACCGTCTTGATTCCGCCGGCGGTCCCGCCCGGCGAACCTCCAACGAACATAAGCAAAATCAGGATACACTTGCTTGCCGGTGCCAGCGCCTTGATATCAACGGTATTAAAACCGGCGGTCCTGGCTGTTATCGATTGAAAGAACGCACCACGCACACCGATGTTCGCGGTGGTCCCGCCCTGACCGGCATAGTGCTCAAATAGAAGCAGAGATAACATCCCGAAAACTATCAGGAACAAAGTTGCTGTAAGAACAATCTTGGTTTGCAGCATCATCCTCTTTGGCGATTCCTTCGGAAGGTAATATCGTCTGTAGAACAATTTCCCCAAAAATCTCTTTATTCTGTCAGCTGCAATGTGAATCAGGTCGTAAAGAACAATAAAGCCGAGGCCGCCCAAGATTATAAGCGGACAAATAATGACATATACGCCCCAGCACTTATTATAACTGACGAAACTGTCACTGAACAGGCTAAGGCCGGAATTACAAAAAGCGCTGATGGAATGAAATATGCTGAAGAACCACTGCTGTTGGATACTGGTGACTTTGCCGGGGATATTATCCCACATCCAAAAAAGCCCGACCGCGCCGGCTGCTTCGATAACTATTGCCGCGATAAAGATAAAAATTATCATATTGCTTATCCGGCCGACCGTGCTGGCGCTTAGCAAATCCTGCATCGCTGCTGATTCGCGCAGACTCAGTGCCTGGCCCAGCAACAGCCCGAATATTACACCAAACATTAATATGCCCAGGCCGCCGAGCTGAATTAGCGATAAAATCACCACCTTGCCCATCAAACTAAAATCTTTCCCGATGTCCTTTACGACAAGGCCGGTAATACATGTTGCGCTGGTCGCCGTGAATAGAGCATCAACCGCACTAACGTTTTCAGCAGTGGATGCCTTTGGCAGCATCAGCAGGCCTGCCCCGGATATTATCAAAATCAGGAAACTTGCAATTAATGTCTGGGCAGGGCTCCTGCCGGATGCAGCAAGCCTGACACCGGTCCTGCAAACCTTGATGACTACCTGTAAGACAAGATAAATCCCTACCGACCAGCGCCGAACCATGAAGGGCTCAATCTCTCCAAACCAGCGACCTGACCCCAAAACTGCTGCCGCGAGCGCAAGCAGAAGAGGAACCTCATACCAGTTTGCCCTCCAGAATTCCCTTTTCGAAACCGAATTAAACAGCCTAACAATCTTCTCAATTACGAACACAAAAAGCAAAGTCGCCTGAACGACATATAAAATCCTCACCGGGAATATCGGCTTATCAAAACCAAACAGCCATACAAACGTCGCCGCCACCGCCGCCGCTGCGAAACTGTTAACGCCGATTAAAACCTTTTCCAGCCGGTTGTTTTTGTAATGCATCTGCATAAATTAACACAGGTGTTTTACACTCTTTCTTCGCTAAATTCCAATAAATTATCACCGATGTTTAAGCCACATCCGCCAGCCCCAGCGAGTCGCCAAACTTCGCCAGCAGCGCCTGGCGAATATTTTTATGCTCCGGCTTCGTCAAAGCATGGTCTTCGGCGGCCAGCTCGAATGCATTTTTCCTCGCCATAGTCAACAGCTCATAATCATCTATGATGTTTGCGATTTTCAAATCCGGCAGACCGTGCTGCCGCGTACTGAACAGCTCTCCAGGCCCGCGCAGACGCAAGTCGTGCTCGGCTATCTCGAAGCCGTCGTTGCTTCTGGTCATTATTTCGAGTCTGCTCTCTGCCGCTTCCCTGTCCGTCTCGGCAAAAAGAAAACAATAGGATTTGGACTCTCCTCTCCCGATGCGTCCTCTTAATTGATGCAGCTGCGCCAAACCAAACCTGTCGGCCCCCTCGATGACCATTATCGTCGCATTCGGAACATCCATACCGACCTCTACAACGATAGTCGTAACCAGCGCGTTGATTTTGCCTTTCCTGAAGTCCGCCATAATCCGCTGCTTTTTTGCGGATGGCATCCGTCCGTGCAGAAGCTCTACCGTAAATTCCGGGAAAACTTTTTGAGAAAGATTTCTCCACTCGTCGGTCGCGGCTGCAACCAAGGCGTTCTCCTCGGTATTGGCAATCCGAGGATAAACAAAATACGCCTGCTTTTTCGCTTTCAATCGCTCCCGGATGAACTCGTATGCCTTCCGCCTTTCCTGAGGCTGGACCCGGCGTGTAATGACCTCACCTCTGCCCGGCGGTGAATGTTTTATAATAGAAACGTCCAAGTCGCCGAAAACTGTCATCGCCAGCGTCCGAGGGATAGGCGTCGCAGTCATAACAAGGCAATGCGGCGTCGAACGCTTTCGCAGCAGCAGCCGCTGATGAACGCCGAACTTGTGCTGCTCATCGATGACCGCCAGTCCCAGTTTCGCAAACTCTATGTCCTTCTGCAGCAGCGCCACTGTCCCCACGACGATATCTACCTTGCCGTTGCTTATCCGCTCCAAAATCTCTTTTCTTTCTTTCCCCGTTAGCCCTCCCGTTATCAAAACCCTTTTTACGTTGCTGCCCTTTAAATATCTCTCGATACTCAAAAAATGCTGATTGGCCAAAATCTCCGTAGGAGCCATAATCGCCGCTTGTGTCTTATTGGCAACCGCCAGCAGGGCCGCATAAAGAGCCACCACCGTTTTACCCGACCCCACATCACCCTGCAGAAGGCGGTTCATCGGCTGAAGTCTCGCCATATCGGCAGTGATTTCCGTTATCGCGCCGTTTTGGTCCTCGGTAAGCAAAAATGGAAAGCGTTTCCTGATTCGGCTGTCGATTTTCTCTGTGCATTTCATCGGCATCGCCGTCGCGAAATGCTGCCATTTATACCGCCGCACCGCTAATCCCGCCTGCATCAGAAACAACTCATCATATTTTAACCTGCGTTTCGCCTGTGCCAGTTTCTCCTCATCGCCCGGCTGATGTATCCATCGGAATGCGTCCTTCCTGCCGATTAGGTTTGTATCTTTTAAAAAACCCGGTTCATAAAACTCCGGCGCAAATTCATCCATGTTATCAAGCAAAGGGGTGATTATCCGCTTGATTTGTCTGCTGCTCAACCCGGCCGAAGCTGGGTACACCCCGCCGCTGAAAGA
Source organism: Phycisphaerae bacterium (assembly GCA_028714855.1). Classification (NCBI taxonomy): domain Bacteria; kingdom Pseudomonadati; phylum Planctomycetota; class Phycisphaerae; species Phycisphaerae bacterium. The sequence continues at coordinate 36,241 of JAQTLP010000001.1, read as the reverse complement.
TTCAGCCGACACAGAGTCTTCCTCGTCGAGTATCATAAATTTTGGATTGGTCATTTGCAGCTGATGCTTGTACAAACTCACCTTGCCCGAGACCATCATCATCGCCCCGGGTTTTAACTGGTCTCGCAGATACCCGCCGTGAAACCAGACAATCCTGCACACGCCTGTCTCGTCCGCCAGTATAGCCTCTAAAATAGGCGGCCTGCGGTAGCCCCGGTAATCTGTCGATTCGACCTGCCCGACTATGGTGACTGTCTGCCCTTCCTGTATTTGATTTATCTTTATCGGCTCGGATACAAAAGCCCAGTCCCTCGGAAAATACTCCAGCAAATCGCCGGCCGTCTTAACGCCGAGCTGCGCAAAGGTCTTCGCTCTCGCCGGCCCGACGCCTTTTAAGAACTGCACCGGCATCGATAAATCAATCTTGTCTTTTTGTTTTTCATTTAACGATTGCATCTTGGAAACAGAAAATTAATCCTCCGCCTCGTCAAAGCCGTATTTGCCGAGCAGCTTAACAAACCGGCAGTCACAAGCCACTCCGCAGGTGATTTTACCTTTTTTCTTTTCGCAGACCCTCAACTCCTGAATCCCTAAGTAACCGACAGGCCCGACTATAACGCCGCCCTCCGCAAGCTGTTCTATCAAAGGTTGCGGCATTTTCGGCACCGCCGCGGTAATGATGATGCGGTCAAAACTCCTCTGCTCGGGCCACCCGCAGCTGCCGTCACCTATACAAAATTCGACATTGCCGATACCTAATCTGCCCAAAACTGCCTGGGCTGACTCGGACAGTTCAGCGAACCTCTCTATCGTATAGACTTTTTTTGCCAGCTTGCTCAAAATAGCGGTTTGATACCCGCTGCCGGTGCCAATCTCGAGCACCTCGCAAAAATTATTCAGCCGCAGCTCCTGCGTCATCAACGCGACAATATACGGCTGAGAAATGGTCTGGCCCAGTCCAACAGGCAAAGGACTATCGGCATACGCCTGCGATTGATATGCCGCCGGCACAAATTCCTCCCGCCGAACTTCCTTCATCACTTTTAGAACGCCGGGGTCGGTTATGCCGCGGCCTGTCAGGTCCAGTTTGAGCATCTGTTCACGTGCCTTGGCGAATCTATCTTTGCTCTCCTGGCTGTTCATAGTGAAAGTATCGCTTTTTAAAGGCTGTTTTGCAAACAATTTCAGATGCCGATTAATCCATTGCTATCGCCGCGCAGGATAGTACAATACCGTATTATCGCAATGAATAAATGACTTTCAAAAAAACTTTTAACATCAGCGACAGCAGAGTATTTAATGCCGATTAATCTGAATCTACCCAAAAAGCCTGGCCTCTTTGTGACCGGTACCGACACCGGCGTAGGAAAAACCCTAATAGCCGGCGCCATCGCTAAAATTCTCATCGGCAAAGGATTAAAGGTCGGCGTATTCAAACCGATTGCCACCGGCTGCAAACACAAATGGGACGGCCTTATAAGCAGTGATACCGAGTTCCTTTTCCATTGTGCAAATAGCAATCTGTCTCTGTCGACAATAACACCCGTCGGCTACCGCACGCCGGCGGCGCCCATTGTCAGCGCAGCTCGCGAACACCGCGCAATTGATTTCGACAAAATCGCTGCTGCTTACAAAGATATATGCCAAAACAGTAACGTAGTTTTAGTCGAAGGCATCGGAGGCGCGCGCGTGCCCTTGACCGAAGAGTTCGACCTGCTGGATTTGGCCGTCGAATTCGCCCTGCCGGTGGTGATAGTCGCCAGACCAACTCTCGGCACTATAAACCACACGCTTATGACTATCGACTGCATCCGTGCCGCAGAATTGAAAATCGCCGGCACAATCGTCAATGGCTACAACGCTGTCGAATCAACCGCAGCCGAAGACACCGCGCCAGATGTAATCGCAAAATGCAGCGGTGTAAATGTCCTTGCTGTCGTCCCATTCGATGAAACCGTCAATATCGAAAAACCCAGTTTAGGAGAAGTCATTCTCCCTTCTCTTGCAGCCTGCGATTGGAAAGGGTTAGCTGGCCTGTGAATAATATAAAAAGCTGGTTTTCACCACGCCTTGGGGTATCATATTAATGGCTTTTATGACCGATTTAGATTGCTGTTTTTTGAAAGTTATACTATGGCAGGCCAGCCGGAACTAAGACGTTATCTCGTAAATGTCGATTCTGCCGCGACTCACCAGCTTTTCACTGATTGCCTAGTGGTTGGTGCAGGCATCGCCGGCCTTCGCGCTGCCATCGAAGCGGCTCAGCGATGCAGCGTCATCATCCTCTGCAAAGACTCCCTGCAGGAAAGCAACACATGGAAGGCACAGGGCGGCATCGCTGCGGTGCTTAACAAAACAGATACCTTCGAATCACATATAACCGATACGCTTAATACAGGCTGCGGCCTGTGTAATGAAGAAATAGTCGATTCGGTTGTTCGGCAGGGACCGGAATTAATCCGGCAGCTAATTAACTGGGGCGCAAAATTTGATTTTACCGATGGTCTCATTGCCGCTACACGAGAAGGTGGACACTCTCAAGCCCGTATCGCTCACGCCCACGGCGATGAAACAGGACGCATCATCGCGGAAACCCTCATAAATAAGGTCAGGGAAAATCCGAATATAAAAATAATAGAAAACTTTTACGCAATCGACTTAATCACAAATGATGAAAACCAGTGTCTGGGAATCATCGGCTGCGACAATCGCGGCCCGCAGATAATCTGGGCCGCAAACACTATTCTTTCCACGGGCGGTGCTGGTATGCTCTACCGCGAAACTACCAACCCCGCTATTGCAACCGCCGACGGCATCGCTATGGCTTACCGCGCGGGTGCCGTTCTGCAGGACCTCGAATTTATGCAGTTCCACCCGACGACCCTCTATATCGCCGGCGCCTCGCGTGCCCTCATCACAGAAGCCCTCCGCGGCGAAGGGGCAATCCTTATAGATTGTAACGGCTCGGCCTTTATGAAGGAATATGACGACGCCGCAGAACTCGCCCCGCGGGACATCGTCAGCAGGGCCATCCTCTCACAGATGCTTAAAACCAACTCCACTCACGTCTATCTCGACGTCCGCCATCTCGATAAAAAACATTTCACAAAAAGGTTTCCTACGATTAGCGAATTGTGCGAAAGTTTTGACATAGACGTCAGCTGCGATTTGATTCCAGTCCGCCCCAGCGCTCACTATATTATTGGCGGCATAAAAACCGATGCGCAGGCAAGAACAAACATCGCAAATCTTTACGCCTGCGGCGAGGTCGCCTCCACAGGCCTGCACGGCGCTAATCGGCTCGGCAGCAACTCCCTGCCCGAAGGATTGGTCTTCGGAAAAATAGCGGGAACAGCCGCTTGTGAAAACATAAAAATTGATATCTCTAACGTCAAACACCCGCTGATAAAATATCAGATTCCGCTTTCAGACCGCTCTCGCCTGGATACCGCCGACATCAGAAACTCGCTCAGGGCACTTATGTGGCGAAACGTCGGAATCATAAGAAAAGCCCAGCCGCTCAAAGAGGCCCAGGAAATTATCAAATTCTGGAACCGTTATGTGATGGACAAAGTCTTCGATGCGCCCCCCGGCTGGGAATGTCAGAATATGCTCACCGTCTGCCTCCTGATGGCCCGAGCCGCCGAATCAAGGCAGGAAAGCAGGGGCGTCCACTTCAGAAGCGATTTCCCGAAAATCGACGATGTTCACTTCAAAAAACATTTCGAAATTAGGCGGGCGAAATAATCGATATTTTGGTATAATATCTGCACCCGTGCTGAACAAAGTAATAAATAGAAAATAATAAATAAAAAGAGCGGGTCGGGCGGTCGCTCCGCACCACAAGTGCGGGGAGGAAAGTCCGAGCAGGACAGGGCGCGGTGGTGGCTAACGGCCACCCGGGGCAACCCGAGGGATAGTGCCACAGAAAATACACAGCCGAAAGGCAATGGTGAAATGGTGCGGTAAGAGCGCACCGCGCTGCTGGTGACAGCAGCGGCAGGGTAAACCCCACCGCCTGCAAGACCAAGTTTGCCGGTGCCCGGCCCGGGCAATACCGGCGGGTAGGTCGCTTGAGCCGGCTGGCAACAGCCGGCCTTAGATAAATGACCGTCTAAAACAAAACTCGGCTTACTGACCCGCTCTTTTTATTCGATTATTTATCGCGGACTGATTATCCTAATCGGCATTTGACCCAAGACCCTTATAGGAGGTTCGACACAAGTGATTAAAAAATGCTATTGGAAAATCTTATTGGCCGTGCTGTCCATGGCATACAACGTACAGGCAAAACCTAAGGTTGTCGACTGGACAATTCTTTCAGATACACCACTTAATGTGGCAGGATTGTTTATTGATAAAGACAACAAAACCTTCGTGAAAGCGGCGGGGCATTCCCTCTGGATAAATAACAATCAAGTGAAGATAGACCAATACGGTTATTTTATAAATGGATTCGTAAAATACGGCACAGTTCATCTGGTCTTTCGACCAGACGAACAAAATATAAATATTTGTTCTATTGTAAAAGATATCGCTCTTGAAGAGCACATAGTAATCGAAGATTTCCCCGCAGGGACAGTAGTTTTGGGCGAGGAACAAGTCGTTTATGTTCCGGGAGAGAGTGATGCTTATTACCTATTAGGTTATCGCAAGCAGACATCATCGAATCCTGTCGAGGCTATGAAATTTTGGATATCAGGCGGGCATGGCATCCTTTATGACAAACCTCTTTTGGCAGAGATACGAGGCCAGAAGTTACTTAGCTACGAGATGCTTCGTTACGGCGGGAAGACAAATGAATCTTATCGTATTAAAGAGGTGCTGACAGGAAAGGACAAAATTCGCTTTTTTGGATTCAGGACACAGAAGCAAATTGGAAGCGGAAACTACCCCTACAATATCCCGGATGTTTTGTACTACACCGAGTGCAACACGAAAAAGAAAAAAGTAGTACGAACACAGGATATTTACGAAAAGAGTCCCTATTTTAACGAAGAGGGTAAGCTGAGGCAGAGCGCTTATTGGCACGTATCGGCAGATAATTTTAACGATGACCTGTTTCTCGTCTTCTCGTGGCATGATTACCATTCTGCCAAGAGAACAGATATCATAGAAATGAAAATGGAAAATATTAACACCCCCATTTATTACTCTCAAAACAACGGTAAGGGTTTTGGTAATGCTGAGATAATAGGCAAAGGTATTCTCCCATTAGCAAGAGCTGATTCTGTAGGGAATATTCATGTTATCTGGGTTGATAGTAATGGCAATGTTGTTCATAAGGTAAAAAAAGATGACAAATGGAGTAACGAGCAATTTATATTAAATGGGGTAGATGCGGAAGACGTATGGGAGGGTATGTGTCAGGGTGAGTGGTTTTTGCAAAATATGTACGCAGAATTTGATAGCGACGATAATCTCAATCTGGTCTTTACATCGAACCGGAAATTGGTGTTAGCGAAAGTTAAGCTCGATTGAAATCCGTTTCTGTGTTCCCTGTGGCTTAAAAAATCAGCGCAATCAGCGATTAAAAAATCTTTGCGCAGCAGTTCCACAATTTTTATTTTTGATTTTTAATCTTTGATTTTTCCTTCGCTATTCTTCCAGAGCGAACGGGTCTTCGCCCGACCATATGTAGTTGTCCAGCTTGACTTTGACACACACGATATCGTCATAAACGCACATCACGATTTTGCCTCCGCCGAGCGTGAGATGGTCGAACTTCAAACCACTGTCCAGGTCGTTCATTCTCGATGTCAGCACAGGTGATTCGTCCAATTGCAGCAAAACAGTTCCCAGTGTCTGATTGATAAGCATCCCGCAAATGCCTACCTTTTTATTGTCCTCGGCAACCTCGGCTATGTCCTTCCGCATGTTCTCTGAGACCTGCTTGAGAATTGCGATTTGCCTTGCGTCTTCGTTGGCGTACGGCTCATTAAGCACTTTCGAGTCCAATACCATTTCAGTCTTAAACACAAGCCTTTTCCTCGGCCAGACAAGCAGGCTCTCTGTCTTCTCGTCTATCACGAAAAAGCTCTTGCGGCTCGCGGTTGTCTCGTTCTCGTCGAAAGCAATAAGATTGAACCACATCTTGTAGCCTTTTTTATTTGTTCCCTGCAAAGCAATAATATTTTTGGTCTGACTAACCAGCCCCTCCTCAGGTTCCTCCTGAGTTTCCTCGTCAGGTTCGGTAATAATGGCAAGCACATCGGCAGAGGTGCTTTCCTTCAGCGTCGTCTCGTGGTAAGCGGCGGAAAGTGTCCTGTCGCCGGGAGATTCGACATCCCACTCCTCGGGAACAGAACAGCCGCACAATACACAACAGCCCAATACTGCTAATATTTTTGCAACTCTCACAGCATTTCTCCTTAAATTAGTCTGGTTATTTATTGAGAGCTTCTGGAACATAAACTGAAAACTTAGACTTCCTTCGAATTTATCCACTTCATCATTTTACGTAATTTTCTGCCGACCGTCTCGAGCTGGCAGTCATGGTCTGCTTCGTATAGCTGATTAAACTTCTTCAATCCAGTCTTATATTCGTTTACCCATTCCTTGGCGAATTCTCCGGACGTAATCTCCGACAGTATCTTTTTCATTTCTGCTTTTGTCTTGTCGGTGACAATCCTCGGCCCGCGGGTCAGGTCGCCGTATTCAGCCGTGTTGGATATGCTGTATCTCATATAGCTCATCCCGCCCTGATACATAAGGTCGACTATCAGCTTGACCTCATGCATACACTCGAAGTAGGCGATTTCCGGCTGATAACCCGCCTCGACCAATGTCTGGAAACCTGCTTTAATAAGCGACGTAAGCCCGCCGCATAGAACGCACTGCTCCCCGAACAGATCTGTTTCGGTTTCTTCCTGATATGTGGTTTCGATAACGCCTGCCCGTGCGCCGCCGATTCCGTTTGCCCAGGCAAGAGCAATCTGTTTGGCGTCGCCGGTCGCGTCCTGCTGAACCGCTATCAGGTTGGGAACGCCGCCGCCTTTTTCGAACTCGCTGCGGACCAGATGTCCCGGCCCCTTCGGCGCAATCATCACAACATTAACGTCTTTCGGCGGAGTGATATACTTAAAATGAATATTAAACCCGTGACAAAAACCGAGCGTTTGCCCTGCCTTCAGATTCGGCGCAATATGCTCAGTGTAAACCTTCGCCTGAACTTCATCGGGAAGCGTTACAATAATCAGTGCTGCCCCTTTAATCGCCGTCTTTATATCAGTCGGATTAAAACCGTGTTTCTGTGCGAGTTTATAATTATCGGTTCCTGTCAGCTCAGCCACCGCCACCTCAATTCCGCTGTCTCGCAGATTCAAACTGTGTGCGTGCCCCTGGCTGCCGTAACCGATGACCGCAACCTTCTTGCCCTTTAACGCGTCTATTGGCGCATCCTTTTCGTAATAAATCTTTAATGCCATAACTCAAAATCTCCTTGTTTTCTAAATGAAGATTGCCGCTTCACCACTCTTTATAAAGGTGAACCACCACATTATATTAAAAGTCGTTTTTCAAGCAAGATATTTTACACTTTAATCGCCGCAGCAGCATAAACAATAAACCTTTATAGGACGTAGTCCTGCAAAAACACCCGTTTATTGGCCCGCAGGCCGGAAATTCCACGTTCTATGTTAAATAGCCCCCGTTTTAAGCCGAATAAAGACTCAGCCACTCCGTAAATATGTCGTAACAGGGACTAAAAAATGGCAAAAGGAAAAAACGTACTTACAACGGGCGACGTCGCCAAAATTTGCAATGTCGCTCCGCGAACGGTCTCAAAGTGGTTCGATAGCGGCCAGTTAAAGGGCTACCGAATACCGGGCAGCAAAGACCGCAGGATACCCGTGGGCGAGTTGGCTCGCTTTATGAAAGCGAATAATATGCCCGCGACGATGCTGCCGGCCGGAAAAATCCGCGTCCTCATAGCCGACAGCGACAACGATGCGGCCTCGGCCCTGGCCGATACTTTGCGGACAAAAGCCGATTACGAGGTGCAAATCGCCAGGAATAATTTCGAGGTCGGCGTAATCGCCCAAAAATTCGTCCCGCACGTCTTATTGGTAAGCCTTTTAGCTGAAGATATAGACGCAACAGACATCTGCAAAAGTATACGAAGCAACGAGGAATTGCAGACCGTCAAAGTCATAGCACTCGCAAAACAATTAAGCGACTCCGAGTCCGCTGCTTTACTGCATAAAGGTTTCGATGGCCGTATATCAAACCCTGCCGATATTGATAAGGTGGTAAAGGAAATCGAAGAAGCAACCGCGATTATCTATTAGAAACCGCAGGCAGATAACTGCCAATCACCGGTTATTTCCCCTTTTTTTGCAGCATCCGGCTCTGCAGTCTTATTAACTCCTCGGCACTGACCGTTCTTTCACGCAAATTACCGAATAGCACTTTATACTCGCTATCGGAAACCTTCCACTGCATCAGTATCGCATCGCTGTCTCGCGGGTCAACGCTGTCCCCGTAATACACAACGTCCTTGCCTAACTGAGCAAGATATTCGTATCTTGACTTGGCTGTTGCCAAAACATTATTCCTGTCGGCGTCAATACCGCTGAAACAATATTGCAGCAGCAGCTTGCTGTTTTGATATATGCCGGCATTTTCCTGGTTTCGCCCACCGAAGAAATTAGCAAACAAAATCATCGTGAGGATTATCGCCGCCGCTGCCGCTAATTTGCTTATCCTTAAATCTACAATAATATTGACAGTATCTATCCCGCCTTTATGCGCCGAAAGCTGCTGCGGAATTTGATGCTTTATATTTTCAGCAAGATAAGAAGGGGCTCGTCCTGTTGTCGCGTCCGCCAGTTCGTTCAATAATTTTTCCAGTTTTTCTTCTTTCATAATAGCTCTCCGTTTTCAGAGCCCATCTGTCTTTTCAGTTTTTTTAACGCCCTGTTCAGCCTGCTTTTGAAAGTGCCGCACCTTACGCCCGCAGCGTCGGCTGCTTCGACTATAGTCAGGTGCTGCATATAATGCAAAATAACTGCCTGCCTCAATTTTCTAGGCAGTTCCGCAACGGCGTTCTTCAGATGGCCGATCTCTTCCAAATGTCCGGTCTTGTCGCACTCAGGCTCACTGCCGTCCGGAACATCTATCTCTTCGATACTGACCGCTTTGCTGACCCTGTGCCCGCGCCAGTGCAGATTCGAAAGATTACCCGCAATTCTATACATCCAGCTGTTTAATGTCTTCCCGCTTCTTAACTGTCCTATATGCTGCCACGCCGCAATAAAACTTTCCTGCGTCAGGTCCTCACTGACCTGCTGGCTGTGGCCAAGCCGCCTGAAAAACACATAAAGCTGCTCGTAGTATATATCAACAAGCTCGGCCGCGGCTGCACGATTGCCCGCTCTTAGCCGGGCGGCAAGAGAGTTGCGACTTTGCTCCGTTTTGTCGGACGAGTCCGAGTACTCCATACTGCTCCCAGGGCCTCTCTGCCATCTTATAAGATGCGCAAAATAGCCCTTATGTTCCGTAAATTCTGCTTTTTTTCGCTATTTTCGGGCTGCTTCCGCCCAAAAAAGGCATTATAACCTAAATCTGATTTCACTGCAATGGTTTGAAAAGCAGGCCGGCTTCCCAAAAACCCCTATTCGGCCTTCTTTTTTGGGGTCAATAGAGCAAATATCAGGATAGCCAGGAGGACCACCGCTGATATATTTTTAACCGCCGCCGGAAGCATCCAGCCGTGGTAGTGGCCGACAACTTCTGATTTAATGCCGCCGACAATATAATCGAGCGCAATGCCGCTTAGCAGAGAACAGCCCGCGATTGTAACCAGATAGATGATTGCCGTTGTCCTGCCCAAAACTTTCCATATGGTCGCGAAAGATGCCGCGTTGGTGGCAGGTCCCGTCATTAGAAATACCAGCGCCGCTCCTGGCGTCAGCCCCTTCATTATCAGCGCCGCCGCTATCGGCACCGATGCAGTCGCACAAACATACATAGGTGTCCCCAAAGCCATCATAATCAGCATCGCGAATATCCCTGTCCCCAGCTTCTCGGCGAAGAAATCCTCCGGCACAAGAACCGAGATAAAAGCCGCGATAACAAGGCCAATAAGCATTGCCCCGCCGATGTCCCTCGGCAAAGTAACAAAAGCAAACTTTAATCCTCTGGCGATTTTCCTGTTCTCGGCCCCGCCGCAACATTCGTCCGTGCATTTTGGAGGCGCCGGCTCGCCTCCCTTTGGCGCCGGATTGAATAAATCCACAAAAACGCCGCCGACGATGCCCGACACAAAAGCCGCGACAGGCCTGAAAATCGCGAAGACCGGCCCGAGCAGACTGAATGTAACAAAGATACTGTCAACGCCCGTCTGTGGCGTCGATATTAAAAACGCGATGGTCGAACCTTTGCCCGCCCCGTGCTTGTGCAGTGACATCGAAACCGGAATCACCCCGCACGAGCACAATGGCAGCGGCACCCCGAACAGCGACGCCTTCAAAACAGGCCAAATCCCTCTCCCGCCTAAGTGCCTCTCCACCAGCTTCTGCGACACCAGCATAGACAAAATCCCCGCCGCGAGAAAGCCGAACAATAGATAAGGCGACATCTCCGTTATCGTCCCCCAGAAATCAGTCAATATGGATACGATAAATTCCTTCATATTAACTACTACGTTCCCCAAAAACCGAAGTGCTAAAATCCGGCGACCGTTATTTTCTCAATGCCTGTGCCAAATCGCCTATCAAATCATCGACATTTTCGATTCCGACCGCAAGCCGGAAAAGGGTATCGGTTATGCCCAGCTTATACCGCTGCTTCCGCGAATAATCGTAATAGCTCACCAGTGCCGGATGAGTTATCAGCGTCTCAACCCCGCCTAAGCTCGGCCCGATATAGCACAGTTTCAATGCGTCCAAAAATCGCTTTGCGTCGCCGATGGTCCCCTTTATCTCGAAAGTAACAACTCCGCCGCCGCCGGTCATCTGCTCGACCGCTACCTTATAATGACGATGGCTTTTCAAAAAAGGATAATAAACTTTTTTCACACGCGGATGGCCTTCGAGAAACTCCGCGATTTTCAATGCCGTCGCGTTTTGCCTTTCCACCCGCAGCGGAAACGTCTTAAGCCCCCGCAAAAGAAGATAACAGCAGTGCGGGTCTATCAAACCGCCCATAGACTTGTGCAGGTCGCGTATCCTCTCGACTAATTTTTCCTTTCCGAGCACCGCTCCTGCCAGAATGTCGTTATGCCCCGCCAGATACTTCGTCGCGCTCTGCAGAACAAGGTCTATCCCGAATTCCAAAGGCCTTTGATTAAAAGGCGTGGCAAATGTGCTGTCTATAAGCGTCAGAACATTATGCTTCCTCGCAATCTTTTTAAGTTTCACAAGGTCGAAGATATTCAGATAAGGATTCGTCGGCGACTCTGAAAATATAAGCCTCGTGTTCTTCTTTATCGCTTTTTCGAGAACATCATATTTCCCGAACGGAACAATCGTGCACCCGATGCCGAACTGCTTCAGGTAACTCTTGCAAAACTCCAGCGTTTTTTTATAGCTGTCGTCGGTAATAACAATGTGGTCACCCGACTTCACCAGCGTAAGAATGGTCGTGGTTATCGCGCTCATCCCTGATGTAAAGACAACACAGTCCTCCGCACCTTCGAGGTCCGCCAGCCGCCTCTCGGCGATTTGCGCCGTCGGATTGCCGTACCTGCCGTACTCGAAATGCTCCATCCCCTTCTTGGTAAAGTTCTCGATGTGCTTGCTGTCCTTGAACGTAAACGTCGAGGTCTGCACAATCGGAGTCATCAGCGAATCCGCGTATTTCCTTCTCGGCTCTCCAGAGTGAATCGCCCTCGTCGCAAGAGACCATCTGCCGGCTTCATCTTTTGTTTTACCAATCTTCTTAGCCATTACTTTTCCCCTAATCTTAAAAAATGCCGCTTCAAACGATAGCATTCTTTACGATGTGAGTCAATCCAAAACAGAGTTTTCACTTTTCGGGAAAATACTCCCTCAGTATCTCGCTTGCGACCGGCGGACACCCCGGAACGAATCGCCCTTTTCTTTTATGACGAATTGTACAATTGCCGACACACAGCGTCCCCTCCGGCAGATGCTTGTGGCCTTTGCCAATCGCGATAACTATGTCCTTCCCGCCCGGCATCTTGTCCCGCAGCTCTTTTCCGTATCGATTCAAAAACATCAATAACGTCGATTGACACGCGCTGCACGATTGCACGTCCAAAATTGTAAACCCCGGAAACGCGACCGACAGCTTGTCCGGTGCCCGCGCAAACGGGTTTTTGGCTTTTTCCCATCCCTCAGGCGACACTCGAATCGCGTCCGTATCGATTACGCCGTAACCCCTCTCTGCCCCAATCCGCAAATGCGGTATCTCGCTGGCATGTATCCCCATCAGTTCGCACGCGATTGAATCCGCCGCGAAAGCATCTACGCCGACGACAACAACACCAAGTTTCTTAGGCGTCCCTGCGCTCGGCCCTAATCCTTCCATCCCGATTGTCCCGTCAATAATAGATAAATGCGGACGCAAAACCGATGACATATCCGCTATCGCCGTATCCAGCGACCTCTCCTTGTGCCCCGCGAGCTGCGGCAGCATATGAAGGTCCACCTTCGAACGCTTCCACAAACACCCCTTCATATTCTTCACCGATAGTGACACCCCCGTATGCATGTGCGTCTTCATCACCGGAATCGAAACTATAATTTCGTTCTCCGCGACCTCCCTGCACAGCTTCAGCTTTCTGATCGTGACCCCGTCCGGTATTCCAATGGGTACACTCTTGCGGGCGTCCATATCTATCAATGGGCAATTCCGCACCTCTGCTATCGCTTTAATCCCGCAGTTCTCGAACGCCTCCGCCATCTTAACGCCCGTTATTGGGCTTTCACCTATGGCAACCTCGGCCCCTGCCTCCCTGAATGCGTCTATCGCCGCCGCCACTACCTCTGGATGTGCGGTAATGCCTTTCCCCGCCTCGACATTTCTCCCTGCGTTTGGCTTTAATAGAACTCGTTTGCCTTTGGCCGGCGTCAAATCTATATTCGCAAGCGCCTTCCGTGTATTCTTATAAGGCCCCTCTCCAGACGCCCAGAAAACCTCCGGCCTCGATGCGTCATCTTCAAAAACCCTGTGAGATAAATTGCTTTCGGTACCGATGTATTCACCCTTTTATTTTTTGCAAACTATAATCACGTTCCTTCGCCATAAATAATACTGCCAAAACCCCCCAATGTTCAACCATTAACTTTTGTCATTGCGAGCGCAGCGAAGCAATCTCAAAAATATTTAGCCCCCAAATTTATTTGGGGGTTCTCTTAAATACCTTTCCCACTCTTCACACCTTTCTAACCTTCCCTAATCAACTGCTCTACTGTTCTACTTCTCAACTTTCTCGCGAAGCGCCCCCAACCTCGAAAACTCCGAGACAATTGGCGAAAGACTTAATCGCCAATTGTAAGTGCCATCGCCTGTCCTCGATTGCTGCTTACTTGGTCTTCTATCGGGGGCCAGAACGCTTTCGGTGAGCTAACTTGAAAAACCTAGTTCGAGAGAATTATAGTTTTTAAACCTTCCACCCGCTAAACCCCCGCCAAAAAATCCATGTTAATTTAGGCGGCCTGCACCCAAAAATTCCTCTTCTCCTCATCTACTCATCACCCCATCTACCCATCTACTTTTTGTCTCACTTTGCAGCATTTTTGCGCACATTCACAGCGCTTTTCCGTACATTTGTAGCACTTTTCTGTACATTTTTACCAATTTACAGCAATTTTTACCTTGCCCAAACCACCCATTTTAATCATTTTAACATCGCCGCCAAATCCTCATCAACGTTTCCAATCGGGTTTATTCTCTTTACTATCTGCGGCAGGTCTTCACACACCATGCCTTGACAAACTGTCTCTTCTTGCGGATAATCCACGCTTTTATTGGTCTTGTGCGGAAAACATCTGACAGTACCGCGCAAAATCATGTAGAAAAACAGCTTTCGGTAAACATCTTAACCGCTGAATCGTAGCGTTATATGTCGCCGAACCGAAGGAAACGTGAATGAAAGTTGACCTTGCTGAGACAAAAAAAATAATCGAGCGCTATCGCAGTGAAAAAGGCGCGTTAATCCCGCTGCTGCAGGATATACAGGCCGTTTACGGATATGTTCCCGCTGAATCCATAGAATTAATATCAAAAGAGCTGTCTATTTATCCCGTAAAGATTTACGGAATATTGACATTTTACACCCAGTTCTATCTCGCTCCGCGGGGCAAACACACAATCAAGGCTTGTCAGGGCACCGCCTGCCACGTTATGGGCGGCAAGGCTATCCTCGACCACCTGTCGGATAAATTGGGAATAGACGTGGACGGAATCACGCCGGACAATATGTTTTCTCTGGAAAGAGTCGCCTGCCTCGGATGCTGCGGCATGGCGCCAGTCATTGTAATCGACGGCGACTTCCACGGAAGGTGCACGATTCAAAAGATAGATGAGCTTCTGGATAACTACAGGTCAGGCAAAGCTAAATAAATGAAAACCAAAATACTTATATGTATGGGTACGAGTGGGCTTTCAGCCGGCGCTGAAAAGGTGGAAAGCATTTTTAAAAGCGAGCTGAAGCGGCACAAATTAACCGACAAGTGCGAGATTGTAAGGACCGGCGACAGGGGCCTGTTTAGAGACGTATTGGTGGATATTATCACGCCGGAGCTCGGCAGGGTCACTTATGAATATATCAAGCCCTCCGATGTGCCCGAACTCGTTGAAAAGCACCTCGTTTCAGGCGAACCGGTAAAAAAACTGCTTGCTGGAAAAGATTACGAGCAGTTCTTCGCCGGCCAGATGCGAATCGTTCTTTCGAATTGCGGCGAGATTGACCCCGAGAATATCGATGACTATTTATCGCACGGCGGCTACAGCGCGCTGAAAAAAGTGCTTGGCATGGCCCCGGAAAAAGTTATTGAAGAGATTAAAAAATCCGGCCTGCGGGGCAGGGGCGGGGCAGGCTTTCCTACAGGGCGGAAGTGGGAATTGTGCAGGGCCGTCAAGAGTAATGAAAAATATGTAATCTGCAACGCCGACGAAGGCGACCCCGGCGCTTTTATGGACCGCAGCGTATTGGAAGGAGACCCGCATTCCGTAATTGAGGGAATGATTATCGCCGGTTACGCCATAGGCGCAAGCCACGGATACGTTTACTGCCGGGCGGAATATCCGCTGGCGGTGCAAAGAATAAACAAGGCCATCTCGCAGGCCAAAGAAAAATCGCTTTTAGGCAAATCCGTTCTCGGCAGCACCTTTTCTTTCGACATTCGTATAAAAGAAGGAGCCGGTGCATTTGTATGCGGCGAGGAAACCGCCCTTATTGCCTCTATAGAAGGCAATCGTGGAATGCCGAGGCCCAGGCCGCCTTTCCCTGTAGAAAAAGGACTATGGGATAAGCCGACGGTCATCAATAACGTGGAAACTTTGGCTGCCATCAGGCATCTAGTTACAAAAGGGGCCGGGTGGTTTGCCGCTATCGGAACAGAAAAGAGCAAAGGCACCAAGGTTTTCGCCCTGGCGGGAAAGGTAAAAAATACTGGTCTGGTGGAGGTTCCGATGGGGACAACTATACGAGAGCTTATATTCGGCCCGGGCGGCGGAATGGTAAGTAAGAGGCTCGGATTAAAAGCCGTCCAGATAGGCGGACCTTCGGGCGGGTGTCTGCCCGAAAGTCTTTTGGATACGCCTATCGATTACGAATCCATTACGCAGACCGGCGCAATTATGGGTTCGGGCGGAATGATTGTGATGGATGAGCGCGCCTGTATGGTTGATATGGCGAAATTTTTTATAAATTTCACGGTGGCCGAATCCTGCGGAAAATGCGTCCCCTGCAGGGTGGGATTAAAAAGAATGCTCGAAGTCATTGATGCTATCACCGAAGGCAAAGGCCGCGAGGAGCACATTAAGTTCCTGCAGGAAATGAGCGGAACTATAAAAAGTACTGCGCTCTGCGGGCTTGGCAATACTGCCCCCAATCCGGTACTGACGACCCTGAAATACTTCAGGGATGAGTACGAAGCACATGTGAAAGACAGGATTTGTCCATCCCACGCGTGTTCGGAACTTTTGAAATACGAGGTCATTGAAAGCAAGTGTGTTAAATGCGGGCAATGCTACAAGGCCTGTCCCGTTGATGCAATCCGGTGGCGAAAGAAAGAATACGCAGTAATTGACAAAGACAAATGTATAAAATGCAAGGCTTGTTTTAATGCCTGCGAGTTTATGGCCATACAATGATTAAATTAAATATCAATGGCAGAAAGATAGAAACGCAAGCCGGAAAAACAGTGCTCGAAGCGGCGCTGGATGCCGGCATTTATATACCCAATTTATGTTATCATCCCGACATTCCCCCAATAGGTTCCTGCCGCCTGTGCATCGTAAAAATTGATGGTGTCCCCGGTTTTCCTATCGCCTGTGCCACGCAGGTCAAAGATGGAATGGTCGTGCATACCGACTCCGAGCAGATTCAGGAGTTCAGGACAAATATCGTCTGGCTGATGCTCAGCGAGATTGGAGCGGACGTAGAAAAACCCTCTCAGCTGAAAAAGGTCGTCGAATGGATAGGAGTAAAAGAAGTGCTCCGCGGATATGTCCCTCATTCGAGAAACCTCCCCGTGGTCTCGGACGAGCCTTTATTTGTCAGGGACATGAATAAATGTATCCTGTGCGGACGCTGCATCAAAATCTGTCAGGAAATCAGGGGTGTCGGCGCGATTGGATTCGTAAACCGCGGCATAAATACGATTGTCGGAACGGGCAGCGATTCATCTATCAGGGACGCCGATTGCAAATTCTGCGGCGCCTGCATCGAAGTATGTCCCACAGGCGCGCTGGCCGACAAAGAAACCTTCGAAGAACAGGAACGCGAGAAAAAGCTTCTCCCTTGCAAAGACGCCTGCCCAGCGCACGTGGATATTCCGCGATATGTAAGATTTATCGCCGAAGGCAGGTTTCAGGATGCCGTGGAGGTCATAAGAGAAAAAGCCCCGTTCCCGTACGTATTGGGCTGCGTATGTACCCACCCATGCGAAGACGCCTGCCGCAGGTGCGATGTAAATGAGCCGGTGGCCATAAGGGCGCTGAAAAGATTCGTTGCCGAGCAGGATTCGAACGCCTGGCAGAAGAAAGTCACAATCGCGCCGCAAACGGGCAAAAAAGTCGCCATCGTAGGTTCCGGCCCCGCCGGATTGACCGCTGCGTGGTTCCTGCGAAAACAGGGACACTCGGTGACTGTTTTTGAATCCCTCCCCGAGCCGGGCGGAATGCTCAGGACTGGAATCCCAAGATATCGTCTGCCGGAAAAAGTCCTGAATCAGGAAATCAAATATATTGAGAATATCGGCGTAGAAATAAAAACAAATACGAAAGTAGAATCGCTCGACCACCTGTTCGAGCAGGGTTTCGATGCCGTTTTCCTGGCTATTGGTGCCCATCAGGATATGAAAATGGGGATTCCCGGAGAAGATGACCCGCGGGTGCTGGACAGCGTGTCCTTCTTAAGGGATGTAAATGCAGGGGGCAAGGTTGACATCGCCGGCAAAGTGGCTGTCGTCGGCGGAGGCAACGCCGCCATTGATGCAGCCAGGACCGCCCTCAGGGCTGGCGCGGAAAAAGTTACCATCCTCTATCGGCGGACCCGCCAGGAAATGCCAGCGGCCCACGAAGAGGTCGAAGATGCGATAAGCGAAGGCGTAAACATCGATTTTCTTGTGGCGCCTCAAAGGGTGCTGCCTGAAAAGAACAAATTAAAATTAGAATGCATCAAAATGAAGCTGGGCGAGCCTGACGCCAGTGGAAGAAGAAAACCTGTCCCCATCGAGAACAGTAATTTCACAATCGAACTCGACAGGATAATAACAGCTATCGGCCAAAAACCCGCTGTGCCGGAGAAATTCAATCTCGGCGCGAACAAGTGGGGATATACCCTCGCAGACGAAGAGACTCTCGCCTGTTCGAGAAAAGGTGTCTTTTCAGGAGGCGATATGGCAAGCGGGCCTGCCTCTGTAATTGAAGCGATTCAAGCCGGCAGAAAAGCAGCGATTTCCATAGACAAATACCTCGGAGGCAAAGGCCAAATCGACCAGAAGTACGCACCCGACGAGCCGGAAAATCCCAAACTGGGAAGGGACGAAGGTTTTGCCGATAAGCCAAGAGCTAAAATGACTGCCCTCGCCGCTGACAAAAGAATAAATGACTTTTGTCAGGTAGAATGTGGTTTTGATAAAGAAACCGCTATGGAAGAAGCGAAGCGGTGTCTGAGATGCCGGCTAAGACTGCAAATTTCCAAAGCACCTTTCCCTCCCACAAAGTAATTATCGCAACAAAAACGGCTGCGAGGACAAATCCTCGCAGCCGTTAATTCTACATATTTTTGCAAATCAACTTCTGTTTACCGTTTACTGCGAAGCAGACTCAAAGCGCCAAACCCAAGCAGACAAATCGTCGCCGGCTCGGGGACAAGCACTACACCAAGCGTGCTGCCGCTGCCAATTCCGCTCGCATCGCCAGTAAAAGTGTACGCCAAAACCTCACAGTCAAGATTGCCGTCAAATACTTCTACATTATTCACAGGCGGGTCATTGATAAACGGCCTGTATGTTCCTGTGGGAACTACCACAAGTGCGTTTCCAACTATATCGCCGGCAAGTACCGTCTGATGCCACGCCGTGAGAGTCCACTTGATATCAGAGCCGCCGACAGTTTCGGCCAGACCGTCGTATTCATAAATAGTCAGTCCGCCTGCAAGATTGATATTGAAAACGTAACATTCAGGGTCGCTGTAGTTCAGCGTCCAGGTACCATCGGTATGGTTATCGGGGAAGGCCGCATTGGCCGGATAGAGGTAGGTGTTGATATTGGCAATATCACTATCGAGTATACCAGCCTGATACTCCATGTTGATCTGGAAATTATCTGTTATTGCATACCCAGATACATCCTCCCAAACAGTTGTCCAACCACCAAGTGTCAGACCTGTTGAGGCAACATAGAACGTCTCGTCCCTGACCGTAGCTGCGCCGCTCCAGTCTGCTTGCGCAACATCACTAACTCCTAAAATCATTACTACCAAACAAATTGTAATTAACTTTTTCATCCCATCTCCTCCAAAAATGTTAAATAAACTTAATGCGTTAATAAAATAGATCAGCAGTGACAGTCGATTTTGCGGGAAATAAAGGGGGAAACGCTCATCCTTTGAGTACTGAATTCACCCTCTCCATCCTTCTTCTCGTCACTCTCACTCTTCCTTCCTTTGCCGGCCCAAAAAACGAACCTGCCTAACGGCCTAAAACCCTACTCCGCCTCGCTTAAATTGTCAAGCAAAATGGCAAGCTTTCTAACCTTTTTGGAACCTATTCTTAAAAATCCCCATTTTTTACCTAAAAACACGGTAAGCTTCATAAAAAGTCGAGCAACCTGTGAAATTCGCATACGCCGGAGGCATACACCAAAACCAGGCAGAAAAAACCCCAAAAGCTGAATTTCAGCGCTGTCCCAACCACATCTATATCTGTCCAGCCCCGCCGGCTGATAAAACCGCTATTATCACCGCAACAGAACACACCCAGTTTCTTATTCTCATTTTCTGTGCCCTTAACATATTTGACATATTGCCCATGCTTTGGTATCATTCCCCGTTCACAGCTTTTGACGATACCAAAACAAACAAATTCAGAATTCAATACCAATATTAAATTAGAGGTTCGAAGGCGGTGATGATGAAGCTCAAGCCGTTCAAGGCGTTCAGGTTTGATGCGGTAGCGGTCGGCGATGTGGGTAGCTGTATTTCCCCTCCCTATGATGTCATAAGCCCTGCCCAGCAGCAGGCGCTCTATGAAAAAAGCGAATACAATATCGTGCGCATAATCAAAGGAAAAACATCTCCTTCTGATAACGCCGACAACAACCAATACACAAGGGCCGCAAACTACCTCAACGACTGGATAAAAAAAGGTGCCCTGAAACAGGACCCGGCCGAGACAATCTACGCATACGTTCAGGATTTCCAACTCGCCGGCGTCAAATACAGCCGACCCAGCTTCATCGCTTTGGCCCGCCTCGAGGAATTCGCCCCTAAAGGCTCCATTTACCCGCACGAACAAACTCTCAATGCGCCAAAAACCGACCGGCTTAGTCTTAAAAGAGCTACCGCCTCAGACTTCGGCATGCCCTTTATGCTCTATGAAGACAAACAAAAAATCGCAGACAAAATTATTGAAAAAGCCTCTGCCCAAAAACCGCTTATAGACTTCCTGGATGAGCAAGACGTCCGGCATCGTATTTTTGCTGTAACCGACAAAAAAGACATCGACGCAATCACTAAAATGATGCTCGATAAGAGCAGCATTATTGCCGACGGCCATCACCGTTACGAAACGGCTCTTATCTACTCCAAAGAATCTTCCAACCCCGCGGCCGCTTACCGGATGCTCGCATTCACAAATACCGAAAACGAGGGCGTGGTCGTCCTCGCCACCCACCGCATTGTCAGCAATCTCGAAAATTTCGACGCTGTAAAGTTAATTGCCTCGCTCAAAGAAAACTTCGAAATCACCAAGTATAAATTTGACGCTCGCTCAGGCGACAAGGCTGCCGCCAGACAAAAAATGCTCGCGCAAATGAAGACCGAATACGACAACGACAAGACCGCTTTCGGAATTTACGCCGGAGGCGCCTTCCGCGTGGCAGTCCTGAAAAATAAACAGGCAATGGACTCGGTTGCGCCGAATATGAGCGTCCACTGGAGGTCGCTCGATGTTTCCGTGCTGCACAAGCTCATACTCGAAAAATTATTAGGCATCGGCGAAAAACAGCTTGCGGATGGCTCCCGGTTAGAATATATAAAAGACACTGATACCGCGATTGACGAATCAATCGCCAAAGTTGATTCGGGGCAGAAACAGGCGGCCTTCTTTACAAACCCGGTAAAAATGCAGCAGATAAAACTGGTTACCGCCGCCGGTGAAAAAATGCCCCAGAAATCAACCTATTTTTATCCGAAAATCTTTTCAGGTTTGACTATTAACAAATTATAACCCTCTTTCTATAGGAGAAGTTTATGGTAGATTGGAAAAACCCGCCGAGATTGTTCATACCAGGCCCCGTAAAAGTCAATGACGATGTTTTGCAGCAGCTAGCCCGCCCGACACTGGGCCACCGTGGCAAAGAATACGCCCAGCTGCATTCCGGCACGGTCGATATGCTCAAAAAAATCCTCTTCACTAAACAGAATATCTTCCTGTCCACGTCTTCCGCTTCCGGTATTTGGGAGGCGTCCATCCGCAACTGCGTGGATTTTAACGAGACCGTCCTGTGCTCCTGCTGCGGCGCATTCAGCGATAAATGGGCCGATGTAGTTAGAAGCTGCGGCAGAAAAGCCGATGAAATAAAGGTCGAGTGGGGAAAACCCGTCACGCCGGAAATGATTGATGAGAAACTGGCGACCGGAAAATACGCCGCCGTTACCCTTATGTATAACGAAACAAGCACGGGTCTGATGAATCCCCTTTATGAAGTCAGCAAAATGATGAAGGAAAAATATCCGGATGTCCTCGTATTTGTGGACGCCGTCAGCGCGATGGTAGGCCTGCCTTTACATTTCGATGAGCTCGGCTGGGACGTGGCCTTCGCATCGGTCCAGAAAGCCTTTGCCATTCCGCCGGGACTTGCTGTGGCAGTCGTCAGTAATCGGGCGCTGGAAAAAAGCAAGAAAGTCCCTCAAAGAGGGTATTACTTCGACTTCCAGAGCTTTGCAAAGTCGGCTGAAAAAAATCAGACCCCTACCACCCCGGCTATCCCGCATATTATGGCCCTGAACTATCAGTGCGAAAAGCTGCTCGCCGAAGGTATGGAAAATGTATGGAAAAGGCACAAAGAAATGGGTGACTTCACCAGAAGCTGGGCAAAGAAAAATTTCGCCCTTTTCTGCGAGGAAGAATACGCATCTAACACCCTCACAACGGTAAAAAATACCAAAGGAATCGTTGTGGCTGATATTATAAGTGCCGTCCAGAAAAAGCATAATACCGCCTTCGGAAACGGCTACGGCGACCTCAAGGAAAAGACCTTCAGAATCGCACATATGGGTGATATTACCCTCGACGATGTTAAAGAATTGGTCGGCTGGATTGACGAAGAGCTTGGCTAACGCCATAACCGATTTAACCATCAATAGTTAGGCGAAAAATCACCGGCGCGAACCTGTACGGCAGTAAAACCGTATAGGCTATATCCGTCTAAATTACTGTTTATGGTGAAATGTCAAAATATTTAGAATGTCGGGAGACCAATATGAAAACGATTAATCTCGAGCAGAACAAAGCTTTGTCACTCTATCTAATTTCAGCTTCTCTTATGCTTTTACTCCTCGTTCCGCTCTCGGCTTCTGCTCAGGACCCAAACAGCATCGATACCCTGCGCCAGATGGGTAAGGCCTTCGCTAAAATCTCCGAAAAGACCTCGCCAGCCGTCGTCGGAATAAAAGCCAGCCAAACCATCACACAGCAAATGCCGGACTGGCAATTCAGCGACCCCTTTGATGACGACTTGTTTGAACGTTTCTTCGGCCGTCCATCACCCCGCCAGCGCCAACGCGCCCCCCAGGCCCCTCAAACGCGAAAATTCCAACAAATGGCACAGGGCTCAGGTTTTATTGTCTCCTCTGACGGCTACATACTGACAAACAATCACCTCGTCGGAGAAGCCGAAAAAGTTATGGTCAAACAGGGAAACAACCAGGAGGTCGAGGCGAAAGTTATTGGAACAGATCCAGATTCAGATGTCGCTGTCATAAAAATCGACGGCAATGACCTGCCGTTTCTCGAAATGGCCGACTCCGACAAGCTTGAAGTCGGCGAATGGGTCCTCGCTATCGGAAATCCTTTTGGACTATCGCATACCGTAACCGCAGGCATCGTTAGCGCTAAAGGCAGAAGCGGCTTCCGTCTCGCCGAGTATGAAGATTACATCCAGACCGACGCCGCCATAAACCCGGGAAACTCCGGCGGACCTCTGCTCAATCTTGATGGAAAGGTAGTAGGAATTAATACCGCTATAATCAGCCCGGGCGGCCGCAGCTACTGGGCAGGCAACGTGGGTATCGGTTTTGCCATCCCTATCAATATGGCTAAATCCATTTATAAACAGCTCGTTGAAACCGGCAAAGTCGCCCGCGGCTTCCTTGGCGTCAGCATCCAGGACCTGACTGCCGAAAACGCTCCCTTCTTCGACCTGAAAAAAGACACCAAAGGTGTGCTCGTTCCGGAGGTTTCAAAGGATTCCGCTGCCGAAAAAGCCGGACTAAAGCCAGGCGATGTCATTACCGAGCTTAACGGCAAACCCGTCGAATCAGCAAGAGAATTGCAGGGCCGAGTCTCAGCGATAAAACCAGACACTGATGTGGAATTAACCATACTGCGGGACGGAAAGAAAGAAACTCTGACTGCCAAACTCGGCGAACGTCCGGCAAAGGGACAAGACGCAAAAGGCGGCTCGGAAACTCTTGAAAAATTAGGTCTTGCCGTCCAGGACCTTACCGATGATTTGGCAAAGCAATACGGCTACGAAAGCCTCACTGGAGTTATTGTCACGCAGGTCGAATCAGGGTCAATCGCTCAACTTGCCGGCATCTCGACCGGAGCGCTTATTATGGAAGTCAACAAAAAGCCCGTTGAAGACACGAAATCCTTCAAGCAGGCAATAGAAGATGCCGCTAAAGAAGACGCCGTCCTTCTCCGGATAAGACAGGGACAAGCCACAATGTTCGTTGTGCTTAAACTGCCCAAAGAAAAACAGTAAGTTGCTCTTGTAAGTTTTCCCTTAAACACAAAAAGCCCCGCTCCCGTGCGGGGCTTTTGTTTTAAAGAATATAAATATATTGCCACGCCGAAAATGCAGCGTTAAACTCATAGGTTATGTTCGCCAGGATTTTGTCTTTTTATACAAAGTATTTCGCTGCTTGGGTCATTTTGTTTGGAGCAGTAGCCTACTTCTTCCCTGCGCCTTTCATTGCTTTAAAAAGCTATAACAACCACTTTTTTGCCCTGACAATGTTCGGAATCGGCGCCGTGCTGCAGCTTGAGGATTTCAAGCGAATAGCCAAAAGACCGCTCATCGTCCTCATCGGCACCTGCGCGCAGTTTACTATTATGCCCTTAGGCGCTTTCGTCCTCGCCAAAATTTTCGCCTTCCCGCCCGAAATTGCGGTCGGCTTAGTCCTTACCGGCTCAGCCCCAGGTGCAATGTCAAGCAACGTTATGAGCTACATCGCCAAGGCGGATGTTGCCTATTCGGTCTCGCTGACAACCGTATCCACTTTGCTCTGTCCTTTATTAACGCCGGGCCTGACTTTTCTTTTGGCCCGCTCACAAGTGCCCGTCCCTTTTCTGGATATGGTTCTCAACGTGATTTACATGGTTATTCTGCCCTTGTTTGTCGGCTTCGGCGTCAGACATTTTCTAAAAGAAAAAATGGAAAAGCTCCTGCCGGTCTTCCCCGCCATATCGGTAACCTTCATAATATTTATCTGCTCGCTCGTCATCGCCTTAAATAGAGACTACCTGCCGAAGGTAACAGGCCTGATTCTCGCAGCAGCAATAATACTGAACGTGTACGGAATGCTCACTGGTTACGGGGTGGGCGCCGTCTTTCGTATGAATAAAAACAGAAAACGAACGCTATCCATCGAAATCGGTATGCAAAACGCCGGCTTGGGCTCGGCCCTGGCGCTCAAACATTTCAATGAAAAAGTGGCGATACCCGCCGCCATTTTTGTCTTTATCTGTATTATTACCGCCTCCGTAATGGCCGAAATCTGGCAAAAAACCGCCGATGACCCGGCAGCGCAATAAGCAAAATAAATACCTTATATTAGCCTCCGGCTATTGCTTCATAGCAGTAAAAGTGCTATAATCCCGCTTTATTCACTAATTTGTGGCTTTAACGGGCAGTCGTTTACCTTGGCTGCCCCTTATTATGTGTGCGAAATAGGAGTCTGAAAACATGGCTTGTAATGTAGCTATTGCCGGAGTGACTGGCGCTGTCGGACAGGAATTCCTGAAAATCCTCGAACAGCGGAATTTCCCCTTTACCTCTCTGAAAGTCCTCGCAAGCAGCCGCTCGGCAGGCAAAAAAATCGAATTCAAAGGCAAAGAATACGTCGTCGAGGAAATGACCAAAAACAGCTTCGACCGTATCGATATCGCTCTGTTCAGTGCCGGCGGAGACAGAAGCAAAGAATTCGCCCCAATAGCCGCCCGGGCTGGCGCAGTCGTTGTCGATAACTCCTCCGCCTTCAGAATGGACCCAGACGTCCCTCTGGTCGTACCCGAAATCAACCCGCAGAAAATCGCTGAGCATAAGGGCATCATCGCTAATCCGAACTGCTCGACCATCATCGGAATAGTCCCCGTCTGGCCGTTGCACAAGGCAAACCCCGTCAAAAGAATGGTCGTCAGCACCTACCAGGCTGCCAGCGGAGCGGGTATGTCGGCGATGCTCGAATTGGAAAACCAGTCTCGCGAAATTCTCGCCGGCAAACCGCCGACCATGAAGATTTTCCCGTACCAGATAGCGTTCAACTGCTTTAGCCATAATTCCTCTCTCGAGCCCAACGGCTACAATCAGGAAGAAATGAAAATGGTCAATGAGACCAGGAAAATATTCGACTGCCCCGACATCGCCATCACCTGCACCTGCGTTCGAATCCCGGTCTTGCGAGCCCATTGCGAGAGCATCAATCTTGAATTTACTGACCCCATAACCCCCGACCAGGTCAGGGATCTCCTGAGCACCGCGCCGGGCGTCTCGGTATTGGACGACCGCAAAAACAACCGCTTCCCGATGCCAATCGACGCCACCGACAAGGACAATATCTTCGTCGGCCGAATCCGTCAGGATGAATCCATTCCTGAAAACCGCGGCATTAATCTCTGGGTCGCAGGCGACCAGCTCCGAAAAGGGGCTGCCCTGAACGCTGTCCAAATCGCCGAAAAATTGCTATAATCATCTGCGATGGCGCCTCGCAATATAAAACTGACTCTAAGCTACGATGGTCTCAATTATTCCGGTTGGCAGAATCAGCCGGGCAAAAACACCATCCAGGGTCTGCTCCAGCAATCGCTCGGCGATTTGACCGGCACATTCATAAAAATAAATGGCTGCAGCAGAACTGATGCAGGCGTCAGCGCGCTCGGACAGGTTGCTAATTTCCTCATCGATTCGCCCATACCGACCGGAAATTTCGTCAATGCGCTCAATCACCGCCTCCCGCGGGATATCGTCGTTACCGAAGCCGTTGAAGTCGACAAGGATTTTGACGCCTCCGGCTCAGCTAAGTGCAAGCTGTACCGCTATACAATCTTTACCGGCAAAAACCGAAACGTCCTTAAAACCCGCAATTGCTGGCACAGGCCCAACCCTCTCGATATTGCCGCGATGGATGCCGCCGCTAAAATGCTGCTCGGCACAAAAGACTTCAAATCCTTCGCCTCCGCCGCCGACAAGCGCGACAACTCCGTTCGCACCGTAATGCGATGCGAGGTTGCGCAGGAAGACAAATGGGTTTATATAGATATCGAAGCCGATAGATTTCTGTATAATATGGTCAGAAATATCGTCGGCACCCTCGTCGAAGTAGGCAGGGGCAAATGGAAACCTGAAAAAATAACCGAAATTCTCGACGCGAAAGACCGCAAGGCCGCCGGACCCCTCGCCCCGGCCAGCGGCTTATGCCTTATGTGGATTAAATACTAAATGAAGATAGTTCATATAATCACAAGGCTCATATTAGGTGGCGCGCAGGAAAATACGCTGATTACCTGCAAGCTGCTCGCCCAGCGTGGCCATGATGTCACCCTAATCACAGGCCCTGCTTTGGGCCCTGAAGGCGAGCTCTTCGAACAAACCAGAAACCAAAGCTATAAAACAATCGTGATAGATTCGTTGCGCCGCCAGATTAACCCGTTTCACGATGTCCCTGCCTATATGGCTATAAAAAAACTCCTGAAAGAAATCCAGCCCGATATCGTCCACACCCACTCCGCCAAGGCAGGTATCCTCGGCCGCTTCGCAGCGCACCGCTTACGCAATACGAAAATCGTCCACACAATCCACGGCCTCGCTTTTCACCCGTATCAAAATGATCTGATAAATAAATTCTACATCGCCGTCGAAAAATCAGCCGCCAAACGCACCGATTTCTTCATCAGCGTCGCCAACGCGATGACCGCGCAGGCCTTCGCCGCTGGCATCGGCCGACCCGAACAGTTTACCACTGCCTATTCAGCTATCGAAGAGGACGATTTCCTCCAGCCAGTCTCTGAAAAACTCAGAAGAGTATTCCGCCTTAAATACGGTATCGCCGAAGATGCCGTCGTCCTTGTCACCATCGCGCGACTGTTTATGCTCAAAGGCCACGACTATATTATCGAATCAGCTAAAACCCTCTCGCAAAAATACAAAAACGCCGTCTGGCTCTTCGTCGGCGACGGCAACCTGTCAGAACGCTACAAAGAACAAGTTCGCCAGTTAGGCCTTTCTGAAAAAATCAAATTCACAGGCCTTCTCCCCCCGCACCAAATCCCCCTCGCCATCGCCTCCTCGGATATCCTCGTCCACTGCTCTCTGCGGGAAGGCCTTGCCCGCACGCTGCCTCAGGCGCTTGCTTCAGGCAAACCCGCCGTCTCTTTCGACGTCGACGGCGCTCGCGAAGTCGTGAATGAAAACACAGGCCGCCTCATCGAACCGAAAAATGTCGAGCAATTAACAAACGCCTGTGCGGAATTGATAAAAGATAAAAATCTGAGAGACTCGCTCGGCAAAGCCGGCCGCGAATCCGTAAAAGAAAAATTCGCTCCAAACACTATGGTCAACACCATCGAATCCGTCTATCGAAAACTGCTGAAGGAAAAAGCGATATGAAAAGCTTTAGAAAAGAATTGTGGTTTAACACAAAAACAAGACGCCAGCTTATTAACATTACGCCGCAGGTCGAACAGTGCCTCGAAGAAAGCGGCATCAAAGACGGCCTGTGCCTCGTCAACGCCATGCACATCACCGCAAGCGTATTCATCAACGATGATGAGCCCGGCCTGCATCACGACTTCGAATCCTGGCTTGAAAAACTCGCCCCCGAAAAACCCTATTCGCAATATCAGCACAATGGCGCCGAAGACAACGCCGACGCCCATCTAAAAAGGACAATTATGGGCAGAGACATCGTCGCCGCCGTAACTAATGGAAAGCTCGATTTCGGCCCCTGGGAGCAAATCTTCTACGGCGAATTCGACGGCAAACGCAAAAAACGTGCGCTGGTAAAAATCATCGGCCAATAATATGTTGATGGAAACTCACAATAAATAGTCGATTATTTCTTCTTGTTTTTAAAAAGTTCTTCCAAACCTTTATTTATCAGCTCTTCCACCGGCAGCTCCTGTTGCGGCTGTGTCTGGCCGGCCTGTGGCTGCCCCTCACGTCCGCTGCTGAGCAGTTGCTGCTGAAGAATCAGCTGCGCCATTTTGATAGCGTCTATTTCGGGTTTATCCTTTGTACCCTTCAATGCAATGCCGCCCAGCCCCGGCAAAGTCATTGTTATATTCATCTTATTGCCAGGCCCCATTTGACCGCCGAATATCAGCGACATATCGCCAAGATCTATCTGCATTTTGTCATAGCTAAGAACGCCATGCCTCATTACAAACTGGCTTGGACGCAGTGCCATGCCGCTGCTCATGTCCCTTTTAAGTGCTATTGCCAATACCTGCAGCAGAGGCGATTGCAGGTTAAGGTTCATTATCGAAATGGTCGCGTCGATCCTCGTATCGTTTTCCGTACCGCCGCTAAGAGGGATCGCCAGCTCACGACATTCTAAATTGGCAACACCCTGAGCATTGCGAGAGTTTGCAAATATCGGATTTACATTCTTGAGCAGCGCCGCCGCCACACGGTCATTGATCTGCACATCCTTTACAATATTCATTGGTTGCGTGATCATCAAGAGCGTGGGCTTTTGACTGAAATCCGCGTTTGCGCCAAAATTAAGCGTGCCGTTGTTTGCGGTTGCTGAAAACGGCGGGATCATCAACTTGCCTTTGTCGATATTTACGGCCATTTCCGTTGCGCCGATTTGCAGACCCATATATTCAGCGCTGTCAAAACCGAGCTTGGCCGAACCAGTCATATTGGCAAGCATTTTGTCAGGGTCGTTCGTCGGCCACTGCGAATTGAATGTTATTGTGTCCTTGCGTTTGCCGCTCATTTGCAGGCCGGCGGGCAGAAAAGGAGCTGCAATTGTGCTGACCGCCGCCCAATCGTATTCGCACTCGGCCCGGCTTTCCACTTTCGTTTTCTCGCCTTCATTTGTCTTGCTGAACGCCCCGCGAACTTTTATCTGGTCGCTCTCTATCTGAAACTTCTTAACGATTATAGTTTTCTCCGCCGAATCTGCCTCCGCGTCAAAAACCGCTGAGACCTCTCTTTGCTCAAAAGGCGCCTTCCCTGGATAATTGACCCTCAAATTCTTAATCTGAATCCCCTCTGTCGTAACGAAATATTTGTCATTCTTCGAACGAACCGCTGCTTGACCTCCGGCAATTCCCGATAACTGCATCTCTCTCGGAAAATCCGCCAGCAAAACCGCAAACGGCTGCGCCTTTTGCAAATCGATATCCTTTGCGGAAACGTCAAGCTTCATCTCTCCCTTATTTTCTTTCCCTAACGGCAGAATAGTATCCTTTATATTTACCTCGCCCAGGCTCGCCTTTGCTTTTACAAAATCAACATCGAGAATATTTTCCTTGCGCTCGACCGCAGCGGAAAAATCTATCGCCGCCGCCGGCTCAAAGGCGCTCACCCCTTCCGCCGAGCTTAGCCGAAAATTCTTAACCGTCGATGAACCCGCTGCCGAAATTTTGTCTTCCTTGACAGCCACTTCACCTTGCCCGGAAAGCTCGCCTGCTATTCCGTATCCTTTGGTATCCACGAATTGCCCTAACTCCGCCTGTAATCTCGCCAAATCAATATCACCGTGATACCTGAACGCCTGTGTTGTGCCGCTGCAATTGACTTTGGCAAACGCCGAAGACAAATCTAATTTGTCGAATTTCACCCCGTCCTTTTCCGATGTTATTTCCGCCTCTACCCGCACCGGCTGCGACAAAGCTATTGCCTTCCCGCCGACCATCCCCGCCAGTCCTTCAAGATTTGACTGCCCCTTTATTTTCCTTTCTCCGTCTTCCATCAGCGTTTCAATGTCACCACTTAACACCCCGGAAGTTACATTTGTCCCCTCCTTAAGCTTAAGCACCCCCGGCATCTGGGCTGAAAGCTGCGCCATATCTACTTCAAAACGTCCGCTCAAGCTCGAATCTGTCTTCAAAAACTCATCCAGCGAACCTGCCGTCGTGGGGATAACGCCGTGTCCCTCTGCCGCAAGCCAGTCCGATTTAATATCGAAGCTCTCTATATTTATCATGTCCTTGGCTCGCGCCAACTTCACGTTTACGCCCAATTGACTTGTCTTAATTCGCCCGCCCGTCAATTTAACGGTGTTGACGTCTAAATCTTTCCCATTAATCTCCGCTTTCATCTTTTCAAGCTGACCATTGCTGATTTCGCCCGCTATATTGCCGGAAATGTTTCCCTCGGCCTCGACATCTATCCCGCCCATCGCAAAAAGCAGCGACAAAGACCCGAGCTCCAAATCATTGACCTCGACGGTAACTTCTCCGCTGGTCCCTTCCCATCGCCACCCTCGCCCGGGAACTATGCGCCCGTTTGCGGCAATCTTCGATTCTCTGCCGCCGTCAACAACAGTCATATCTACATCGAAATCCGTTTGCTCTCTCGGCCCCTGCAAATTTAACCGCGAGTTTATCTGTGAAAGCTCAACCGTCTCTGACTTTGCATCTGTCACTTTCAAGTCGCCATCCTTGACAATCATCTCGACTCTTTTGATTGGCAGACCAGCCGACCGCGACTTCTCTTCCTGTTTGGGACGCTGCGGCTTTTGCACCTGAGGACGGGCAAGATTCACTTCTACCCTCGGCTCTAATACCTCTGTCTTACCCAGCGACAAACCCCCGGTCAAAATAGAGCCGTAATGCGGCTTCGTTGTGATTTGCTTGACCCGAACGGAAATCCGCCCCGCGCTGTCGTCAAAGCCTATGTCCGTGACCATTACCCCGCTCCACCAGCCCATTGTAAGACCGGCAAAATCCATCTTTCCGTCAATCGAGCTGTTGATTCTGGCCAATATCATCTTCCGCCCCTTCTCCGATGACACAAACCACGGCAACGCAAGAACAGCAAGCACGATAACGAAAACTGCAAGTGCCGCTGCCCGCCTGAGTATCTTTTTCTTTGTTTTCTTCTTTGGCTCCGATTTGACGGCTTCTTCTGCGCTCATCTGCTTATTCCCCAAAAGTATTTTGTCCCCGCACAAAAATATAAGATGTAAAAATGCAGGATGCTCCCGCCTGATGCGGCTCTCGGAATTAATCGAGCATTATCTCGTCCGATTTGTGTTTGACTACCGAATCAACTTTGTCGATGCACTCTTTGGTGATATCGTCCATTTGCTTCTTGCCGTGCTGCAGGTCGTCTTCGGTAATGGTCTTGTCTTTCTGCTGCTTTTCGAGATGCTTGATTGCGTCTCTACGGATATTGCGAACGCTGATCTTCGCCTGCTCGCCCATCTGCTTGACCTGTGTAACAAGGTCCCTTCTTCTCTCCTCGTTAAGAGGCGGAATAGCCAGCCTTATCAGCCCTCTGTCCACAATAGGTGCAAGGCTCAAATCGCTGTTCTTGATTGCCTTTTCTATCTCCTTGACCGAACCCGGGTCGAATGGCTTAATCAAAATCATATCGTGCTGCGGTGTCGACAAAGCAGCTATTGTTTTAATCGGGGTCGGCGTCCCGTAATAATCGGCCCTTATATTCTCAACCAGACCCGTCGAAGCCCTGCCGGTCCGAACGGCTTTTAACTCGTCGGCCAAAACCTCGATCGCTTTGTTCATCTTGGATTTGTTTTCCTCGACAATTCCTTTAGTAGGCATCTTCCACACCTCGCATCTTAGATCAAGTCTTCCGGATCCCGATTTACGAACCGATACAGGTGCCAACCTGCTCGCCGCAAATGGCCTTCGTTATATTGCCCTCTTTGAAAATATTCAGAACAACTATCGATATATCGTTGTCCATACAGAGACTTATCGCCGAGTGGTCCATCACTCGCAAATTTTTCTTCAGCACGTCAGTGTAAGATAATTTCTTAAACAGCTTCGCCTTCGGATTTTTCACAGGGTCGTCGCTGAAGACGCCGTCAACCTTGGTCGCCTTAATCAGCACATCCGCCTCAAGCTCCGATGCCCTCAAAGCCGCGCACGTATCGGTCGTAAAAAATGGGTTTCCGGTTCCGCCGGCTAATATCGCTACTCTTCCCTGCTCGAGATGATGAAGCGCGCGTCTTCGGATAAACGGCTCACACATCGCCGCAACTTCTATAGCGCTGAGCACCCTCGTTGGCTGTCCCAGCTTTTCAAGCGTCTCCTGCAGTGCGCAGGCGTTTATAATTGTGGCAAGCATCCCCATATAATCTGCCGTGTTTCTCGGTATGCCGCTGACCTCTGAAAAGCTCTCTCCTCGCAGAAAGTTGCCCGCCCCGACTACAACTGCCACCTCTGGCCCGATTTTGCAAATCTCCGCGATTCTCTTGGCGATTGACTCCAGCGCGTCCCCGTCTATCCCGAATTCCCCCTGCTTGCAAAAGCTTTGGCCCGAAAGCTTCAACAACACCCGTTTATATTTGCTCTTGCCCATCTTCTAAACGCTATACGCCGTCCGTGGTCTGTCCGTTATCCGATTTCAAACCGCACAAATCTCTTTATCTTCGCCGTTCCGCCCGATTGTTTGGCCGCCTCTTCCAAAACCGCTGCTACGGTCTTACTGTCGTCTTTGACAAACTGCTGCGCAACAAGGCAGTTCTCGGCAAAGAATTTATTCATCTTGCCTTCGACAATTTTATCGATGATATTCGCGGGCTTGTTCTTAATCTGCTCGGCGAAAATGGATTTCTCCCTTTCGATTGTCTCTGCGCTGATGCCGCTCTTGTCCAGTGACAGCGGCTTCGTCGCGGTAACATGCATCGCTATATCTGCCCCCGTCTGCTTCATCGCGGCTCCGGATGCTGTTTTCTCGTCGCCGGTCTCTATCTGCACCATCGTGCCGACCTTGCCGTTGAAGTGTATGTACGTGCTTATAAGCCCGGGACCTTCGAGCTTGTATTTCGCAAAATCGCCGACCGTAATTTTCTCCCCCGTCTTACTGACTATCTCGGTCACAATATCGCTGAGCTTCTTGCCGCCGACAGATGTCCCCAAAAGATTCTCCACCCCTTCGTCCGCCGGGCATGCCAGGGCGTAATCGCCCAGCGCCGCCGCGGCCGCCGCAAAATCATCGCTCTTGGTCACAAAATCCGTCTCACAACATAGTGTCGCCATCGCTGAGACCTTGCCGTCATTGCTGGCCTTGCCGACAACTAATCCTTCCGTTGTCTCCCGCTCGGCACGCTTCGCCAGCGTCGCAAGACCTTTCTTTCTCAGTATATCTATCGCCTTTTCTATGTCCCCGTTCGATTCCTCGAGGGCCTTCTTGCAGTCCATCATCCCCTGACCGCTCATCTTACGCAGTTTAACTACCGTTGCAGCTGAAATTTCCGCCATCTTTAAAAACTCCCGTGCTTTTGACTTGTGCACTTATACTCTTGTGCTCTTATTCTGACTGCCCGGACTCTGCCTGTTCCTTCGGTGCTTGCTCCGGCGACTGGCTCGCTTCACCGGCTGAAACAGGTGCTGCCTCTGCCGCATCCGCGCGGGCCAGCGCAGGCCTTCTCGAACGTGCTCGCTTCGGATGTGGCCCGGCCTCTGGCCTCGTTGAAACCATCGTCTTGCCGATTGCCACTGCGTCCGCAAGCTCGTTTAGTATCAAATCTATCGCCCGCATCGAATCGTCGTTCGCCGGAATCGCAACGTCAACCGTATCAGGGTTCGCGTCTGTATCGATAACTCCTATTGTTGTAACGCCAAGCTTCTTGGCTTCGTGCAGGGCAAGGTATTCCTTCGTCGCATCGACCACCACAACCGCGCCGGGCAGTCTCGTCATATCGCGGATGCCGCCCAGGTTGCTTCTCAGCTTCCGCAGCTCGCGCTTCAGCCGCGATGCCATCTTCTTGCTTTCCGCTTCAAGCGTCCCGTCTTCCTGCATAGCTTCTAATTGCTGCAGTTTTTGAAGTTGAGACCGGATTGTCCGAAAGTTTGTAAGCGTCCCCCCAAGCCATCGCTCGGACACAAAGTGCATCCCGCACTTGCCCGCAGCGCCTTCGACGACCTTTTGGGCCTGACGCTTCGTCCCAACAAATACAACGTCCTTCCCGGAAGATACTATCTCGGCGAGCAGCTTCTTGGCTATCAGTATCCCAGCCAAAGTCTTCTTAACATCTATAATATGGATATTGCCGCGCTTGGCAAAAATAAATGGGGCCATCTTCGGGTTCCATCGGCTCACCCCATGCCCGAAATGCACCCCTGCGTTTATCAGTTCACGTGCCAGCTCTTTTGCCACAAAATACCTCCAAACTCTTCTTTTCTTGATTACTCTGCCTTCTCAAAGGCAGTCGAACAACGGAAATTAACGTAAATGGCTCTCTGTGTCAAGAGTTTTTGCTAAATTCCAATATTTAGCTCTTCCGCAAAAACCGCCCGAAATACCCAAAAATCGTAGGTTCCCCCCTTTTTTCAACACCTAATCGCCGAAAAGACCTCAGACCGCTTCGATTGTGGATGGCGGCTTGGCAGCTATATTATATGTAACGCTCACGACCCCGGGCACATCACGGATAATCTCCTCCGATAGTCTTTCGAGCATTTCGAAAGGCAGCCGTGTCGGCGTTGCAGTCCTCGCATCGACGCTGTCCCAGCACCGTACCTCTATCTGCTGACCAAAATCACGCTTGCCGTCCCGCATACCCGTCACGCGGTCTTTATGCAATATCGCCATATATTGAAATGCGCCGCTGTCTCCGAGCAGCCGCTCGACAACAACCGTCGCCGCGCGCACCGTCTCAATTCGCTCGCGGGTCACCTCGCCTATCACCCTCGCCGCAAGTGCCGGCCCGGGAAACGGAATCCTCGCGAATAGTTCCAACGGCAGTCCCAGCGCCTGCCCGACTTTTCTCACGCCGTCCTTGCGAAGCTGAATTAATGGCTCAATAATCCGGTAGCCGAACGCCTCCTGCGGGTCAATCCCTAATTGCTCGAAGACGTTGTGCTGCCGTTTTACCCCCGCTACCGTCTCGTCGACGTCCGTCAGAATTGTCCCCTGCAGAAGATACTTCGCCTCGTTTCCCCTGACAATCCGTCCGAATACGCTTTTGTAGAATGTCTGTGTAATGGCTTCCCGTTTCTCTTCCGGGTCGTCGATTTCCTTCAGCGCCGTAAAGAACTCCTTGCGTGCATCGACCACTTCCACCTTAACGCCGAGCTTTCGGAAAAATCCAACCACCTGTTCGCTCTCCCCGGCTCGCATCAGCCCGTTTTCGATAAAGACTGTTTTCAGACGTTCGCCCAGCGCACGATGCCCCAGCATTGTAACCGTTGATGAATCTACCCCTCCCGATAGCGCGTTGATGGCTGTTCCCTTCCCAACGGCCTCTTTAATCTCTTTGACCTTCTCTCCAATGAAGCTTTTTACATCGAGTTTCTCTTTGGTAATTTCCGTAATCATCCTGCGTCCTCCTTGTTTATCTGACTAATCTTTTTCACTGATTCACTTTCCGCATAATATAAAAAAACAAGCCCCGCTTTGCCAGAACTTTTCTTTTCCATTCTCCCAAACCGCGAAAACATCAATGCAATTGACGCGAAGTGTCATCCCGACCAAAGTGGAGGGGCCTATTATAAACATCCCCCGCAATTTATTGCGGATTCCTTATTGTTTAGCCCCTTCCTCGCATACTCCCTTTTTTTAACTGCGACGCTTTGCGTCGCTTCCGTATTGGTTAGCCCCCAGCTCCCAACTTTTTGCATCTAAGCGGTTTTGGCGACATGGTCAAGTCTCCATAAATGGTAAAGAATCATTTTTCCTCGGACCCAAAGTCTGACCCTAAATAGTGTTCTGACCCAATGGGGCAACGGCTTCA